>NZ_CANLZC010000030.1 GCF_947495455.1 uncultured Shewanella sp. | reverse complement strand
TTCAATGTTAAGAGATGGCGTTTTGTGGAAAGCATCAAAAGCTTGAAATTAACGATTGACACCATAGTCTCTTGTTAGTAAAGGGGTTGTTTGTTGTTTAAGAGAGTTAATAATAACTGTACAACAATAGGTTAGCAGTGTACTCTAGCTTGCTTATTTGTTTTAAAAAAGCGTCAGCAGTCAGGAAGATTATCTTGCTGCTGAATGAGCTGTTAAGCGATAAAGGAAATATGTACGAAGCACTAATACTATTGAGCGAAGCAATTAATCCTTCACTAGATAAATACGCCCATGAAATTGAAGCTTTCTACCAAAGCTCTAAGGCGCCATCGCCTCAAGTATCAATTTCACAAGGATCACTAAAGGTGGTTTTTGATGGCATTCAGTTTTCAATAATTCAAAACTGCGAGGCCTCGGTAGCCGAAGAGTCAAAGACTCTCGCACAGCTGGCAGAATCAGACCAAGCTCAAATTTCCGAAGTGAGTTGTCGTTTTGAGCTAAGTAGCACGCCGGATTACGATATGCTTTATTTCAACGATTACTTATTCATGCTGCAAGCAGCAGACAAAATGGGCAAAGTGTGGGCATTTAAGTCAGCTGATGGAGCATTCATCTAGTGCGCATAACAAAACAATTACCAAGATTAACTGAGACACCCAAAATTAAGATTAACAAAGACATATATGAACGCTTCACGTTGAGTCAAGCTTATTTTGACTTTTTTGACTTTGAAAATGCAGTGTCATTCCCTTGTCATTACATAGATTGGGTTATTTTGTACAGCTGGCGTTAGTGAAGAAATACTTTACTTCATAATCACTACAAGTGGTATCATCGGAACTGACAAATTGGCTTATCATTTTTTGCTATTGGCGCTTGGCTGATTGCTTTGATGGTTATGAGTTACGTGATAAAGGAATATTTTCCTGTAAAAGGGGTTTATTTCGACCCAAGGACGAAGTGTTTGTTTATTCCGGGAAGTTGGCTACCACTCATTCTGATGATGGCAGTCTTTTTGACCCAATACATTATTGCTGCGCCTAGTGTATTGAATTCTTCTTTGGTTGAGAGCACCCATTTTGTTATCAGTTTGAGTCTTGTTTTTGGTGTTTTTAGCGGTTGTTTTTTTGCGCGTGCAATGAATATGTGGCGGGTGACTCGTATGGGTTCTGTGTGCGAACAATATAGATAAACCAATAAGAAGAAAACAATCAAAAAATAACCCAAATACAAAATCAATAATGGATGCTATGATGGCTTCTTTATGATTGCTTTCTACTATGAAGATTTGAATAATAGCTGGATTTATCATTAAAGTTCATGGTTTACGAGCAATGATCCCAATAGATGCTTTGCCATTTCCGCCTATCAATGGGTCAAGTTGACTCGGTATTTTAATATCAAAATATTGACTGAAATCAATCAAAAACCCTTTTTCTATGAGCACCTTAGATAAACTCTCCTTTGTAAATACATGTAAAAAATTAAGCAGACCATCAGTGGACATCATTTCTTGTAAACCTTGCTGAATAAAGCTTGCCATTGACTGTTTGTCAATGATACCTGGAAAAGGTTCCCCATTGGCTTCACGTCGCTGAAATTCATCAATAAAGTTTAAGCCGTTTAAATAAGGGGTTGGAGCATTAATATACAACTTTCCTCCGGGAATTAACCAATTAAAACAATGTGTCAATGCTAAAGACACGGCTTCAGCTGTCATAAGGTTAAAAATATAAGAGCAGTGAATGCCACTAATTGAATTCTTTTCAAAAGAAAAATCATAAGGGAAGTCACCCTGTTTTAAGGTTAAATAGGGCAACAATTTCTCTGGTGTTTCTTGTTTTAAAATATCGAGGTGTTCCTGACTTAAATCACAAGCTACGATATTCTTATGCATTTCTAATATGGGTAATGTTGCAATACCGTACGCGCACCCCATATCGATTAATGTATGGCTTGCATTCACCGCATCTCTAATAAAGTATTGACTTACATCAGAAAACTGTTTAACCATCACACCTTTATGGTTAACTGTACTTCGAAACCAATCATGATAGTTATTTTCTTCAGACATTTTTTCCGCCTTAGACTATACATGGTGCCAACACAAAAATTATAACAAGTTTATGGCGGTCTTTCATGGCTAAATTTAAAACAGCAAATTAATGAATAGAGATATTTGAACGTTATGCCTTATCTTTATAGCGTAAAGATAAGGCACATTGGTTCATATTGATTGCTAGTTTTGACTAACGGGATCAATAACCACCAAGATCTTAGGCACAGGAGCAGCTACGACTCCCTTGCCTTGTGATAATAGGGCTATTGTTTCACCTCAAAGGTACTGGAAGTCCCTGAATAGCTCGTTAACGCGCCAGTCCAACCACTTTTCCAATAGCCTCGGTGACGAATACGGTATGTGCCCGTGGGCATATCTTCATCAATGCGCCATTCCAGCTTTGAGTCAGAGCATGCGAGGCAATCGGCATCGGTGTCACGGATCCAAATAAATAAGGTGCTGGCGTCATTTTCAGTCAATACCGTTTGCCAATTACCATTGACCTTACGTTGTACTTCAAAAAAGGCCTCCATGGTTTTAAAGTTATTTTGCGGATGACCTGAGCGGAATTTAACCGAGACTTTAGCTAGAGGACACATCTTTGGTGACTTGTCCAAATGATTCCCAGAAACGTTTATCGTCATAAACGACACCTATAGTGTTAATGAGTTGGTCATCTTTACGATTGATGGGCGTCTGTCCTGTATTGACTTGTGTCTCATCAGCCATGGACTCAGCCAGTCCGGTAAATATTTGACGATAAGCGGCTAAGGTATTAGGGCCAAATAACGTATGGGCACCTTCATAATACTGCTGATCATACTCTTCGTTGGTAGTGACATAACCACTATAGGCATTAGCTAGGCCCGCAATCACCACATGTTTAACACCACTGGCTTCTAGTGCCGATAACACATCGTTACGTAGCCTGCGACCTGACATAGTGGTCATTTCAGAAGGCACACCAACTAAGGCTAACTCACCAATTCTAAACAATTGAAAAGGTAAAGTATCAACATATAAGTCAATACCATTAGTCAATTCACTGTTTAAAAAGGTCGGTTTCGGGTATTGGCATGCTTCGTAACGATCTGAGCCTACCGCAACATCCGAGAAGACTTCTAACATGCCTAACAAGGGATAACCTGAGAGAATATTTCCTATTAAAGATCCACTTTTATTCCAAGCCGTCCCTTCATTATCTTGCGTCATTCCTTCAAAAATGCCTTTCATATCGGACGGCCCATCCCATTCCGCGCCCGCAGTAAATGACCAACCCACAGTAGCATGGCAGAGCGGCGCAGCCTTACCTGAATGAGTAAACTGTTGAGTTACTGGATAGTCATGCATGGTAACATATTGAAAACGATAATCTAATTCACCCGATAATGACTTGCTAGGATTATTATATAAAGATAACGCCATATCATATTGCTTTGTTGCAGATAACATCACATTATCATGATCATTGTCTGCACAGCCATCTTGAGGGCCACACACATTTGGCGAAACATCCCCTTCATCACTATTGGCAAATGCAGCAACAAAACCCATATTCAGTGGTGGTTGACTGCCTTTTGATGTTTCAAATAATTGACTGGCCATGCCCTTATTATCACCACTGATATAACGATAAGTTTGCTGCTTTGACACATTATGTACGGCAAACCAGTTAATCATACCAATTTCACTGCCATCATCTTTGGTGAGCTTTAATAATGTCATGGTGTCATTGACATCAGTATCATAGTCATCTTTATCTTCATTAAATGCATAAATTGATTTGTTACGGTTGATGCTGGCATTCGTCAATTTGCCTTGAGCAAACTCAATATTACCCGATGCTCGAGTATCAAATGCCTTAACAATAGATTGATAGATACCATCGACAATAACCTCATAATTATCTTCATCATACCCTAATGCACTTAAATTTAGCATTACGGTATGATCATAACCGCCAGGCCCGACATGAGTATGGGTCGCGGTTAGCATGACATTCTTTTCATTTAAAAAAGGAGAGAGAGTGCGGTTCGCGGCAATTTTAGCCATGACGCCTTGATGGACACCTTGAGGAATACTTTGTAAATCGGCACTGACAAAAACCACAAAGTCATTGCTTTGTGGTGATCCTATAGTGAATGCACGTGACCAGAGTCGTGTTGCGATCCCTTGAGTGGTTTGATCAAGATCCCCATAGCCCACCATGCCACGATCTGCCGCAGGCCCAGTAATATCATACATACCTGCACCCACAATCCAATCACCGGCTTGAGCAGAAAAAGCACTGGCAAAAGTCGTAGACAGTAGCAATGAGCTCAAGGTTAGAGGTTTTACCACCGATTTTAATGTCTTCATATGACTCCTGAAAATATTCACGTTATTTTTATTCAATTTTTTATCTTAATAAAAGTGTGTCGCTAGATAAAAAACAAACTCACAATATCAGTTATCCAATAATGATAATTTGAACTTCTGTAACAGAACAAACGAATAAATCCGATTATCTTCATCGGTAATTTAAGTCGATTGGTTTTTTCTCACTATTCTTAATTCTTCAGTGGAGTATTTCAGGCATCTGATTAAATGGTGATTAAATACAGTGTATTAGCGGTAAGCCAGCTTTGCTATAAGTAAGGTGTAACTTGTTTGACATGATAAACACATATGCGCATTATAGAAGGGTTAGTCTTACAAGGATTGTGAAATGAAGTATATTTGTTTTTTACATTATGACTATTTCATTCGACAAAAAGGAAGTGTAATGACAAGAAAAAAATGGCTAGTGTTAATGATATTATTGTTAAGCGGTCCGACATGGTTCCCCCTGAGTTTGGAGCTGATAGCAGTTATTGAGTTTTTAGGTATATTGGGAATAGGATCTGTCTATTCGTCATATGCCCAATACTGGTGTAATCATCCTAGCACCAAACATTATTGGCGTTTGGCGACGAGTTGGGATTTTCAGCCACAAACTTTCCTTGAACCCAAACTACTAGGAGTCAATCCACAATTGTTATTTCATTTTATTCCAGTGAAAAGCATTATGGTTTGGTCAGCCTTTTTATGGTTGGGAATGACATTAGTGGCAGAATATTGGAGTCGTTTATAAAAACAGATGGGGCTTATTGCATAATACCAAAATTGATTGAACACTTTTTCTTTAGTCAGCTTGTTTTTAGCGTCTTTGGCTAATTCAACTAAAGCAAAAACGTAAGCATAATTTAAATATAAATAGCCGTGGGCACAAGAAGCAAAATCACCATGGTGATTTGTTTTTTGATGACTGTGTTGGATTGAACATCACTAAGTTAATGAGCTCTATTCGTTTTGCTTGTTAAGGGTATTAATAATAAAGGATTATGAATGAAACAATTTTTTTTGACGCTTACGCTCACTTTTACACTTATTTTCACAGTAACGAGTAGCACGTTTACTCATGCTGAATATTCTAGCCACAAAAAGGGTTATGACTATATTGTTGTTGGCGCGGGATCGGCAGGCAGTATTGTTGCAGCAAAATTGGCTAAGGAAGGTGAGAGCGTTCTCTTATTAGAGGCGGGTGGTGATGACTCAGAGCCAGCGATTAAAGACATGAAGCAATATTACAATGTGGCTTTCAATCAGTTTTCTTATGGATTTTTAAATTGGCATTTTGTGACTGAGGATCAAGTGTTTGCTGATGGTACCGGCCCTGTTACCTTTCATCTTCCTCAAGGAAAAACATTAGGGGGTTCCCATTCCATTAATGCCACTGCCTTTGTCACAGGTCATCGTGATGACTTTAATCATATTGCGCGTGAAATAGGCGATCAAGATTGGTCATGGCATAGGATTTCTAAATATATAGAGCAACTTAAAGGCACACTGAAAACCATTACTTATGCTAAGGAGCAGCTTGGCGCTCATTCCCATATAGAATCGGCCAAAAAGGTACTGGGTTTTAAGTATATGAAGGACTGTACTCTAGGACAGCAAAATGGAATATGTCCAACGGTGTGGACTGGACAGGAAGGGGAACAGGGAGGAATACGAAGTACTTCTTACGATGCCTTTGTCCGTCCATTGTTGAGTAAAAACAAAGTCAAGCTTGTGTCCTTAACGTATCATCGAGTGGACAAGGTTAACTTTGATATCAACAATCCATCACGAGCTGTGGGTGTCAGCGCATTGAATACGCGAACCAATATTCAAACAGATTTTACATCGAATAAAGGTGTGATTATTTCTGCTGGTGCCTATCAGTCGCCTAAGATCCTTCTACTGAGTGGAATAGGCCCTAGGGATGAATTAGAAGCACTTGATATTCCTGTTTACAATGAATTGAAGGGGGTCGGTAAAAATCTTAGGGATCATTATGGAGTGTCTACTTTTTGGAAACATGAGAATCTAGATGTTAAGGCACCTTTTTTATTCAATCAGCCAAGCCTTAATTTTTTTGGACCAGAAAAGAGAAAGGCGACGACTTACCAGTTTGAAATATCAGGAGGTTATGGCAGTGTTGTACCGCTTAAGGCTACCAGTGTTGGAGAAGTTCGCTTGGCGAGTGCCAACCCTGAAGATTATCCGTTAATTGATCCTAATGTATTATCAACACAAGCAGATTTAGAAATGTTAGTGACGGGAGTAAAAGACTATTTATTGCCATTTTTTGGTGATTTAGTGCAAAAGAATATCTATTCACCGATCAACATTAGTCCTTTGGCTACTGAGCAGGAGATAGTGGATTTTGTCCGTGAAAATACTGAATCAAAGCATCATCCTGTGGGGACTGCTAAGGTTGGGGCTTATAATGATCCCTTTGCGGTTATTGATCATAATTTTGTGGTGATTGGCACAGATAACTTACATGTTGTGGATGCTTCAGTGTTTCCTTTAGCGCCTTCTGGGAATATTAATACGCCAGTCATGGCTATCGCGCTTTTAGCCGCGGATAAAATATTAGAAAAGATTTGAGTGAGCAAATAATCAAAGAAGTGATTAAGATAAATAACCCAATATCTATGATGGTAGCTACTCCATTATATTTATGTTCATTGAGTGCGGGTTTCAACCGATTTTAAATAATAGACGTTAGAGGGATTGATGGGAATAACCAGAAGACAATTTATTCAATCTGTTGGGGCGACTTCTATTTTAGGAATAGACTCCTTCAGTATTTCTCAGGTACTCGCTATGCCATTAAATTATGTTTGGCGCACAGGTGCTGAGCTGGCAACCCCAATTCAGGAAATTTATCCAGCTGTTTTTGATGGTGAGATATTTGTCGGCGGCGGCTTCGTTCCAAAGACAGACTCTATATTTTATGGGTTATCTCCTACGACTAACATTTATATATACAACCCTCACACTCAAACTTGGCGTCTTGGCCCTGTATTACCTGAAGCACGGCATCATCTTGGCATGGTCTCTAATAATCGATTTTTATATGGAATGGGTGGATTTTACGGAGTCAAAGGTAATGCATGGCAAATAAAAGATACAGTACTCAGGCTGACTAAAAAAAGTCATGAGTGGGAAGATGGCCCCTCTTTACCTATGCCAATGGCTGAATCTATTTATGCCTCAATAAAAGACAATATCCATGTTGTTGGTGGAAAAACGTTAGATCAGAATGCTAAAAAAAGTGTTGATCTAGCTCGTCATTTTGTGTTGGTTGATAACAATAAATGGGAAGAGGCTGCTCCAGCAAGTGTTTCTCGAAGCTCTGCGACCAGTGCCGTATTAAATGACAACCTTTATGTTATAGGTGGTCGGCAATATGGAAAACTTTCCAGAAATTTAGGATATGCGGAAGTTTATGATGAAAAAATCGATAAATGGAAGAGCATTTCTCCTTTGCCAGTTCCTCTAGCAGGGCTTGCTGCAACCGTATTAAATGGAAAGATCTTTGTGACAGGTGGCGAGGCGTTCGGGTCTAATGGTCATTGGAAAACAGGTAGGGTGTTTCAGCAAGTATGGGTCTATGATCCTGATCGGGATTTATGGGAAAGGGAGAGGGATATGCCTGAAGCTAGACACGGGCACGGCTCTGTGACAATAAATGACTCGATATATGTTATTGGCGGAGGATCTAAGGTGGGTCCTCAGGGCACGAGGGCCTCACTCTTAGTGTTTAGTCAGTAGCCTGATGTGTTGGTTTCTTGTCTTATAACAGCATGACTCTAACATTGTTGAACTAACATTGTTGAATTTACAGTGATGCAATACGTTACCGTAAGAGTTTAAGATATTTTTGTTTCCACTCACCTTCAAGTGACGTACTGAGGTCATTTCAAAGTCGTGTTTTTATTTTGGCATTAACGAGGAGGCCACTGTCTCCTCGTTAATGCTGATAACTATTCAACTACATAACAGGCTTTAACGAGCCCAACGGCGGGATCGCCAAAGTGCTGATTGATGCATTCGACAGAGTCAGTATAGGTTTTATAAATCCAGCGGTTGTCGATACCATATTTGATGACTTTTGTTCCCTCGAAAGTGCAGTAACTGCCATAGGATTCGGTTGCACAATATTGCCACTTCACATCGATACAGTTAGCATAGGCATAGTTATTATCATTATTAGGATTATCAACTGTGCAACTCCAGCCAATGGCGGGGGCATTTTCCTCACAATCTAAAGTCTCGGCTGAACAAATGGGATGGCTTTTTATCACATGACTTGAACCTGAACATCCTCCTCCCGTTGCAAGTTTTCCTACCGCACAAAAAGTTTGAATGTTTGACCCTAAGCCCATGGATTTGGCGACCATGACACCGTCAAAAGCCAATGTAGCGGGGGCTGATAAGATGAAACTGGTTAATAAAAGGGTTTTTACTGCGCTTTCTGTTCGATATTGTGTTCGATATTGTTTTCCCATTGTGCTTTCCTTATTTAGCTGAGATGAGAAGAGGCTAATCTTGTTTTCGACTCAATAAGTAAAGCAGATTAAACTAGGGCCTGTTGAACTTTGGTGATGGTTTCTGCAGCAGTTTGTGTGTTCTTAGGTTGGTGATGAAACGTATTCAATGCTCGTTGATGCCGACGTGGAAAGAGGAAAGAGGAAAGAGGAAAGAGGAGGGCGGAATGAGAGACTGAAACCTCGAGCCTTCAAATGCGATTATGCTTGCTTGATTGGTGGGAGTGTTAATCTGGCTTAAGTCCGTTGCACAGGCTGACAGGATTAATAGCGATAAAAGGATGATTGAGCATGCCAAATGAAGTGTATACGCTATATACCTATGACGGATCTCTTTCACTTATTATGTGGAGTGTTCTTCTAGGGTAGATGAAGAATTGACTAAAGATTATTTATTAAGCGTTATTTATAAAGGGTTATTGATTAAGGGTATTTCATGAGTTTGCTGCTTATCATTTTACTGTGTTTGATATTACTTGCCTCTATACTTGGTTGGCGAAAAATTCGTTTTGGGTTGGCCATTTTGGCATTGGTGTTATTTATTTTGGTGGGCAGTGGGATTGCCCCGAGATATTTATTAAATGACTTACAACAAGACTATCAAGTGAAACCGAATGTAAAGTGGCGTGAGAATAATGTCATTATTTTATTGGGGGCGGGTACGATTAAGCTAGCTTCCTCTGATGTTGAGCCGCCTTTTTTTGCTTATGGTCGCATCATTGAAACGGCAATTCAATATAAGCGTTGTGATAAAACAAAGGGGGCTTGTTGGGTGATAGTCAGCGGCGGCGATCCTTTGCATTTTGGTGAAGCTGAAGCCAAAGTTTACAAACATTGGTTAGTCGCTTTGGGCGTACCAGAGAAGATGATAATCCTTGAACCTAATAGTATGAATACTTGGCAAAATGCTGAATTTACTCGACGTATTTTAGAGTCAGATCATGATTTTGTTCATTTTAATCAGAAAAATAGTCAACTGATCTTGGTGACTTCGGCATTACATTTGCGCCGTAGTGAACAATATTTCAATCATTTTGGTATCGATGCCATTCCAATGCGGGGAGATTATGTCACAGTGTCACCTTATTGGTTGCCCAGTGCATATCAGTTTACATTAATGGATTTTGCTTTACATGAGTATGTAGGCGCTCTGCGTTATCATGTCTATAACGCCATGGGATGGAACATTTCCCCCAAGAAAGGTGTTTTTACGGAAAAATTAGCGGAATAAATGCATGGACACAATCCGTTTGATAACTTGCTACTGAGTCTTGTTTAGCGACTATACCCAAACCACTTGAAGATGCAGGATTCAGCTGGAATTAAAACATTTTTAGGCAAGGCATTGAGTTGATAGTTTAGTTGTTCTAAGTTGATACTCAATAACGCAGTATAAAAGTGTTTTAAACCAGCCCTTTTGGAGTCTGTAAAAACGCTAACTTCTGCGTTGTATGACCTTACAAGGCAATGAGCATTCTTTCACTCATACGCCTTGAACTAAGCCTTTTTATGAGCTCTGAAAACATGCACTTTCAAGTGGATTGGGTATATAATCATATGTAATGTTTAATTAAAATGATGGGTACTATGTTACTCGATTGGCCATTATTTATTAGTGAATGTGTGGTGATTGGGAGTGTTGCAGGCCTGATATACGGCGTATTTGGTGGTGGTTCTGGCCTCGCATTAGTGCCAGGATTTTATTATCTTTTACGCCATTTTACTTTAATAGACGTATTTCAAATGCAAGTGGCGATTGCCAGTTGTGGTGCTACGGCAATGCTACTGGGTATTTCAGCAGTCTATCTCCATTGGCGTCAAGGTAATATTCGTGTCGATTTGATAAAGAGGATGCTGCCAGGGTTATTTATCGGGAGTGTGGTGGCAATTGCATTGCTGAATGTGATGGCAAGCAGTGTTGTAAAGCATATTTTTTCAGTGGTGGTGATTTTATTGGGTGTGTGGTTTTGGCAATATCAACAAGAAACTGATAGGGCTAAGTGGTCATTATTGTCTGCTTATCACCATTTTTTGACATTTTTACAAGGTCTTTTATGGTTTTTAATGGGGATCCCGGTTTTCACTGTGCCTTATTTGAGCAAGTGTGATGTGCCTTTAAGAGCAGCAATTGGCTGTGGCGCTTTTTTTGGTGTCTCTCTTTCGATAACGGGAGCCTTGATGTTTATTGTTACTGGCTGGACTCGTTTTGAGCATGTCCCCGGACAGTTGGGGTTTATTAATCTTTATTTGGTGAGTTTTACTGTGCTGCCGAGTGCAATTATGGCTGGATTGGGCGTTAAATTGGGCGGCGCTATTCCCCAAATGCATTTACAAAAACTGTATGCTGGATTGGTCTTAATTGTTGGTGTTGTCATGTTGTTTTAAGTTTAATGTTTTTAGTGTTTCATTAGTGTTGCTAATAATGGTTTTTTTAAATTAAAAACGTGATGTGTTGCGTGAACATGACTTGTAATAATGTTTTCTATTTAAAAAGAAGCGTAGAATTATAATCGTTTTATGATTTAATGGGGGCTTCGTGATGAAAAGGTTTCATGTGGCACTTGCAGTGAAAGATATCGATGAGTCTATTCTTTTTTATAGTCAAAAAATAGGCTGTGAACCTGAGGTGGTGGTTCCGAGAGAATATGCTCTTTGGCGCACAGAAATGTTGAATTTTTCGATTCGATTGACATCAGATCAGGCAGAAAGACCTATTCGTCATTTAGGGTGGGAAGATCCCAAAGCCACTGGCTTTATTTGTGAAACAGATATTAATGGCGTGCACTGGGAGGAATTTTCACAAGCCAATCAGCATGATGAAATTTTGTCTCATTGGCCTGATGTCGTATTTGATGGCTAAAGTGATCGACTACTTAGGTATTGTTGCTTTTTTCATTACGGCTGCTCATGGAAGGCACTGATTTATTGCGTGTGTTAATCCCTCTATCGCTTTCTCGATAATAAAGTCTAATATAGTCAATGAATTTATATTGTACTCTGAAGGGGAGAATGAAATCGTCCTTCAGAGCCAATATCATTTTAGTCAATAAGCTGATACTCATTTTTTAGAATATCAATGATTTCTTGCTTTGGATTCTGGCTGATGGATAATCGTTTACCTACAATTTTTTCGGCAATTTGGATATAGGTATCAGAAACCATCATCATGATTTCTTGAGGTAATGGATTGTCTGCGGCCAGTGCCAAGCGCTCTTGCATACGATTTTTGTTGAGGAGAATATCGGGATCAGGGAAATGATTGAGCAACCATTGTCTAAAGCCTTCTTTGGATTGCTCGATGATTTTGCCTTGTGAAAAGGCATTACCTTCCCAGATCCTTGAACTATCAGGTGTTCCCACTTCATCCATATAGATAAGTTTATCATTGCCTTGAGTATCTTTAACGTAGCCAAATTCAAATTTGGTATCGACAAAAATTTCATTTTGTTCAGCCAATGCGTTACTGATCACCTCAAAACCTTCTTTTAATAGCTTTTCATACAGATCGACATCTTGTTCATTATTAAAATTAAATCCGTCTAAGTGACGTAAAATATCAGCTCGAGAGACATTCACATCATCGGCTTCAGGAACGCCTTCAAGGCCAGTTAATATGCCTTTAGTGGAGGGGGTGATGAGCAGCTCAGGCATTTTTTGATCTTTATTCAGTCCCTCGGGCAAGGTGATCCCACAAAAATTCCGCTCACCTTGACTGTAACTGCGCCACATGGATCCTGTAATATATTGTCTCGCGATGGCTTCTATCATGACTGGACGTGCTTTTTGAACTATCCATACGAGAGGATGTGGAATATCTAGAATATGGCTATCTGCTAAGCCTTTTTCTTTAAATAGCGTGAACCAATGATTTGAAATGGCGTTTAATGCCATGCCTTTTCCCGGTACACCATTTAATCCATCTTCGCCTCTCCAAATACAATCAAAGGCAGAAATACGATCGCTGATGACCATGATAGCCAGAGGCGTATCGGCAGGGACATCGTAGCCTTTTTCGTTAATTAAACGGGCACTGTCACTGTCAGTTAACCAATAAACACTACGAACCTTTCCTGAATGGACAGGTTTTTCGGTACGAATAGGAAGATTATCATTAACAACTAATACTTTATCTGCAAGGCTCATTGAGGGATACCTATCATGAAAAGAGTGGGCTTAATGTGCAGCGGATTGTAGCAGAAGTTGACTGGTGCAACATCATAATCCTGAATGAAATAGCCTCCAAAAAAACAGAGTTCTCAATAGGAAGATAATGCTAATTGGCGATTTTGTTTAAAGGGAAGAGATGGATACTTATTTAGACTTATAAACAGCAAATTGAACGATCTTCTTTATTAAATTTTGTTCAAGGCTTTGATATGGAGTTTGATATTAAATCGGCAGGTTAGCTGAGGTTTATGATTTTTAATACAAAAGCCGTTTATGATAAAATCATGTGTCTTGCTTTGAGTGTGTCTTGCTGTCGCAAAACATTCTGTTAGTTTGCGTTTATTGAGTTTTAAAGATAAATACAAGTGACCTTGCGCTTTTCGATAGAAGTGACTGCTAAAAGATTGAGTGATGACTTGATACTGTTTTAATATTGGTTTGAAGAAAAGGTATAAGTAAATATAAGGTAAGGCTTCAGCCTTTATGACCTGAGCACCAAAGTAGATACTTTGATAATAATTTTTATTAATGCGTTTATTGGGCAGTTTAGCCACAATTTTATGCTGATCCGTTACAATGAGCTGAAATTTTATTTTAGACAGCAAGGGCAGAATAAAAAAGAATAACAGTTTGAGTTTGATTTCAGTCCAAAATACTTTCCATTTCATGGTATTGGCCTATCAGTCTAGTTTACGGGGATAGGATAAACTTACTCATCCCGTTTATTACAATTTGATGTTGAGTTGCGCTCTGACGTGTTCAGCTTTTTCTTCATACAAGGTTTCCCAATTGATATGAAAGACCTTCTTTGCCGCTTTACCTATGATGCGGCCTTTGATGAACTCTTCAATAACTTGGCTGACGCGATGAGGATGGTTTAAGCTGCACCATATTAAACCGGCGCAGACATTAATGACAGGGCTTAAATAATAGGGGTGCTGTATTGAGCTAAACCCCGCAATGCGGGCTTCTGAGTGAAATTTAGTATCGACATCAAGCAGGACATGATAAATGTCATGGGTGACGACAAGTCGATTGACAATATAGGCATAATCATTATTGTCATTGTTATGATGCGTAAAGAGTGGGGTGGTTTGAGCATGTAAGTAAAGCTGGTGACCAAAGCTGTCTTTGGGTAAGTGTTTTAATTTTTTCAAATCTATGGTGACTGGTGTTCTTTCTTTGACAATTTGATGGTTTTTTTTATCTGACAACACGTCAACTAAGTGTAATTTACGACAAATAGGGTAGGAATGTGCCAACTTATATAAAAGCAAGGTGGCGTACTTATTTTGCACTGATATGAAGATATAATATATCACTGCTATTTGACTGATTTTTCGTTTAAGAAGCACTTTTGCTTTTTTGATTAATCGCATGTTTACTCCTTTCATACCCTTAATCACTTTAATGTCAATTAAACACTTGTCGTTCTATTCAAAGAGCACCTGCTGCGATATAACACAACGAATAATATGGGTTAATGGAATTATTATAGAGGGATTGAAGTTGGCTTTAGTATGAAAAAAGTATGGTAAAAGAATTAATTTAAGCGTGTTTCTAAGGGGTTTGGTCTTAGTAGTATGAGATTTCGTCTATGATCAACACAGGCTTATTTCAAAAGGGAGCTTGATGATGTCTTTTCCACATTCAGTGACTTATTTTTTATTATGCTCAATATCGGTTATTTATACGCCTTTGAGCCTTGCTCATGATGCTCAACATCCCCTTGCGATCACATCGAGTTTATCAATGGATGAACAAGCTGCTCGTTTGAGTCAATTTTTTGATAAAGAAGTGATTGTCAGTGGTCCGAAAGTGGTGGATTGTACTTTGTCAGGTGGGGCTAAGACTCAGTGCCTGCAAATTGAGGTGCAATCCGTCACTGATCATGAACAAGGTCCTTGGTGTCCGAATACAGTGAATGAGGGGATCCAAAAAGGCGGTATGATGTTTTATGACGGAGAAGTCTATGGCATTGATGGGGGCTTTATCAAAAACCTTGCTCAATTTTTTAATGATGATCAATGGCAACTTTTCAATCCAAAGACAGGTGTGGTTAACGTCACGAGAACGAAAAAAGCCTGCGCCGCTGCCGCTAAACCCGATGTGGAAGATGAATATCGAAATTATTGTGTGCAATGTCAAGTCAGTTATATGGGAAATGCCTTAACAACGACTTATATTATTCCCATTAAACCCGTTATTGATAAGGGATTGCAAAGAGCGAATGAATTCACTGGCTATGGCGTAGCCTTTAATGGTGTTAAATTCGATGTGAGAGCGCCAATTGAACATATTTTGGGGGCATATACTTTGGCCCCATTTGATGCTTGTGGCGGACATGTGAACTTACATGTGGGTTATCATTATCATGCTGCTATGGGCTGCAGTACTCAGTGGCGCTCTGTTGCAACCCATGCACCTATCATAGGACTGGCAGTGGATGGGCATCTTATTTACAGTCGATTAAATGCAGACGGCCAAGAGCCTGATGATCTTGATAGCTGCCGAGGACACAGATTCGCTAACTTAGGCTATCACTACCATGTTAACTTGCCCGCTAAAAATCAAATATTAGGTTGCCTTAAAGGGCAGCAAGGTTGCGCCTTGGATCAAAAAATGATGAAGAATAAGCAAGGGGGCATGTTATGCGATGCCAGTCAAAGGCCTTTGAGGCCACTAAGACCACCGAAAGAAAGGCCACCAAAAGAAAGACCACCAAAAGAGTAGCACTCGTTCGATAATAGACAGTGTAAGCGCAGGAAAATTCAGCTCAAGTGTTATTCCTTGAGCTGATGTATTTATGGAATAGTGAATATCAGCAAGTTAGTTATCTGTCTGTGTGGCTTTGTTATGACGTTGCATCAAGTTTTGCGTAATATCACTTAAGCTTAGTTCTTGATCTTCTAGTAATACCAGTAAATGATAAAGAAGATCCGACGCTTCATTAATCAGCTCTGGTTTATCATGAGTCGCCGCGGCGAGTGCCGTTTCTAAGCCTTCTTCACCGACTTTTTGTGCGATGCGTTTGGTGCCACGTTCAAATAAATAAGCCGTGTAGCTAGTGTTAGGATCTTGACCTTTTCTTGCGGCAATAAGCTGAGATAAATTGTTAATAAAGCTGTGGCTTTCGCCGTTTTTCCAGCAGCTTTCTGTGCCTAAATGGCAGGTTGGCCCTTTGGGTAAGACTTGCACTAATAAACTGTCGTTATCACAATCTTTGTCTATGGCGATGAGCTTGAGTGTGTGGCCTGAGCTTTCGCCTTTGGTCCATAATCTTTGTTTACTGCGGCTGAAAAAAGTCACTTCTTGAGTGCTAAGGGTTTTTTCTAAAGCGGCTTTATTCATATAACCCAGCATGAGTACTTTACCGCTTAAGTGGTTTTGCACGACAGTGGGAATGAGACCATCTTGTTTGTTCCAGTCAAGTTGTGTGAGAAGCGAGTCTGTCATAATGTCATCCTATGCCCCATAAGGTTGAAGTGTCATGGGGAACTTATTGTTGTTCATTTTAATCAATGTCTTTGTTTCATTGCACTGAAGGAAAATTAACGCCTAATGGCAATACCTGCTTGCAGTAAGTATGCTTTTAGCGCTTGAATATCAATAATGGCTTTATGAAACACACTGGCGGCAAGGGCGGCATCGACATTGGCTTCAATAAACACCTCTTTAAAATGGGCCATAGTACCAGCGCCGCCTGAGGCGATAAGGGGCACATCACAGAGGCGGCGGATCATGGATAATTGCTTGAGATCGTAACCTTGTCTCACGCCATCTTGATTCATCACATTGAGCACAATTTCACCGCAGCCTTGTTTTTGCACTTCTTCTACCCAGTCTTGGGTATACCATTGGGTGTCTTTAGTGGCCGCTTCATCACCAGTGAACTGTTTGACTTTATAGCTTTGAGTCTCTTTATCAAAATAAGAGTCGATACCAATGACAATACATTGGCGACCAAATTCATTTTGCAGCCTAGCGATAAGGGAAGGATCGCTCAATGCAGGGGAGTTGATGGATATTTTATCAGCCCCATAGGCCAGTAATTGCCTCGCTTGATCTAGGCTTTTTATTCCGCCTGCAACACAAAATGGAATATCAATTTGTTCAGCGACTCGGCTTACCCAAGATTTATCAATGATCCTATCATGAGCACTGGCGGTAATATCGTAAAATACCAGTTCATCTGCGCCCTCGAAGGCATAGCGTGCTGAAAGTGGTACAATATCACCTACTATTTCGTGATTACGAAACTGTACGCCTTTAACGACTTTGCCTTCTTTAACATCCAAACATGGGACGATACGTTTTGCTAGCATGATATGTCCTCTTTCACATTGGGCCAACACTCGATGGCTTCTTTGACATCAAAGGCTTCAATGAGTAAGGCTTTGCCAATAATAATACCGCTGGCGCCGCTGTCTCTGACCGCTGCGACATCATTGAGGGTGGCAATGCCGCCAGATGCTTGCCATTGAATATGGGGATAATGCTTCGCAATATCTTTATAGAGTTCAGTATTGGCACCGCTTAAGGTACCGTCTTTACTGATGTCGGTGACGAGTGCATGCTTTAGCCCAAAGGGAGAAAATTGCTCCACAAGGGATTCCAAGGTTTTTCCGCCGCCAGACTGCCAGCCTGATACCGCGACAATTTTTTCGCCTTGTTCATTAATATTGACATCTAGGGCCAAGCAAATGGCATCGCCGCCGTATTTTTTAAGCCAAGACTGGACCAATTCAGGTTGGCTGACAGCAAGAGAGCCGATGACGACTCGGCTTACCCCTAAATTAAGTAACTCGGCGACTTGAGCTTCACTGCGAATACCGCCACCCACTTGGATTTGAGTCTGTAGGCTATCAACGAGTGTTCTAATGAGTGCGGTTTGTCGTTTACTCGGATCTTTTGCGCCAGTTAAATCGACAATATGCAGTAGATTAGCCCCTTGTGCTTGATAAGATTGTAATTGCTCTAATGGACTCAAATCAAAAGTGGTTTGTTGTGTATAATCTCCTTGATAGAGGCGCACCACTTGTCCGTCAATAAGATCAATAGCGGGAATTATCATGTGTTGGCCTCACTTGAGTTGGAAAATGCTGATGATGACAAAAAGGTATCGCTATCCATATTTAAAAAGTTGCTGAGGATCTTTGCACCAATGAGGGCACTTTTTTCAGGATGAAATTGCACGCCCATAAAGTTGTCTTTGGCGATGGCTGCACTGAAGGTCTCACCATATTGGCACTGAGCGATACTGTAGTCGCTTAATGGCGCGCGGTAGCTGTGAACAAAATAAACGTAACTGCCCACATCAATATTCGCAAATAAAGGATGGTCTGAAGGTGTGATTTGATTCCACCCCATATGAGGAAGCGGTGCGCCCTGGCTGTCCAGTTCGGCGATAGTCGTTGGAATAAGATTCAAGCAATCACATTGTTGTCCTTGTTCACCCCCTTCGCTAGACAGGGTAGTCAACATTTGCATGCCCAGACAAACCCCCAATACGGGCTGTTTAAGTGCTTTTATGACCTCGATGAGCTGTTTCTGTTCAAGGGAAGCCATAGCGGCTCCAGCACTCCCCACACCGGGCAATACGACGCGAGTCGCCGATTTAATGAGAGCGGGATCGTCTGTCACTATGATCTGGGTTCGTTCTTGTTGATTGAGTCGCTTAAACGCAAAACGCACAGAGCTGAGGTTTGCACAACCCGTATCAATAATCACTGTCGAATCGACAGGTTGAGAAGTCATTGGATTCATAACACACCTTTACTTGACGGCAAGGTGTTACCTTCAATCGTGATGGCTTGACGTAATGTACGGCCAAAAACCTTAAATAAACTCTCGACTTTATGATGATCATTGTCGCCGATTGTGGACAAGTGCAAGGTGCAGCGCAGACCGTCGGAGAGTGAGCGGAAAAAATGAGGAACCATTTCGGTTGCCATGCTGCCCACCATTTCACGTTCAAATTCACCGCTAAACTTAATAAAAGGGCGTCCAGATAAATCCAATAAACACTGGGCCTGTGCTTCATCCATGGGAATACTAAACCCAAAACGGGCAATACCGCGTTTATCTCCTAAGGCTTGACGTAGCGCATCACCTATGGCTAATGCTGTGTCTTCCACGCTGTGATGATCGTCGATTTCAAGATCGCCATCGACTTCCACATCCATTTTAAAGTGACCATGGGTCGAGATTTGATCTAACATATGATCAAAAAAACCGATCCCTGTGTCGATTTTTCCTTTTTGACAGGCATCAAGATCCACTGTGACTTTAATGTCAGTTTCTTTCGTGGTGCGCACAACCGTAGCCACGCGATGACGGCTGAGCAGTTGATCACAGATTTGCTCCCAATTGCAGGTTTGTGGGTGGTATTGTATACCTTGAATACCCATGGCATTCGCCAGTCCTAAGTCTGTTTCTCTATCACCAATCACGGCAGATTGAGTAAAATCGACTTTTCCCTGTGTTAAATAGTCTTTGACTAAGCCCAATTTAGGTTTACGGCAGCTGCAATTTTCATCATCGAAATGAGGGCAAATGAAAACATCATCAAATTGAATGCCCTGACTTTGGAGTATTTGCATCATCATGTCTTGTGGAGCATCAAAGTCATCTTTAGGGAAAGAGGGGGTGCCTAGACCGTCTTGGTTACTCACCATGACGAGACGAAAACCGGCTTTTTGCAGTGTTAATAGTGCAGGAATGACATTAGGCTCAAAGACCAGTTTCGCTAAGCTGTCCACTTGTTTATCTGTGGCAGGCTCCTCGATCAGGGTGCCATCTCTATCAATAAAAAGTATTTTCTGTTTCATGTGAGTACTTACCTTTATTTAAATCTTATCAAAAGTGTTCAATGTTAATCAGGACTCAGCAGCTGAATGGCTGGTGGCGTTGAGACATTTGAAAAAATGGATAATGCGCTGAGTTTGTTTCTCATTGGTAAAGCTAAAACGTATCTTGTTGGCCAGTCGTGGATCGCTATAGCGTCTGATCACTATGCCTGCCGACGTTAGCGCTTGTGTGACTCGCTCAATGTCATCAAATTCGGCCAGTACATAGTTGCCATAGGCGGGCAAGGTGTTGGCTCCATATTCCTTAAGCGCTTGAATTAACATTTGACCTTGGCTTTTGAGTGTATCGACTTGTTGTTGCATCATGATCAATGAAAGTGGTTGTAAGGCCTTAGTGGCGATTTGACTGACAGGCTCTGCAATAGGGTATGGCGCAATGACCCGCATGACCATATCGATAATGTCAGTATTGGCCAGTAAAAAGCCGCAGCGAGCCCCTGCAAGTGCAAAGGCTTTAGATAAGGTTCGCAGCACCACTAGATTTGGGTATTTATCAATTAAATTGCCAACGCTATATTCAGGACAAAATTCAATATAGGCTTCATCGACGACGACAATACTGTTGGGAAGGCTTTCAATGATTTCAATGAGTCTTGTTTTTTCAATAATCGTGCCTGTTGGATTATTGGGATTACAGATAAACACCAATTTAGCATCTGTGACTTGGGTAATATAATCTTGAGGTAAATCATAATCCTGAGTTAAGGACAATGTTTTTACGCCAACATTAAAGGTCGATGCACTGATGGCGTACATGCCGTAAGTTGGACCAAAAATCGCGATACTATCTTGGCTGGGAATGCAAAAAGTGCGGATCAATAATTCTATGGCCTCGTCTGCACCACGACTCACTATGAACTGTGTGGTGTCAATATTGGCATATTGGCTATAGGCTTTTAACAGTGCGGGTGGCTGACATTCTGGATAACGGTTAATATTATCAATGTCGCTGTTATTAAAAGGCGACTCATTAGCATTAATCCAAATGTCACCTTGTCCGCCGATGCGACGTGCAGATTGGTAAACTTCCAGTTCCAATAGCTCTGGGCGTGCAAGGCGCTGAGCCAAATTAAGTGAGTTGTATTGAGTCATTCTTTTTTGTCCCTCATTTTAGCCTGTTAATCGTATTGTGTATGGGTGACTTTTATTGCTAAATCGTGAGCAAATTATGGTTATAACGCATCATCTGCAATATTCATGTTTGCAAGTCTAATGGCTACGGCCTGTTTGTGCGCATCGAGCTGCTCTGCTGCTGCGAGTGTCATCACAGTGTCACTTAAATGGGCTAAGCCTTGTGGGCTGAGCTCTTGCACTGTGAAGCGGCGACAAAAATCGCTTAATGACAGACTCGATACTGTGCGGCTATGACCATATGTGGGTAAAACATGGTTGGTTCCACTGGCATAATCGCCTACAGATTCTGGCGTATAGGCACCTAAAAAAACCGATCCTGCGGCGCGAATATCTTTAAGCAGCGTGCGAGGTGATTGGGTTTGAATGATTAAGTGCTCGGGCCCATATTGATTAGACACTTGCACCGCCTCAATAAGGGTGTTGACTACGAGAGTACGGCTTTGTGCTAAGGCTTGTGTGGCAATATCGACACGAGAAAGTTGTGCTAATTGTTTATCCAGCGCAATATTTACTTGCTTGGCTAAAGTCATGCTGTCAGTGACGAGAATGACTTGAGAATCAGGCCCGTGTTCGGCTTGCGATAGTAAATCGGCGGCCACAAAGTCAGGATTGGCTTGACTATCGGCAATCACTAACACTTCGGATGGCCCTGCAGGCATATCGATACTGACAAGGGTGCGAGGATCTTGGCTAACATTACGTTTAGCTTCAGTGACAAAGCGATTTCCTGGGCCAAAGATTTTATCCACCTTAGGGACACTTTCTGTGCCAAAGGCGAGTGCGGCAATGGCTTGGGCACCACCGACTTGGTAAATCTCTTCTATGCCGCAGGCCGTTGCGGCATAAATAATGGCATCATCGATGGGAGGAGGGCTGACAAGAACCCGCTGCTGACAACCTGCAATTTTAGCCGGAAGTGCCAGCATCATGACAGTTGAAATGAGCGGTGCGCTGCCGCCAGGAATGTACAATCCCACTTTTTCAATGGCTTCAGAGCGAAGTTCACAGCGGATCCCGTTAGAGGCGATATCAATATTTTGAAACTGTTGCGCGCGATGAAAACGACTAATGTTAGTCATGGCCTGGTCAATGGCTGCTTTTAAGGTGTCATTAACATTGTCAATGGCCTGTTTGATGGTATTATCATCGAGCTTAATGCTGTCTAATGTGATCCCATCAAATGCTTGACTGTAATCAATTAAAGCTTGATCGCCTTGACTGATAACAGTATTGATAATTTGGCTTACATCTTGTTCCAGTTGCTGACTTTGTGTCATAGGCGAACGCATGAGCGCTTGGCTTCGCTGTGGATCAGATAAGGATTGCCATGTTAGGATCTGCATATGCTTACCCCATCATTTTTTCGATTGGCATGACAAGGATGGAACTGGCACCTAATTGCGTTAAGGTTTCCATGGTATCCCAAAATAGATCTTCAGTACTCACTGCGTGAACGGCGACACGATTGCTGTCATCATTAAGGGGTAAAACCGTTGGATTTTCAGCCCCTGGCAATAATGAAACAATCTCATCTAATTTATCGGTTGGCGCGTGCAGCAGAATATATTTACTTTCTTTGGCGCGGACGACGCCATTAATGCGAGACAAGATCTTATCAATTAAAGCTTGCTTATCCTCATCTTGGGTTTGTGTTGATTGAATTAAGCAGGCGGTAGAGCGATAAATCACTTCGGTCTCATATAAGCCATTCGCTTCTAGGGTCGCGCCAGTTGAGACTAAATCACAAATACCGTCTGATAGGCCTGCGCGAGGAGCAACTTCTACGGAGCCTTTAAGCATACAGTCGCGGTAATTAATGCCTTTTTCCTGCATATAGCGGCGCAGTAGGTTGGGGTAAGAGGTCGCGATGCGTAATCCTTCTAATGAACGGGCATCTTGGTAAGCAAATTCTTTGGGTACGGCTAGCGATAGGCGGCAAGCACCAAAATCCAGTTGTCTTAGCTTATTGAACAGGGCGGGTTTGCCAAGCATTTCACGTTCGATTTGTTCTTCTTCAAGCACGTTCTCGCCAATAAAGCCAAGATCAACCACGCCATCCATGACCAGACCTGGAATATCATCGTCACGGACACGCAGTAAGTCTATGGGTAAGTTGTCGGCGTGGGCGATAAGGCGCTGCTCGTTTATATTGAATTTTACACCACAACTTTTCAATAACTTAAGAGACTCCTTTGAAAGACGACCTGATTTTTGAATGGCGATACGTAAGCGTTTTGACTCAGACATAATACATTCCTATAAACTTGATAATTCAGTGTTAAATTAAATTTTCATACAATAAAAGGCATGTTAATCGCTTTTTATTTGTCCCTTAAAACGAAAAAACCCTCAGAATGTCTTCTGAGGGTTTTTAACGTATTAATCAACCGCCAGAAGGGATCATTCCTTCGGCAGTGAGCTTCCGAAGGCTACCGCTGATGATGGTGATGATGGATAGTGTGTGAAAGCTGTGTCATGTTTAATTCTCTTATCTAGCGGCTCGCTCAACGCATTAGTGAACGCACCTAAATGGGTTCATGCTGAGGCGATGTAAAAAGGGGCACAAGAAACAAAATGTCAAGCGCTTCGCGTCAGCGTTAATTTAAAGTAGTCACTTTTTCTGATGATTGCAACAACTAATTTCCGCTTATGAAGAAATAGGGAATTTAGCGAGTTTATGGGGTCAAAACATTTAAAAATAAGCATTTTAAATTACCATTAAGAAACAATTACGTTACAAGTGTCGTGCTTGTGCTACGCCTGTAGATCAGGATAATAGGTTTTTTGCTGTTCACTGAGAGTATTCACTGTTTTGACCCGTCAACTTACAAAGCGAAGTCTTGCCGTTTTTGCTAAAGCCGGCTTGCTTGATCAACATATTGCAAATTATCGTGTGAGAGATGCTCAGTGCAAGATGACAGAAGCGGTCAGTGGCGCGTTAAAGGGGACAGCCCCTTTAGTGGTGGAGGCGGGAACTGGTATAGGAAAAACCTTTGCTTATTTAGTTCCCGCTTTACTCAGTGGTCAACAAGTGATTGTGAGTACGGGAACAAAAACGCTGCAAGAGCAGCTTGTTTATCAAGACATTCCGGCTTTGCTGACAATACTAAAATTAACCCCTAAAGTGGCGTTATTAAAGGGACGAAGTAATTATCTCTGTCAATTAAAGTTATCTGAGCTATTGAGGGATCCGCAGTTTATTCCGCCTGAACAATTGGATGATATTCTGCGGATCCATCAATGGGCGAATAAAACCAAAGACGGTGATTTTGGTGGGCTAGCGGCTGTCTCAGAGTCATCCCCGTCTTTGGAGAAAGTGCGCAGTCAAAAAGAGGGGTGTACAGGACAAGCCTGTCAGTATTTTGATGTGTGTTTTACGCGTAAAGCTCGTTTGCGCACACTTGATGCCAAAATCATTGTGGTTAACCATCATTTATTTTTTGCTGATAGGTTACTACAAGAGGCCACGCTTAATACTTTATTGCCTCGGGCCGAGGTGGTTATTTTTGATGAGGCACATTTGTTACCTGATATCATTTTTGCGTACTTAGGTCAGCAATTATCAATGAGTTATTTGGCTCGGTTACTTAATTTGATTGCACATATTCAGCGCCAAACTCTTGGAGACACGGCCCAAATAGCCCGTTTAGCCATGGCGTGCTCAGAAGCGTCATCGAATTGGCAAAAATCAGTCTGGCAGCATGGCATTACCGAGGGAGAACACTTGATGTCAGATAAAGCGTTAGCTCTGTTAGCAGGACGGCTATTAGATACGCTGAGTGAATTAAAGGCATTGCTTGCTAGGCATGAAGAGCGCAGTTATGCTTTGGATAATCAAGCGAAAAAGCTCTGCTTATTTGATGGTAAATTGCGTTCTTTTTTTGACGCTAACCACCCTCAATTATTGTACCGTATTGAGTGCTCAAAGCCTGATCTCAGGTTAACCATGGCCCCAAAGAATATGGCCGAGGAATGTCAAAAAATCTTTAATGAACAAACCCGCTGGGTATTTACCTCTGCGACCTTGCAGATGAGTCAAACATTGGATGTATTTTGTCAATCTTTAGGGGTAATTAATGCTCAGAAACTCTTGCTAGAAAGCCCTTTTAATTACCAAGAACAAGCGATATTTTGTGTGCCTCGTCATTTGGCTAATGTGAACAACGAAATGGCTGCTGTGCGGCAGATGCGGGGTATTTGCACTAAGGCTATTCAAGCTGCGAAAGGACGGACCTTTATTTTATTAACGAGTCATCGCATGTTGGCGCAGCTGGCACAAGCACTTTATTCTAGTGTCGATTACCCGATTTTGGTACAAGGGCAGGACAGTAAACAGGGGTTACTTAAAAAATTTAGACAGTTAGGCAATGCCGTTTTGTTGGGAACCGGTGCTTTTTGGGAAGGTGTTGATGTAAAAGGTAAAGGATTAAGTTGCGTGATCATTGAGCGTTTGCCTTTTGTGTCTCCTGAGGATCCTGTTTTCCGTACTCGAGTACAAACCATGAGTCATGCCGCTCACGATCCTTTTACAGATATTGCCCTTCCTCAAGCCATTATATCGTTAAATCAAGGCGTGGGTAGGCTTATTCGTGATGAAAAAGATCGTGGAGTCTTGATATTATGTGATAATCGTATTGTTAATCGAGATTATGGGCAGGCTTTTTTACATTCTTTACCGCCCATGGCACGTACGCGTGATCTCGATAAAGCCCTCCTATTTTTATCAAAAATAAAATAGGGGAATATCATTGTTATTCACAAAAAAGTTGCTTTTCTTCCAACAGGCACGCTTCGAGTTCCCGACCTTCCACATCGCGAAAGCTTAAACGCCAATTATCTTTTTCATCGCTTTCCATGACGATAAAGCCATATTGATATAAGACTTTTGATTGCTTGATGGCCATGTTATCGATTTGAGCAGCTTTAGGGGTGCGTGAGACAAGCATATTTCCGCCATTTCCTGCGATGACTTGAATAGGGCGGTTTCCGTCAAAGTCCAGTATTTCTGCTAAATGAATATGGCCACTGATAATTAAGTTAATGAAGTCAGACAGGGAAGATTTTTTTACCGCAGTTTGTAATTCTGGTGTTTGCTTAGTGATGCTGGTGCCAGTATCGCTGGCGCCAAATCCCCAAAATGGCCGATGGCTTAATAACCATGCGGGCTTATTATATTGAGGCGCTAATGTGTTTAATTGCTGTACAAAAGTAGAGGCTAAGGATTTTTTTTGTTCATCGATGACATCGGCACTGTCGATGATACCCAGTTGTAGCTTTGCTAAGTTAACAAACCAAGGAGGTGTATTGCGCTGACAGGTATTAGGTTGTGAGCGAGGAGAGAGAAACCGAAACCAGCCTATGCCTGCTTTGTCACAGCCTTCATGGTTACCCCGTAAAAATATAAAGGGAGCCGTTTTTAACATCGGCGCTGCTGGTTGAAACCAATCAGCATCCCATGTAGATTGATTGTGGCCAAAGGGGCTACCACTGCAGCCGCCATTTCCTTTGGGGCAAGCGACTTCACGATAAATATAATCACCAGTATGAATAATGAGATCTGGGTTATATTCTGCTATTTTGGTGGCGATATGGGCAAAGGGCCACACACTGGTATTATTACAGGCTTGATAGTGTTGCTGCCCTCCAGAAAGTCGACAACCTGTATCACCGATCAGGACAATGCGCTTAGGCTCAGAGATTGCAGGTGTCAGTACAATATCTTGTAACGTGATGATATTGGCATTTTCTGGAATATGGGCACTGCAGACTCGTGTAGGAAAGTTAGTGGTGGGTTTAGTACGTACTTGCATACTTAACGTTAGGCCATCAACGTTGACATGGGGGCAAGGATTCCGGCTTTGGGAATTTAATTGATTGTTTTGTTCAGATAATAAGGCATTAACTTTAGCGGTGACCGTTTCATTTGTATCGGTATCTTCAAGCTCAGTGTTGGACTGTAACGTGTCGATTTGTGTAGAGATGAGGGCGCGAACTTCTAACCCTTCTGCTGTATATTGTAGCCAAGCTGAGGTTGTGAGGGTTTCAGAAACAGCGACAGATTGCCATAGGATTAAAAAAGGCAATATGAATAATGTGTAACGTTTGATAAAGATCATGTTTGGCATAAACACCTTCCTTGTATCATACTTTTTATTAAAAATGATATTGTTTATTAAAAACAATAAATTAACAAAAGAGAGTCTTATGGATCATTGTGCAATGAAGGAGCTCATCTCCAGCGACATCTCGCAAACTTATCCTCCAGTGGTTTTGTTTTGTTTTATCCATAACGATAAAGCCATACTGGTAACGTACCTTTTGACTCTGGATTGCCAAATGATCAATTTTAGTGGGCATTTTGGCGGGGTTAGCTAAATCACTGCCACCATTTCCGGCGATAATTTGAGTGGGGCGCATTCCTTCAAAGTCAATAACTTGAGCGAAATGTATATGACCACTGATGATGGCTTCAATAGACGCTGATAGCGGGCTTTTTTTGATGGCTTTTTGTAATATTTTGGTTTTACTTTTTCCTAGATGATCAGATAAGTTATTACCATAGCTCCAGAAAGGTCTATGGCTTATTATCCAAGCGGGCTTATTGGGTTGATGATTGCTGTAGGTATTGATTTCGTGTATTTGTCCACGATAAAGAGACGTGAGGGCGTTACCTTGTGTGTCTTTAATGCTAGCAGTATCGAGTATGGCAAATTGTAATGAAGTTGAATGAGTAAACCAAGGCGAGGTGTTTTCGATACATTTATTGACATGACGTCTCGGCGCTAAATAACGAAACCAGCCTTTACCCGCTCTTTGGCATGTTTCATGGTTACCCCGAGAAAAAATAAAAGGTGCGGTCTGTAACATGGGGGTAGCAGGTGTAAACCAATCAGCATTCCAAGTGGCCTGATTATGACCAAAAGGGGTATTTTCACAGCCGTAGTTACCTTTAGGGCAAGGGGATTCTCGGTAAATATAATCCCCAGTATGAATGATCAAGTCTGGGTTAAGTGATGCAATTTTTGTTGAAATTTGATGAAAAGGCCAGAGGCTTGGATTATTGCAAAACTGATAAATATTTTCATTGTCAGCAACTTTGCATCCGGTATCACCAAGTAAAATGATCCGTTTTAAAGGCTCAGAGTTGATGGAGAACACTTGTTCATTCAATCTAATGTGACGCGCTGATATTGGTAATGTGATCTCACAGACGAGAGTGGGATAATCTTGGGTTGCTAAGGCTCTCACTTGCATCTTACTGGGTTGATTATCAATATAAACATTGGGACAAACTTGATGCCCTTGAAGGTTATCAATTGGAAATATTGCTCTAAATTCCAGCCCTTTTTGAGTGTGTTGTATCCAAGCAGACGAGTGCGTTTGTGCGGCATAGCTTTCAACGATTGGATATAAGTAAATTAACAATGTGAATAACAGCACAGCGGTGGGGGGTGAGCGGTAAGTGGGCATGATATTGTCATCATCCAATTTATGTGTCAGTTCAAGTTTAGCCGATAATTGATTTGTTGGTATTCATGTTCAATTTTTAAAGGTGATCATTTTCTTGTTATATATTTCTATTTTCGTCTTCTATTATTGCCTTTTTATCATATCAGTAAACTTGAGCTATAAAGATATCTTTACACAGATTGAATTAGACTAAAGTCTAGTTCAATCTGCTTTTCGTGTTTTTATTAAACCAGATTAAAATCATTAATCGTTATGTTTAATCTTAATGTAACGATTAAATCTGTTCTGTTTCAGTTGTTATTTTAACCATTATTAAAAATGGTTCTATCAGGAAAAAGAATATTATAATTTTTTATTTAATTAATTAAGATTGTGTGGGTTGAAATATAATTAACCATATAATGATTTGTTTTATATATTCTTATTCCCAATTATTTAATGTTTTATGATTAAGGTGAGTTGTTGTTTTTACATTTTAATATAAATGTTAACTATGTTTCATTCAGAGTTTATTCAGTAATAAAAGGCTAGTTTATTGCGGTATTTAACTGCCTTAGTGTTAATGAACTTATTATTTCAGTCGCCTTTATTTAATTACATCACTGTTTATATAATTTTTGATATGAATGGCGTGAGTGTAAAGGGGTTTATTTTTATGTCAACAACATTATAGACAGTTAAATATACCAAAATAAAAAAAATCAAATAATTGGGAGTTTTGATGAATAATCGTATATCTAAATTGGCAGTATTGATTGCCAGTATGATCGCTGGCCCTACCTTTGCCGATGCCCCGAGCAAACCTAGCATTAGCCTACCACAACAAGTTTATTCTATTGTTGAAGTGAATGCCGCCGCCACAGCATATAATGAGCTGGTGACAGTGAATGATGCTGCAACTGTGACAGTTAATTGGACACTTTGGTATGGTGACAGTGGTGATACTGTTAAAGTGCTATTAGACGGTGAAGAAGTGTTATCACAAGCGGTTTCAAATGAGTCAGGTGAGTCCTTAACCTTTGAGGTGGCTAAAGGTGGTCGTTATCAAATGCAGATTGCCTTATGTGATGGCGATGAATGTACCTTAAGTGATGCGACAGAATTAGTCATTGCCGATACTGACGGCAGTCATCTTGATCCACTGACATTGCAATTAAATGAAAATAATAAAGCTTATGATGTGACTCAATCTGGCAAAGTCGTGGGCAGTTATTTTGTCGAGTGGGGCGTCTATGATCGCGATTATTATGCTGAGAACATTCCCGCGCAAAATCTTACGCATTTACTCTATGGTTTTGTGCCCATTTGTGGTGGTGATGGCATTAACGATGGATTAAAAACGATTTCGGGTAGTTTTGAAGCCCTGCAGCGTGCTTGTGCAGATCGAGAAGATTTCCAAGTCGCTATTCATGATCCTTGGGCGGCGATTAATATGCCGCAAAATGGCGTATCTGACTGGAGTAGCCCCTATAAAGGCAACTTTGGCCAATTAATGATGTTAAAACAAGCTAGACCTGAGCTTAAAATTTTACCTTCTATTGGCGGCTGGACATTATCGGATCCTTTCTTTTTTATGGGTGATGAAACCAAGCGTAAAACATTCATTGAGTCTGTTCGAGATTATCTAAAAGCGTGGAAGTTTTTCGACGGTGTTGATATTGACTGGGAATACCCAAGTATTGGCGGTGCATCGCCTTCATTGGGCAACAGTGATGACGGTGAAACTTATGTGTTGCTCATGAAAGAGTTAAGGGCCATGTTGGATGAGCTGAGTTTAGAGACAGGCAAAACCTATGAGTTGACCTCGGCTATTGGTGCAGGTTATGACAAAATTGAAAAAGTGGATTACAACCAAGCTCAGCAATACATGGATTACTTTTTCTTGATGACTTATGACTTCTATGGTGCCTGGGATAATACTGAACTGAATCATCAGGCGGCCATTTATGGAGCCAGCTGGGCACCGGATACGCCTTATACTTCAGATGTTGGTGTGAGCAAATTGCTTGCACAGGGAGTTGAGCCTGGAAAAGTGATCCTTGGCGCAGCCATGTATGGTAGAGGTTGGACTGGTGTCAATGGGTATGAGAATGATAATCCCTTCACTGGAGAAGCCACAGGTCCTGTGACCGGAACATGGGAGTCTGGCATGGTGGATTATCGTCAAATCGTGGATGAATTCATGACAGGTGATTGGGAATACCAATATGATGAACAAGCCGAGGCGCCTTATGTCTTTAATGCAACAACCGGAGAGCTTATTACTTACGATGATCCTCGTTCGGTGAAAGCTAAAGGTGCTTATGTACTTGCTCATTCATTGGGTGGATTGTTTTCGTGGGAAATTGATGCCGATAATGGCGATATTCTCAATGCGATGAACGAAGGCCTAGGTAATGGTGATTCTGATGGAAGCGAAACCAATCTTTCTCCTGTTGCGAATGCTGGCCAAGCGCAAACGGTAACAGGTAAAGTGGATGTTTCATTAAATGGTTCCTTATCTCGTGATCCTGAAGGGGAAACCTTAGTCTATCAATGGGTACAAACATCCGGTAAGGCGGTGACCTTAATTAATGCGGATACGGCAATAGCCAGTTTTGCTTTGGATGATACTGACGTTGATACGGTTTATGGGTTTAGTTTAACTGTGACGGATCCTCAAGGGTTATCGGCAACAGCAACGACGACAGTCACCCACCTTGCGGCCACAGAAAATCATGCACCAGAAGTGAGTTTAACGGCTAATCTGAGCATGGATACGAATACCACAACCAAGATCACTGCTGTGGGGACAGATGCAGATGGTGATAGTTTAGTGTATCAGTGGAGTGTGCCCGCAGGGTTAATCGTCACTGGTGATAGCACGGAAACCATTACGGTAACGGCACCCAATGTGTCTGAGATCACTCAATATACCTTAAGTGTGACTGTATCTGATGGGGCTTTAGATGCCAGCGCGAGTTTATTGCTAACGGTTAATCCTGTTGATGATTCAGGTGATTCAGGTGATTCAGGCTCAAGTCAGTGCAGTACGACTGATGATAATGCGAGTCAGTACAGTGCTTGGCAAAGTGATTCTATTTACCAAAAAGGCGATACCATTAGCCATAACGGTTTAGTCTGGGAAGCCAAATATTGGACGAAAGGAGATACCCCTTCTTTGACTGCTCAACCTTGGTCATTGGTGAGTGATATCAATGTGAGCTGGGATGCGGCCATTGTATTCCAAGGTGGCGACACAACTGAGTACAACGGCAGACAATGGCAGGCTTCTTGGTGGACACAGGGCGATGAACCTGGTGTTGCCCAAGTATGGAAAGACATTGGTGAAGCCAGCTGTGATTAAGCTCTTATTAAGAAGCTCAATGTGTTTCATGTGTTTCTAGGTGAAGACACAACTGAGTACACAGTTGAGTACACAGTTGAGTACAACGGCAGACAATGGTAAGCCTCTTGGTGGACACAGGACGATGAACCTAGTGTTGCCCAAGTATGGAAAGATATTGGTGAAGCCAACTGTCATTGCCAACTGTGATTAAGCTCTTATTAAGAAGCGCAATGGGGTTCAAGGAGCGTTAAGCACTGGATAAGTGAAAAGAGAAAAGAAGGTGAGTAGCCTTCTTTTTTCTTTATATTGAAAAAGTTACTATATAAAAGATCATAATATAGTGCATGGTGAGCGAAGATATGCGTACATTTATTTTTAATGTCAATTTGAGTTATCAGGAGTTTATGCCTTATTATCAAGGAAAAGTGAATAATATTGAGGTGAGAGACGGGAAGCAAGTGATTTGGATCAATGGCCGACACTTCAGGCCTTTTTTGTCATTAAACGGTGTTAACGGACTGTTTAAGCTCACATTAAACCAAGGAGTGGATATTATTGCTTTAAATAAATTAGAGTAATTGCCTCAAACATTTGATTCATTTTTTGTTCAAATAAGCCACGCTTTATTTGTTAATTTAACTGTATTTAATTTGTGTATTTGTTGTTTTTTATTTTTCTACCTGCCTATTTTTATGTTATTTAAATGTTTGTTATATGTTTAAGTGTTTCAATTTACCTTCAGTTATATTTTTTATCGACTTTTTATATTTTTATTTTCATATTCTTATCTTTCTCATAGGTTAAAAACCTTATAACAATTGCATTGCCTGCTGGATAATAACATGTGTAAAAAACGCTTAATAAAAAATTAAGCAGCAGGTTATGGAGAGAAGTCATTATGCAAGAAACGAGAAGGGATTTTTAATCGCTCTGTACTTGTGAATATTGTGGTATCCACTTTAGGAATGTCACTTTCTGCTGATGCTGTTTCTTTATAATTGGAGGAGATTATCAGGGCTCGTTGAACGAGGCTGTGCAGTGCTCTTTAGGGGCCTGACTTTGTTGCCTGGGGTCGGTACGTGGTTTTTTTCGCCATTAAAGTGTCAAATGGACATGGGAATATTACTGACTTTTATGTTTTTAGTTAACATGTTGGGAGCCATAATTATTTTACTGGTATTAATGGCGATATTCTGGCGGAAGCTTAGGTAATCTCTAACTAAAATAGGAGCTTGACTCCTCTTTTTTTTGAATAAAAAGTCTTAATTCATGATTGTTATTTCAGTTCTTTCTATTGAGATGTTAAAAACATGTATGAGTGGTGGATGTACCACTAAAATAATCCTCGAAATATATTGCATTTAGTAATAAACTTCGCCTCATGACCTAGGTCAGATTCTGGGCTCAGGTCATTTTTTATAAGCATCCAAAAATTATAAAAGCGCGGCTATAGACCCTTAAGGAAACAGTAACATGGCCTTGAAAGATGCAATGCCTTCAGTATTACTTGAAAATGTAGTAAATCTTATTCATTCCAAAGTACCCCATTCTCATGCGAAACAAGTTGAGCAATTTGCCAATTGTCTTTATGCGCATATGTCAAAAGATGATCTCAATGCTCGTAATGACAGTGATTTATACGGTGCAGTATTGAGCCAATGGAACGCATTAAATAAGACTCCGGCAGGCAAAGGACATATTCGAGTTTATAACCCGAGTCAGTCAAAACACGGTTGGGAGTCGGCGCATTCTGTTATCGAAGTGATTCAGCCTGATATGCCATTCCTAGTGGATTCAATCGGCATGGCGATTAATCGTTTTGGCATTACTGCTCATATGTTGTTACACACGCCCATGTCCATTGAGCGGAAAGACGGGGATGTTACCCATGTCAGTTACAGCGATGAAGGGCGTGATGATTTAGAAAAAGTCGCTGTATTTTTAATTGAAATCGACAGACAAAGTAGCAACGAAGACATTAAACTATTAGAAAAAGAAATTGCTTCTGTTGTGACCGATGTTGCCGCTTCAGTTAACGATTGGCAGGCCATGTCAACGAAATTGACAGAGATCATTGCTGAGCTTAATCATCGTCCTTATCCAGGAACGACATCAGAGCTAGAAGAAACCTCACGTTTCTTAACCTATTTGAATAATCATCATTTTACTCTATTGGGTTATCGCCGTTATGATCTTCGTAAAGTCGAAGGCGATTTGGAGCTGATTGCCGATAAAGCGTCCAGTCTAGGTTTATTCAGTAAAAATGCCAAGTCAGATAAAGAAAGTGGCCTGCTATTATCTAACTTCTCAGAAGTGGCCCGTAAAGAAGCGCTTGATGACAGTTTGTTAGTATTGACCAAAAGCAGTGAGAAAAGCCGAGTCCATCGCCCAGCTTATGTGGATTATATCGGCATTAAACGCTTTAATGATGCGGGCGAAGTGATTGGTGAAGATCGTTTTATTGGTCTTTATGCATCGAATTTATATAACCGCAGTCCACGTGAAATTCCTTTGCTTGCTGAAAAAGTTGAACGTGTTCTAAAAGCTTCTGGTCTTGCTCCTCGCTCGCACGATCACAAAGCCTTATTACATATTTTAGAAACCTTGCCCCGTGATGAGCTGATCCAAGCGAATGTGAAAGAGCTTGCTCATATCGCTCATGGCGTATTGGAAATGCAAGACAGAGATAGGTTGAAGCTGTTTGTGCGTAAAGACGGCTACGGGCGTTTTCTATCTTGTCTGGTCTATGTGGCAAAAGATCGGTATAACACTAAGTTACGTGAAGACACTCAACGCATTTTAGCGCAACATTTTCATAGTACTGAAACCGTTGAATTCACGACTTATTTCTCTGAGTCGACCTTGGCTCGAACTCATTACATTGTCAAAGTTGATAATAACAATATGGACGTGGACGTGGCTGCGATTGAGAAAAATTTAATGGAAGCTGCACGCTCTTGGGAAGATAAGCTAGGCAGTGCCTTAGTCAGTGCTCAAGGCGAAGAAATGGGCACGAGTTTAGTCAAGCGCTATGTTGATGCGTTTCCTCGCAGTTATAAGGAAGATGTTTTACCCACCTCTTCGGTGGTGGACATAGAGCATTTAGAAGCTTTGGATGATGACCATAAGCTGGGAATGTTGTTTTATCAGCCACAAGAAACGGCCCTTAAAAACAGTAAAGTGCGTTTAAAACTGTTTCATAAGGATGAGCCGATTCATTTATCTGATGTGCTTCCCATGCTTGAAAACTTCGGTTTAAGAGTCATTAATGAACGCCCTTATGAAGTGATCACCGCTGATGGTTCGACGTATTGGATTTTAGATTTCTTAATGACAGCGCAAGCCGTTGCCAGTGATAATCTTGCTGATAGCCAAGACAGGTTTCAAACCGCATTAGCGCAAGTTTGGAATAAGAAACTTGAAGATGATGGGTTTAACCGTTTGGTATTATCGACGGGCCTGACAGGTCGAGAAGTGTCGGTATTACGGGCTTATGCGAAATATATGCGTCAAATAGACTCGACGTTTAGCCAAGCCTATATTGAGGAGACCTTTAGTCGTTATCCTCAAATAGCGGATTTACTGGTTAAAATGTATATTCGTAAGTTTAATCCTAAATTGAAGACACGGACGGTAAATAAGTTCGTGGAACAAATTGATTTACGATTAAATGATGTGTCAAGTTTGGATGATGACCGTATTATTCATCGTTATCTTGATTTGATTAATGCCACCAACCGAACGAACTTTTATCAGCTCACTGAGCAAGGTGACGTCAAGCCTTATATTTCGTTTAAATTTGCGCCAGAGCAAATTCCTGAAATGCCGCGTCCTTTACCTAAGTATGAGATTTTTGTTTACTCTCCGCGCGTGGAAGGTGTGCATTTACGTGGTGGAAAAGTGGCGCGAGGGGGCTTACGTTGGTCAGATCGCCGTGAAGATTTCCGCACCGAAGTCTTAGGATTAGTCAAAGCACAGCAAGTTAAGAATACTGTGATTGTACCTGTGGGCGCCAAAGGGGGCTTTGTTTGTAAACAATTGCCTACTGAAGGGGGTCGCGAAGCCTTTTTTGCTGAAGGGCAAGCTTGTTATAAATTATTTATCCGTGGTTTACTCGATATCAGTGATAATATTATCAATGGTGAGATCGTGCCACCGAATAATGTGGTTCGTCACGATGAAGATGATGCTTATCTGGTTGTGGCTGCTGATAAAGGGACGGCGACCTTTTCCGATATTGCCAACGGTATTGCTGAGGAATATAACTTCTGGTTGGGCGATGCTTTTGCCTCAGGTGGCAGTAATGGTTACGATCATAAGAAAATGGGGATCACAGCCCGTGGTGCGTGGGAGTCAGTGAAACGTCATTTCCGTGAAATGGGAGTGAATTGCCAAACTACTGACTTTACTTGTTTAGCCGTTGGTGATATGGGAGGAGATGTGTTTGGTAACGGTATGTTGCTGTCAAAGCATACGCGTTTGATTGCCGCCTTTAACCATATGCATATTTTTATCGATCCTAATCCTGATGTTGAAAAGAGTTATGCTGAACGTGAGCGCTTATTTGTCTTACCGCGCTCAAGCTGGGAAGATTATAATAAAGAGTTGATCTCTAAAGGCGGTGGTGTTTTCTTACGCTCTGCTAAATCCATTCCATTATCCAGCGAAATGAAAACTATGCTGGGTACACATAAAGCCAGTATGACGCCCATTGAACTGCTAAAACAGTTACTGAAAATGGAGGTTGATCTCCTTTGGAATGGCGGTATTGGCACTTATGTTAAGGCAACCAGTGAATCTCATGCCGAAGTAGGTGATCGTGCCAACGACGCCTTGCGAGTCAATGGTAATGAAGTCAAAGCTAAAATCATTGGTGAAGGGGGTAACTTAGGTTGTACTCAGCTTGGACGCATTGAATACACGGCCAATGGTGGTCGCATGAACACTGACTTCGTGGATAACGTTGGTGGTGTTGATTGCTCTGATATCGAAGTGAACATTAAAATCTTGCTGAATGCCTTGGTGGCTGAAGGTGAGATGACACTTAAGCAACGTAACCGTTTACTTGAGGATATGACTGAAGAAGTCAGTCGCATTGTATTAGACGATTGTAAGGCACAAACTCGCAGTATTTCAGTGACTCAAGTACGTGGTGCAGATGAGCTGAAAGAGCAAATTCGCTTTATCCATTATCTTGAAAAAGAAGGTAAGTTAGATCGCGCCCTAGAGTTTTTACCTACCGAGGATGATTTAGCCGATCGTTTGGTGAAAGGACTGCCGTTAACACGTCCAGAGCTGTCAGTACTGGTGGCTTATGCGAAGATGTTATTGAAAGAGCAGTTATTGATCCCAGAAATCACAGAAGATAATTTCATTAAGCAGTCTTTAGTGGCCTACTTCCCTGAACAATTACAAGCTAAATATGCGGCTAACATGGAGCAACATCCATTGAAAGGTGAGATCATTGCCACCTCTTTAGCCAATGGTATTGTGAATGACATGGGGCTGAATTTTGTTCAGCGGATGCAAGAAGAAACTGGTGCGACGATTACTGAAGTGGCGACGTGCTATACTATGGCCAGTGAAGTCTTTAGTTTAGAGTCAATGACAAAAGATATCATTGCACTAAATGGCATGATGCCTGCGCTGGTTCAATGTGAAATGTTACATCAATTACGCCGTAATATTCGTCGCGCAAGCCGTTGGTTCTTACGTCATCGTAATCGTAATATGAGTATTGAGCAAAGTGTGGCTTTCTTTAAGCCCGTGTTCGATGAGCTGAATGAGACTGTGCATCAATATATGGTGCAAGAGGAAGTCGATACGATTCTCTCTGAAGCACAGTCTTTAGTAAATGAAGGCGTACCAGAGAAACTGGCGATGTCGGTTGCGAATGTCAGTACTTTATTCTCTTGTCTTGATATTGCACAAATCGTTGATTTAGAGTCTAAACCAATCAGTTTAGTGGCTGAGACTTATTTCAAGCTTGGCTCAAAAGTGGATTTACATTGGTTCTTAGATCAGATCAGTGCACAGCCCGTGGCCAACCATTGGCAAGCCTTGGCCAGAGCAGCATTTAGAGAAGAGCTCGATTGGCAGCAACGCTCCTTGTGTTCAGTGGTTCTTCGTAGCTGTACTAAAGATCTGACGGCTGAACCACTCATAGAAGAGTGGATCGAAGCACATCAAGGTTTGCTGGAAAGATGGTTCCATATGCTGGCAGATTTCAAGACATCACAAAGCCATGAGTTTGCTAAATTCTCTGTGGCATTACGTGAACTTAATTTATTGATCATTCACTGTGAAGGTCAAGCTTAAATAGTCATTTAATGAATAGCCCTGGCAAATGCCGGGGCTTTTTTTAGCGTTAGAGGAAAGCATGTTTTATAAAATTGCACAAAAGTTCATGTTCAAAATGGATGCAGAACGCGCACATGAGCTGGCACTTTGTAGTTTGAAGTCAACGGCACATTCTCCTTTGAATGGACTTTATGCGCAGAAAGTGAAATCGGCCCCAGTAACAGTGATGGGGATAACCTTTCCAAATCCCGTGGGATTAGCGGCAGGCCTTGATAAGAATGGTGAATGTATTGATGCATTTCATGCCATGGGATTTGGTTTTGTAGAAGTGGGTACAGTGACGCCAAGAGCACAGGAAGGCAACCCTAAACCGAGATTATTTAGGCTTGAGAAAGCGCAAGCGATTATTAATCGTATGGGGTTTAATAATAAAGGGGTGGATTATCTTGTAAGCAATTTACAGATGATGAAATCCAATGCTCTTGTGGGGGTCAATATTGGCAAAAACAAAGATACGCCAGTTGAACAAGGTAAGGATGACTATCTTATTTGTATGGAGAAAGTCTATCCTTATGCGGCTTATATCACAGTGAATATTTCTTCACCTAACACACCTGGGCTGCGCAGTTTGCAATATGGGACGCTACTGGATGATTTACTATCAAGCCTGAAAGCAAAACAAGGTGAATTGGCTGAGCAATATGGTAAATATGTGCCTATTGCATTAAAAATTGCGCCTGATTTATCCATTGATGAAATTAAAGATGTGGCAACTTCGGTTATCAAGAATCAATTTGATGGTATCATTGCGACAAATACCACCTTGGAGCGTGAAGCGGTGAGGCATTTACCCTTTGGAGAAGAGGCGGGAGGATTAAGCGGTTTACCTCTTGAGCGGCTATCGACTTCTGTAGTGCAAGCCTTATCGGATCATCTGGGTGGGAAAATACCCATTATTGGTGTAGGAGGGATCACAACCGTGGCTGCTGCACTGGATAAATTTGATGCGGGTGCCAGTTTGGTACAAGTGTATTCCGGCTTTATTTACAAAGGTCCTCAATTGATTAAACGTATCATTGATGCTTATAGTGTTAAATAAGTCTTAATCAATTTATAGTTGTATTTGAAATAAGATTTCTTTATCTTATAGGGGTAAAGAATCTTATTTCGATGTTTTGTTTATAAGGATATAAATTAACTTTGTGATAGGTGAAAATATCAACTATTATCACCTTGTATGACTATGATAGGTAGAGGTTATGTTGTTAATGCCAAAAAAGGAATGGCAATGGGTGTATAACGATCACCATAATGTATTGAGTATTTCGTTAGGCGATGAAATGGAATTTTTAACGCCATATACACCAAAAGTCTTAATCCCAGATGCGAAAATGTCGCAAATATTTAGTGTTGAACATGCTAAATATTATATTCAAGTGGTTGAACGTTTAAAAAAAGCCTTATCATGTCATGATGCCCATATCGTTCAGATGGCTCTGAATGCGACAGCTGCCCGTTTTTTACTCAAGCCTGAGATGCCAAAATCTTGGTATTTTTCTGTGTCTGATGTTTGTGTTTATAGTGAAGAAGGCAAATTATTTCATCTTCAAACGCTATCGGAGCAAGTCACTGTGCTTGTTGTGGAATCAGGTCTGCAAGCTTCGCTTGTCATGTTATTATCAGAGCAGTGTGTCTTGTCAGATAAAAAAGTGTTAAAGCAGTTTGATACGATAAAAGTGATGCATGATCGTTTACTGCCTTTGGTGGTAAGACAGCAAGTCGCCGCCGCATAGTGCTTATAGTGGCCCATAGTGCTCATAGCCCATAGTGTTCATAGCGGATAGTGCTCATAGTGCCAGTGCCGCTAGTGCCTTATTCCATTAAAAGCCTTTATTATAGCGTGTATTAAAGGCACTCGTTGCCTTGTCGCTCCCCTTTAACCTCCTTACCATTTTTGCGTTTTTGCTTTTACGCTTGCGTGTCTAGTTTTCTTATATTCTATCAATAACTTTTAGGATATAGGTTCATAATACCAATTCTACTATATAAGTGATCTTTCAGCGGGAGTTCAACATGCTGTAGGCAAGGTCGTTAATTGCTCCTGCATTAACAGACAGTCCCACCATCCATGGCGGTCGCAGATGATTGAAGCTAATAGTGATTCTATATCGAAAGCATCTAACGTAGCATAAAGTATGTTGAAACCCGCACACAGTGAGCTTCTCAGACATTCCACTTCTGCGTTGCATTCATTTGAAAGGGAATCACCATTACAGCATAAATACGCCTTGAATTGAAAAGCCTGAGAAGCTCTGAATTGATCATCTATATAATAGAATTGGTATAATTGTTCTAGAGTTAATCTAGAACAATTATGAGTGTGTAGGGATGATTAATGCGTCAATGGAACAATGATGTTGGAAAAGGCAGATTGATCTACTTATTTTCCGTTTTTTTATTATTAAGCAGCTGTGGGCAAAATAGCCATGATAAGGTCGCGTTAGGTTCATTAATAAGAGAGCGGGTGGTGTTAACGGCAACAGCGAATGAAATCGTGACAGCACTTCCTTTTAAAAAGGGCGATCGGGTTAAAAAAGGTGATTTATTAGTTCAGCTTTATAATGCAAGACAAAAAGCACTAATGGATAAAACCATTGCCGATGTGGCCGAAAAAGAAGCGTATTTGGTCAAATTACAAAATGGGTCTCGAAAAGAAGATGTCGCCGCAGCCCAAGCAAGACTCAATGATGCTGAAGCAAGTCTCGTCCTAGCGGAAAAAACCTTAGCGCGTACAAAAGATTTACTGGCTTCTAATTTGACCTCTAAAGCGCAATATGATCAAGATGAAGCTGATCAGAAAACCCGTTTAGCCAATCGAAATAATGCAAGAGAAGCATTATTAAAGTTAACGAATGGGACTCGACCTGAGGATTTAGATTCCGCAGAAGCAAGCCTTGCAGCTGCTAAAGCGGTTTATCAGTTAGAAAAGCTAACTTATGATCAGTTAAGTGTTGTAGCTACTCGTGATGGTATTTTAGATAATTTACCTTGGAATTTAGGTGAGAGAGTCTCTAAAAATTCGCCTGTGGCAGTCATTTTAAGTGGAGAAACTCCCTATGTCAGGGCTTATATTCCTGAGACTTATCGAGCAAGATTAAAAGTAGGCACACAAGTGATGGTGCAAGTTGATGGTATTAAAAGTCCCTTTCAAGGCACGATTGCTTGGATTGCCATGGATCCCGCTTATACCCCTTATTATGCTTTAAATGAAAAAGAACGAAGTCGATTGGTGTATTTAGCGGATGTATCACTGCCCGATACCGCCAATGCGTTACCCAGTGGTTTACCGGCGCAGGTGATTATGCCATGAGTGAATATGCCATCCAAGCAAAAGGGTTGACGCGAAAATTCGGTGATTTTACTGCGGTTGATAATCTTACCATCAAGGTACCGAGAGGCAAGATTTATGGCTTTTTAGGCCCTAATGGATGTGGTAAATCAACCTGTATTCGGCTACTGACAGGGCTTTTAACGCCGACTAAAGGCAGTGTCAATGTGCTTAATTTACATTTACCTCGTCAAATTGAAGCCTTGCGATTGCGTATTGGGTATATGCCACAAAAATTTTCTTTGTATGAGCAATTAACCATAGAAGAGAATTTACGCTTTATTGCTCAAGTCTTTGGATTGAGTAAGCAAAATGAGCGCAAGCGAGTAGAAGAGTTACTCAGTATTTACGAATTGAATACACATCGAAAGCAAAGAGCGGGGAGTTTAAGTGGTGGGCAGAAACAGCGATTAGCCTTAGCGGCTGCGACGTTACATAAACCAGAGTTACTGTTTCTCGATGAGCCTACTTCAGCGGTTGATCCTCAAAATAGACGGGAGTTCTGGGAGCGATTATTTGATATTTGCGATATGGGCTCAACGATTTTGGTTTCAACCCATTATATGGATGAGGCTGAGCGCTGCCATTCTTTGGCTATTTTAGAAGCAGGATGTTTGCGCGCTGATGGTTCACCAGAGCAGTTAATGCAAGATATGGGCGCTAAGATAGTCGAGCTGGGCGGTGAAGGGCTAAGGCTATTAAAAGAAAAGCTCATACAGTTTGATTCGGTTATTTCTGTGGCGCAGCAAGGTGTACATCTTAGAGTATTGATCAAGGATACTATTGCCGAACCTGTGTCGTGGTTAAAGGAGAAAATACCGAATCAAATGCAAATTCGCGATATAAAAATTGTTCGCCCAAGTCTTGAAGATGTGTTTGTTAATTGCACAGGCAAGGGGCGTCAATGAAAGGGCTTAATCGTATTAAAGCGGTGACATATAAAGAATGCATTGAGCTTATTCGAGACAGAGTGACTTTTGCCATGGTGGTGATCTTGCCTTTAGTGCAGTTGATATTATTTGGTTATGCCATTAATACCACCGTTAGGCACATTCCTGTTGCCGTGGTGGATCAAGCCAGTTCTGTTTTTTCACATTTATTAATCGATTCTATATCGGCAACTCAAGTGGTTAATTTTATTGAGCAATATTCGACTCCAGAAGAAGCCATGCAAGGGATCACCGATGGCAAAGTAAAAGCGGCGCTGATCATTCCAGGTGATTTGATTAATCGCTATGCCAAAAAATTAGTGGCCGAGTCTCACAGTGGTGAAACACCTCAATTTGAATATTCATTGAACCGTCCTATTGGGCAATGGGTGGTGGATGGCTCAGATACGACCATTGCAAGCGCCATTATGCAGCTTAGAAATATGCCCATGATTAATTTAACGGATTATCCTAAGAACCAAACCGCTGCGGTCTTTGAAGTGGTGCAGTTTTATAATCCTGAGCAGCGTTCTGCGGTGAATATTGTGCCAGGCATAGTGGGCATTATTTTAACTATGACCATGATTATGTTTACCGCCATTTCTATTGTGAGGGAACAAGAAAAAGGTAACTTAGAGCTATTGATCACAACTCCAATTCGTTCAATTGAGTTGATGATAGGCAAAATTATCCCTTATATTTTTGTTGGATTAGTGCAAATGGGGATTATTATCGGATCAGGGCATTTATTTTTCAATGTACCGATAAATGGCAGTATCTGGCAATTGTTGATAGTGACTCTATTGTTTATTTCCGCCAGTTTAGTGCTTGGACTCATTTTATCCACTATTGCAAAAACACAAATGCAAGCCATGCAGCTGACCTTTTTTCTATTACTGCCCTCCATTTTATTATCGGGTTTTATGTTTCCTTACGAAGGCATGCCTGTGGCGGCGCAGTGGATTGCTGAAGCATTACCTGCGACCCATTTTATGCGGTTAATCCGTGGCGTGGTGCTGCGTGATGCGGATGTATTAGGAATGATGTACGATAGTTTATGGTTATTAGGTTTTACTATTTTAGGTTTGATTGTGGCATCGATCCGTTTTAAGAAATCTCTGGATTAACAGACACACAAGGGCACAGCCCATTATCGGCTGTTCTCTTGTGTGTAAAAACTAATTGAATACTGTGTTTATTTCAGTTTAGTTTTTTTACGCTTCATGCCAAATAAAGATAACAATAAGAGTGACATCATACTTAGGCTACCACCTGAATCATCCGACTCGATATCGAGACTGATGCTGGTTTCTGTGCTTAGCGCCATTTCATCAACTGCTTTAACGGTAAAACTATAATGCCCTGATTGTTTGACTGAACCACTGATTATCCCTTCAGTTGATAAGGTTAGCCCACTGGGTAAGCTTGACGCTTCAAAGGTGAGTGCGCTGCCTTCAGGATCGCTAAATATCGTATTTAAATCAATGGTCACTGATTGAGATGACTGAAAAGCAAAATGTTTATTTTCTAATACTATCGGTGCGGCATTCACTTGAATATCTAGGGTGACGATATGTTCAATGCCTTCATCTAATGTGACGGCAATCATCATGCTATGTAGCCCTGTATCGATTAATGTACCCGTTAATAACCCATTTTCAGTTAAAGTTAGGGGGGAAGTTGCAGTATTGCCTTCGGTCATGGCTTCACCGGATCGCAATGTAAATGTCATGTCACTGGTATTTAATTGACTCTCTTTACCAAAGAAGTGTGTCACGAGATCAAGTGAAATGGCTTGATTTGGATTAACAATCAGTGTATTCAAGTCTGTGTCAAAAGCGGCGTCTTGAATGTCATATTCAAAGTTGAAGTCTGTGGTCAATTCATCTTTATCGGTTGCCGTGATGGTTAAGACGCCTGAAGTCGCTTGAGAGACTGCACCTACAATATGGTTATGCTCATTCAGGCTGAGTTCTTGAGGTAAACCTTTCACACTAAAGGTTAAGGTATCATCTGTATCTTCTTCAATAAATAGGCTTGATAGGTCAAGCGTAATTTGACTGCCAGTTAAAAATGTATATTTATCTTTTTGGCTGTGAATAAGTGGCGCCCGTTGTACGGGTAATTGATAGACTTCTTTAATTGTATTGTTTTGCAGTAAATTAATCTCTTTTAAAAAGTGATGATTAGTAGGGATAAAGTCAAGGTTATTTCTTGAAGGCAGTGGTAATGTTTGTTCACTTGCAGACCATATACCTGTTTTGGGGTCGATATGATAAAAATGAATACTGTCAGTATAATTGTTCAATGATACAGCCAAATAAGGGCTCATTAAGGTAAAGTCACGATTATTTTGTTCAAGGGGAGATAAAGATAATAATGTGAGTTCACCATTATCTTGTTTCCTATAGGCTTGTATGGATCGACTATTGTAATTATAAAAATACAGGTTATTTTCTGTTAAGAGGACATCATGTGTGCCATAAGGTATGGCCATTTGGGCGGCTTGACTTAAGGTATTTGATTGATCATCATAAATAAATGTGGTGATACTATCCTCATCTATTGTGTAGAAATATTGGCCTAATGTCTTCAGTTTTGCATAATAAAAATCATTATTTTCATTTTCAATGGATGTAATTAATTCAAATTTCGATTGTTCGTTGAATTTGAAAAAATACAAGGTATTATAATCTACAGCCATTAATATGTTGTTGTCTTGGTTGAATTTAATTTCAAATATGTTTAAATCGCTATCATTGCTATTCGAATAACTTCCTTGATACACAAATGATAATGTATCTTGCTCGTTCAGTGTAAAGACTAGGTAGTTAGAGTCACCGGCTATGATCAGCTGATTATCGTTTGTGAGGAGCAGCTGGCTGTTGTAGAGAATGTTGTCATCATTGAAAGAGGAGAGATCAATGGCTTTAGCATGAACAAAGGATTGAGAATCATCTTTGATGAGCAAATGGAGCTTGTTATTATTTTGATCGAGTAAAAATAACTGTTCTCCATCAGCAGAAAGTAATGAATGCTCAACATTAGCAATATAGGGTGTATTGAGTTGGCCATCTTTTAATAATTGCGTGGAATTGATGGTGGCATTATCGTTAACTTGACTGATAAACAGTGCCTTCATATCCGTTGCAAGTCCAATTAACTGGCCGTTATTGAATAGTATATGCTCAAGATAAGCAGGGTTGCCATAATTACCATTAACAATGCTGGTTTGTTCAATTAAGCTTAGTCCAGTATCATTGACAGAAAAACTGGTCATATTTGAATTGGGGTTATAAGTGCTTTTATTAAAGTAAAGGGTATTATTATTGATTGACGCACTCTCGAGCTCGTAATCATTGCCAAGATCATTATAAGTATTAAGTTGCCACTTCTCAGTTAAGGTATTGTCATTAATATTGTATGCTAAGTTCGTGATTGTCCAGTCGCTCTGGATCAGAATATTATTGCTATCTTCACAGGTGACATAATAATGGCTATCGTTGTTGTAGCTTAGCTTATGAGTCAATTGATGATTAGTTTCATTCAGTTTAAACACAGATAATGCAGGTTGATTGCTCCAAGTATTACCGTAACCTGCTAAAAAGAGGTGATCTGTCGTTTTATCAATACAAGATGAACGAATGGTATCGGGAAGAAGGTTACTATTAATAGTAGTACTTTCGATGAGCTTATCATTTTCAACATAAAAGAGAGTATTATTGTAATACTCTGATAGTAAAAAATGGTCATTAAAGACCGTCATTTTGGAATAATTGTTATTGAGTTTAAGAGAATGCTCTTCTATCAAGCTAAATGTGTCATCAAATGAAAATAAGCTTAGTCTAGGCTCTGTGTCATAACGATCATCTTCGGTATATACTTTTATACTTCCCCAAATAAGCACTTGTGTGCCTTCATTGATAAGTTCAACCTGATTGATATTGTTGTATTCATGGCCTAAACGATTAAGGTTGGCCTCAGTTAATAATGTTGGACTTGCAGTTTCAGTGCTAAATAATGCAATGTAGTGCTGATTTTTATCCCAGCCTAGTACTTTATGGCCACTGGATGATAATTCATTCAGCGCATTAATTGTGCCTGAATGCCAAGCTTTAATGTCACCTAATTGAATTGTTCGTTGTTGATTTTTTTGCTGGTTTTCACTAAGTGTATGAGTCGAAAACTGTGGAGTTTGTTCTTGGGCGTGTGAGTAGTGGGCTGAGAGTAGAGTCACGAGTGCTAATTTTTTAACGTGTTTCATGCAAATCCTTTTGACTGTTTAAAGCAGCAATATTTTTCATTGAGAGTAATAGAAGTTTTCTTTTTTAACGACGCGGGAGTATAGCGGTGTTGGATAAATGTTTCAATAATGTTTCTTCTTGGGCGTTGTTTATTTGACCTTTTAAAGGCCAGTTATTTAGCTTAATTTTTAATTGGTTATCTTTTTATTCTATGACTTAACTATCATTCAAGGTGATCTGTTTAAGTGAAAGGCCTGCTAAATGCTACATGAATTCACATTTTTCATACAAAAGATTCGTTATTTATCACTTGATGAATGTCAATTCTATGGTTCAAAAACAACCTACCTTTAGGGGGATGGAAGGTTTAATTTTGCTAAAAGGTGATAAAATCCCTATTCACTTCAGGATAAATAATTTTTGAATGGCGATTATGTCGCTTGAGTGGCCAATGAGATCGGCTAAAGTAAATGCTTCTAAAGTGGTATAAAAGCTTTCCTGTGCTTTAGCAAACATGGATTTAAGCTGGCAAGCTGGCGTGAGCACACAATGATTATCCTTACCGAAACATTCCACTAAGTTACTCTTGCTTTCTGTTTGCCTGACTAGTTGACCAATATTGATATCCACGGGGCGACGCTTGAGTTTTATACCGCCATTTTTACCCCGTGTGGCCAGTATATAACCTTTGATATTAAGATCTTGTACTATTTTCATCAAATGGTTTTTAGAGATGTCATAACTATTGGCAATGTCTTTTATTGTGGATAAGGCATTATTATTAACGGCTAAATAAATTAATACTCGCAATGAGTAATCGGTATAACGGGTGATTTGCACAGGATGAATTCCTTACTGATTATGACGTTGGGAAATGGCTTCAGTCATTTTAGATTCAATGTTAGATCGCGATCACATTTATAACATGTATATAGTTTACATCTTAAAAGGCGAGCAGTAAACTCGACTTAAAGATGTAATATAAATGCATCTTTAAGTCGTTTGAGGATAAAGTTCATCGAGTGCAGTTAGGTATTTGCCTTGTTTAAAGCACTTAATGATACGCATCCTTTATGTCTCCATGGATTGACGGAATATTTAATCTACTTACTGCAAACATTAAAGCAAACATTAAAGCAACATATTGATATAGGGAATATGTTATTTGCTCGATATTCAGCTTCTCTGGAGGGTGGTTATGCGTCAGTATTATAAATTGTGGTGGATACTTATTGCTATTTTAAGTATTACTTTTAGTGTATTAGGGTATTTTGGTCAAGAGATATACCGCTCTGCACCTCCTATTCCCAATAGAGTGGTCAATGAACAAGGTCAGTTATTAATGACCAAAGACAGTATTTTAGATGGACAAACCGCCTGGCAGTCGGTTGGGGGCATGCAGCTTGGCAGTATCTGGGGTCATGGGGCTTATCAAGCTCCCGACTGGACGGCGGATTGGTTACATAGAGAGTTGATGCATTGGCTTAATCTAGCCGCGAAGGAATTGTATTTCCAGCCCTATGACTCCTTATCCGGTGAGCAACAAAATGCCTTGCAATATCAGTTGACTCAAGCTTACCGCACTAATACATATGATAAAACCACTGATAGCTTAGTATTAAGTGAGCGTCGTTTGGCCGCGATGGCGTTAACGGCCGATCACTATATGGCCTTATTTGGTGATTCACCTGAGTTACAGTTAACGCGGCAACATTATGCAATGAAAGAAATGACTTTGCCTGATTTGCAAAGGCGTGAGCGGTTAACGGAGTTTTTCTTTTGGACAGCATGGGCAGCTTCGACTGAGCGGCAGGATGGAGGAGCGACCTATACCAATAATTGGCCCCATGAGCCGTTAATTAATAATCTTCCTACTGCGGAGAATATTATTTGGTCTGTCGTGAGTGTGGTTTTACTGATCGCGGGAATAGGTGGATTAGTCTGGGCTTGGGCTTTTTTACGAAAAGAAGAAGATGAGCAAGAGGCGCCGAAAACAGATCAATTAACCTTACTGCAACTCACGCCATCGCAAAAGGCGTTAGGTAAGTATTTATTACTGGTGGTTGGGCTCTTTACATTTCAGATTTTTATCGGTGGTTTTACAGCCCATTACACTGTTGAGGGACAGAGCTTTTTTGGTATCGACACCGCTCAGTGGCTCCCTTATAGTCTAGTGCGTACTTGGCATATTCAGGCGGCGTTATTTTGGATTGCAACAGGTTTTTTAGCGGCGGGACTATTTTTAGCGCCCATAATCAATGGCGGAAAAGATCCTAAATACCAAAAATTGGGCGTGGACATTTTATTTTGGGCACTTGTCTTGGTCGTTATCGGCGCATTGACAGGCAATTATTTTGCCATCGCACAGATCATGCCACATGAATGGAGCTTTTGGCTTGGGCATCAAGGCTATGAATATGTCGATTTAGGCCGTTTATGGCAAATCGGTAAATTCACCGGCATTGTACTCTGGCTAGTATTGATGTTAAGAGGCCTTGTGCCAGCACTGCGTCAAGGTGGTGATAAAAATTTACTGGCACTACTCACAGCATCAATTGCTGCCATGGGGTTATTTTATGGTGCAGGCTTCTTTTATGGGGAGCGTACCCATATCTCTATCATGGAATATTGGCGCTGGTGGATAGTCCATTTATGGGTTGAAGGTTTCTTTGAAGTGTTTGCAACCACGGCGCTGGCGTTTATTTTTTGCAGTATGGGGTTAGTGTCTAAGAAAATGGCCACAGCGGCGTCATTGGCCTCAGCATCCTTATTTATGCTAGGCGGGATCCCTGGCACTTTTCATCATATGTATTTTGCGGGAACCACAACCCCTGTTATGGCGGTTGGAGCGACCTTCAGTGCACTAGAAGTTGTGCCATTAATTGTGCTGGGTTATGAGGCTTTTGAGCATTGGCGCTTACAGCAAAAAGCGCCTTGGATGGCAAAAATTAAATGGCCTTTGCTTTTCTTTGTCGCCGTGGCCTTTTGGAACATGTTGGGCGCGGGTGTGTTTGGTTTTATGATTAATCCACCGGTTTCATTGTATTACATTCAAGGACTCAATACGACTTCAACTCATGCCCATGCAGCTTTATTTGGTGTTTATGGTTTCTTAGCCCTAGGCTTTGTGATTCTGATTTTACGTTATATTCGGCCTAAGTTAGTACTTGATGAAAAAATCATGAAAACCGCTTTTTGGTGGATGAATACGGGCTTAGCCCTCATGTTGTTTACCAGTTTGTTGCCTATCGGAGTGCTTCAGTTTATTGCCAGTGCCACTAATGGATTTTGGTATGCTCGCAGTGAGGCCTTTATGCAAAGCGACTTATTGCAAACTTTGCGTTGGGTTCGAACCATAGGCGATGTGGTATTTATCATTGGTGGTTTAGCTGTGACTTGGCAAGTGGTCAAAGGTGTGTTTTATATTGATGATGCCCCAACCTATGCTCAACAGGTCATTTACAGTGAAGCGCCGCTGGGAGAAGTGTTAACAGGTAATGGTAACATTAACTCTGATGCGCACGAAAAAGAGCAGGGCAGCTGTTGCGGAGGTTGTGGCGGACAGAAATAAAAAAATGAAACGAGAAGCAGTATATACCCGTGACTGAGGGATCCCCACTTTTCTGGCTCATAAACAATGAATACTGATTGTGAAGTGAGCCAAGTTA
>NZ_CANLZC010000029.1 GCF_947495455.1 uncultured Shewanella sp. | reverse complement strand
GGGATTGATAAAAGACACAGACTTGTGTGACATGTCTACTTTGCTCCCTAATGTGACATCTTTAACTTGCCTTAACAAAAATACCGACCTTTACTCATTCTATGTGGGTATTCAAGCGGAACATTGGGTGCATTCATGCGGTTAAAAACAGCTCATTCATCAAAAAAGTGCCTATTGGATCAGTGCTTATTCACTATTTGGCGACCTGCTGCTATTGCCAAAAAAAGCACTGTTTTCGCCATTTTCGCACTGCTTTCTTTCACTGCTGACGCTTCCCCTTATCAAACCATTAGCGATGAATTCAAACTACAATTTCACCGACAGCTAAAGGCGAATAAGGTGCCAGGAGGGGCTTTTGTTATTGTAGAGGGCGACCAAATCCTCAAACTCAGTACTTATGGAAAGCGTCATAAAAACAGCAGATTAAATATCAATTCAAATACGGTATTTCGACTCGCTTCCGTGTCTAAAACCTTTGCAGCGACTTTAACCAGTCAACTGGTACATGAAGATAAACTTGATTGGCACCAACCCATTACTCAGTATTTACCCAAATTTAGCCTTGCAAAACCTGAACAAAGTCAAAAAATTACGCTGGAACACATCATAGGCCAAAGTACAGGGCTTATGCCTAACAGCTATGACAATATGATCGATGCTAATGTGCAACTTGATAAAATCATCCCTAAGTTTTCCAAGCTCAACCCCATGTGCTCGCCGGGTGAGTGTTATAGCTATCAAAATGTCGCCTTTTCTTTTATTCTGCCTGCAATAGAACAACAAACAGGTCAAAGCTACGCAAGTTTACTGCAGCAACGCATTTTTACACCATTAAACATGCATTCCGCTTCCGTCGGGTATGACGCGTTTAAACAACAGGCCAATCGCGCCGAACCTCACATCAAAACACACTCTGGCTTTAAGCAAGTGAAAGTGAAGCCTAATTATTATCAATTGGCTCCGGCTGCGGGAGTCAATGCCAGTATTAATGATATGGCTAAGTGGCTTATGGCTAATCTCGGTAATCAACCCAAAGTTATCAGCCCTTCAGTCCTTGAAGATATTACCACACCCGGTGTTCGAACCAGAAAAGAGCTAAGGCGTCGAGAATGGAAACAATATCTGAAAGATGCCCATTATGGTAAAGGTTGGCGGATCTATGATTTTGAGGGTCATCCCCTTATTTATCATGCTGGCTGGGTAGCCGGATATGTAACAGAAATCGCTTATTCACCCACACTCAAACTGGGCATGGTAATGTTATTGAATGGTGAATCTCGCGCCATTTCTACCCTTGGAGCCCATTTTTGGCATCGCGTCTTTGAGCAAAAAGACCATCTTGCATTGGAGTCAAGCAACAAGAAGCAATAAGGTTAATCAGATACTGACGAGGAAAGACACGTTACGTCACATTGACCACTCTATACGGCAAAAAATTCCCCCCGCATAGAGCCTACATAGCGTGAGTCACTATCATTTGAGCCAGTATTGGCAAAAATGATATTGACTTTAATTAAAATATTTTTATCAAGGTATGACAAAAACTGAGTGCTCCGCTGACACACTCTCAATACTTAAGATAAGCCTGTCCTAACAAAGTCATTCTCATTTTATTTCTTTAAAGCAAATGCATGCAATAAGGGGGTTAAGCCATAACATTATCCATGGCTTTTCATAAAATGGCTTTACGCTACACACAATGTTAGCTCAATAAGGCATACTCGTCCGACACGAGAATGAACATGCACCAATCAAACAGTATAGGTACTTGTAGACGACTGAAATCAAAAGCACTAAAAGCAAAAGATAAGCCTGTCCTAAATTATACTAAGCTATACTAATGATAAATATTACGAAACAGGATCATTACATTTACATTATTTGAATAGCCATTGCATAGATAAAATCAGATAATAATCCTCACCTTTTACTCAGAAGAGACCAACACTAGTGAAATTAGTGTGCTTCAGCGCTTTTTAAATGTATCGCTTTAGCCTCCTGCCGCCTTCGCCAGAACACACTGTTCATTCTAGAGACTTTTCGATACTCTTGCTCTCGATTTACGAGATAGCTTAAGTAATTGCGTTGGAGCAAGGTTTGATATACCTGTAAATATGCCGTGTCCCCTTTAAAGTAACGTAAAACGGCTTGGCTCCCATAAAAGGCGCTCGATAAAGCAGACGTCATACCATAAGAAGAGAGTGGATCAAAGCTCATCGCAGCATCACCCACTGCCAGCCAATTATGACCGATACATTGTTGCAATGCAGATGAATAAGCGGGACAACGTCTAAATGTATTAATCACAGGTTTTGATTGATGAAGGAGCTCTGTAAGCGACAATGTTGTTTGTGCTTGTTTTAACAACTCTTCTGCTGAAAGGGGTAAGCCAAGATCAGAGTCAGAAAAATAGCATAAGCTGCCTCTTGAATGTGAAAATTTAGCATAATACCACCACCCATTCATATCACTGACGATATTGGCAACACCACAGATACTTTGATCGGGAGTGTCAATATGGCAACAACTCGCCACCATTTTATCAAGCTGCTGACTTTTTATGCCTAATTGTTTGGTTAGCCCTCGCGCTCTACCACTCGCATCGATAACAAAATGCGCCTCTATATCAGGCATATCGACGCTGGCAAAAATGAACTGCCATAGACCATTCATTGTCTGCTTTATACGCTGAAATTTGCTTTTCCAATAGACATCTACATTACAGTCATAGCATCGCGCTAATAACAGTTCATCAAAATGGCGTCTATCAACAATCCAACCAGAGCCCGTCGGACTGGTCATTAAATGGCGCTCATAAGGCTGAAGCGCTCCCCAAATGACTCGATAAGATTGAAGTGATCTATATTTTGCTGCGATAAATTCATTCTCAAACCCTAATCGCGCCATAATGGGTAATGCATCAGCCATCAAACATTCACCAATATTAATCCTGTTATCTTGGCCACTCTCTATCAAGGCAACAGTGAGACCTTTACGCGCTAAAGCCGATGCGGCGGCCATGCCTGCCACACCGGCACCTATGATAGCTACATCATAGTACACTAACGATTACCTCCAAATAATTGTTTACGAGTAAATGTTTGCCTCGGCTTCACATCGCTATTTGCAAAATTAATATCATCTTGTTCAAGCTTACGTAGCATAGTTTGGTAATGGTTTGCGCCAGCATGCATTTCATTCTTAACATCTTGATTCGATGTCAAGCCTTCCATATGAAGTAACTCGCGATAGCTAGGATCATTCACGGTAAATTTAGTCGAGACTTCTGATTCGACCCAAAGAGAACTCAATTCATAACTGCCTAACGTTAAAGGTGGGTTAATAGATTGCTGTTTCACAATGCCAATTTTATCCCAGTCTTGCACCATGCCATTTATCTGAGTCTGATAATGGGTTGAATTGAAAAACCTAAGCCAATCTTGTCGATAATCAAGGTGTTTTAAACGCTGAAGCGGCGGTAAGGAAGGATCATTTAAACGCTCGAGACTACGCTGACTTAATACTTGATTCGGTACTCTGGCTGACCAAAAACTGGCCAATGGCAAATAATAAGCCGGATCATAATCTTGTCCAGAGCGGCAACTTGCCTCATCGGTTTGCCAAGGTATGCCCATAAAGCGAGTTAAGGTACCGGGACCACTGGCATTAAACATCTGTGCTAAGGCAATATCAGGCGTAAGCACAGGACCATAATAATCCTCTGGCTCTGTGGTCTCAGGCAAAATATTAAGACGCATCTTATCTATGATGTTGTCTGTATTCCACATGCTAATTAAACGCAGAAACCAAGTCAACTCAATACCGGGGTGAAAAGGCCCACCTAAACATTGCGCTAAATGTCCTTGAGTTAACGCCGATGGCTGATTCTGTAAGTCTAGATCGTCAACACCACCCACAGTGCAAACTTCACCATTATTGACAAAATCACCATCAGCCCAATATTTCAAGGCTCTATATTGTTTATCAGTGAGGCTCAAATTGGCCAGCGGATTATTCGAAAAGTCACCATATGTATCGCCATAAAATGGGGGTAATTGCTCCGCCTCAAGGGCTTCTTGACTCTCTGAAATCGCTTGTTTGGCAATCTGACCCACTTGTAATGTCAGACCGACATTCTTCTGCTGATTTATTAACATACACTCAATTTTAGCGATCAAGTGCTGTAATTTATCCCAAAAAATATCGGAGATAGGCATCTCCTTCATGGCTAGCAATTGATCTAACTCGGTTTGGGACACACTGGGATTCGGTAAGTGGGCTAATGCGTCAATTCGTTGAAACTGAGCAACAGTTTCGCTCGGCCTAAATTGTTTAAATAGTTTTTGCCTAAGTGGTAAATGGGCGGGATCATTACTTGATAACTGAGGTAGCAATGCCTTAGAGGTAAAGTCAGCAGGTGAATTCTCACCAAAAGAAAAATAAAAACCTGCATTCACAGCCTGATTATCGACGAGACTCTTAAATATGGGATAAATATCACGATAGAAATCAACCTCTTTTTGCGACTCAATCATACCTTGCTTCTCAAACAAATCGGCAACCACATCATACATGGTCACCGCTCCCTGAATACCCGGCGCAAAATTCGGCGGCGTCACGGCAACCATTGCTGGCTCCGCTTCAAAAACTTCGCCGTTAATGGTAATGCTCGCCCTGACCGTCCCATCAGACACATCATCATACCAACCGTCATTATTAGCAAATGTGACAGCGGGTTTTCCATCAAAACTGGCTGATTTTCCTTGACCGCCTAACACTAACAGACGTCCCTTTTCATCAGTTCTTAACTGGCCTAAATACACCTTTTGCTCATGGGTTGTTCCCTCAAAAAACCTTGCGCTATCAAAGCAAAAATTTTCCGTCTTTTCTGCGTTACTGGGCGCCCGAGATCGCCCAGAAATACTTCTAACACCTGAATCTAACAAGAGTTTTCGACGTCGTTCATCTTGTTCTGTGATATTTGCATTACGTAAAGGACAATCTAGAGCGAGCTGCTTACCCAGATCCATTGCATTTTGAAACTCGTAGTTAATCGCCTTACGGTTTGCTAAATGCACTCGCCATTCAATGGATTGAGTGTTATCTGCGGTCACTTCTTCTATGACATTGCCATCAAGATCAATGGCATAAATTCGAAACTTGGCCGCTTGGGGCTTCACTCTTCCCTCTTTATCTTTATAATTAATATCAGTCTCTAAGGCCTGATTGCTCACCTCTGGGGAGATTAAATGTTCAGTGTCACTGTTACCCACTCGCGCAATACCAATCGCTGGATAAATTAAATATTTTACGCTTGACGTGTTCATGGCTCTTCCTTAATCCCATTATCATGTTAATAAAAAATTATCAGTATTTCCTAACGCTGACCAACAGGAACCTATTCATGGTAATGTGTTTTAATAAAAAAAACGATTACACCAAATGACCAAAACGTTAAATTCAAACAGAGATCAAACCAACTTTGCCATCACAGCATGAACACCTTATACATGAACACCTTATAAAAGTGAGCTTGCTACTTTATCCTGACTCATTCATTCCACAATCAGTCTGCAATTAGAATCAACACCCAAAGTGGTACTTTTGACCAAGTATTAGCAGGACGATTTCGACGGTTTTTCGGTAAGAAAAAGGGATTTTTTGAAGCTTAGAAGGTGAATATCAACTGAGTGCTAAAGTTGCTGAGGGAAACTATTTGCTCTGTTAATTGGCTCAGTTAAGTGGAATTATTAAGTTAGCCCGTCTCTCATATCAATTGGGCTAAAAAGCGTTTTAATGATTTTTAGGTTTTGTTATGGGCTTTAATCAATTATTACATATCAGGCTTTTGACCATTCTGCCGCCCAGCCTTTAAGCTTCATAGGATCGACAATAGGATCACCTACCTTTGCTCCTCTTGTTGTTCGAGCCTCTTGTATAGACTTCTTGACATCCTGCCGAGTTTGAACTTTTTCGGCTACATACTCATCACCCCATATTTCCCAATCAAAATCACCGTCTAAATGTTTATTGCTTTTGATTAAGCTATCAATTGGAACCCATTCCTTTTGCTTGTTCACAGCCTCTGAATATTGGATTTCCCTTATACCGTTATTTATTCTACTATCTGTTATCAGTATCCAATGCGCAAAAAACAATTCTCTTCTGCGAGTTGCTACAGCGCCAGCATCAACTAGCTTTCTGAGCGAACCAAAATCTGCAACACTTATAGCTACCATTAAAGGGTTTGTACCCGATCCTTGAACTAGATTCCAAAAAGAGTCAGCGTCAGTAAAATTTTTAATTACCATATTGACTTCATTAACGCCATTTGCCAACGCTCTCATTTGCTCTCTAGTGAATATCTCACCAACTATTGTTCTTCGCGTCACATCTTGTTGGTCTTGTGCTTTGCGCAGATCAACAACCGAATGATTTTGTTTTACACCCAACTCATCAAATACATCTTGCAGAATAGCCGGACCACAAATACCTGAAGTTTTCAGCGCAACATCCCGAATTCGTTGGAGTGTATTTGTTTCAGTGTTAGAATAACTGGGAGAATTATTAATACCTGATATCAAGTGAGCGGAAAGCATTGTATTGCTTTCCTTTTTCTGAATGGATTGAGAAGAATATAATGATCGTATTTTTCTTTGTATAACACTCTCTGGCCTATGGTCAACAAACCGCACCCCCTGCTCCCTATTGTTTTTCTTCTGCACAACCGAATTACCGATTGCTCTACTTACATTCTCCTTTGGCTTCTCTACTTGTTTATACATATCTCATACCTTTTTAATTGGCTTTATCACTTGTTAGTCGAAAAGCTATTTCCTTCATTTTCGACATTTCCGATATACCTATCTGTCTAGGCTTTCCTTCATTGCCTTCGCGTCATGGATGGTGCTTATGACCGCTCATGTCAGAAACAATGCCCTTAATAACATGCGGTATTAGACCTCTACACTAGTAGTCTTTATTACGACTATATCTTTATCACTCATTATTTTTAAAGAGTGGCTCAATAACACCACTCTTAGTAAATAAAAGGTGGGTGTTATTAGACCAGTGCGTTACTATTCAATAATGTTAGCTAATGTAGATAGACTATAGTTCAAGTGACTTGGGGCGCTTTTGTTATCAGCAGAGACACCTTTATTTACAACATAATCTTCGATTAGCCATGAATGTCACATGCTCTTCAGTATATATTCCTCACTATCATTCAACTTGGTCAATATTAGATTTTAATGTGTAAGGTCTTGGGTCTTGAGTGTTTTAACATTGGGGTTTGGTGATGAATGCTTCCAGTGATAAGGCTCTTTATCACTGGTAAATTCAACTTATAAATGGACAAAATCAAGTTATGATTAACATTCTGATAATTAATAAATTATGGTAGTCAAATACACGGTAGCACCTGTTTAACTACTGCTGATTTCTGAAAGCCAAGAGTTGACTTTGATTATCATGTTCTCAGGAGTGCGAATTCTACTTATATTGATTTCGTTATCATTCAACATTCTTCTTCGTATATCATCATCACCTAAATCGAAACGGATTAGTTTATCTAAATGCTCTAGTGAGGGAAATAGACCATCATCTGTAAATTTCTTTAGACCACTTTCCTGGATAAAAGTCATATAATCTAGTTTCTCGTTAACCACCTTCAACGCATTTGGCTTACAGGCTTTGAGGTAACACACTATAGCTATTATATACTGTTCGTTTGATAAATAAGGCAAACTCCCCCTCATATTGTTAATGATAGAAAAGTAAGAAAGAACCCTTTCTATTTCTCTAAATGATGGTTGATAACACCTAACTAGATCGCTTAGTACCATAATAGCTTCTTTATTCACAGCACTTTCATTCTCATCTCTCATTGCTTTCAAAGCATATTGAAGGAATTGGTAACCGTGATCATTATGCTCGCTCGACGATCTAGGCATTGATAGCCAAACATTGATAAATTTATGAAGGTAATTAGTAGGATTAATACCCTGCCCATATCTTTCTTTAATCGATTCTTCTAGTTGCGTTCTATTTGTTACTAAAAGAAACGTTATCCCCTTAACAGAGAACAAATGTTTAACTTGCTCCAATAGTTCCAAGGCAAAATCTGGTTTACACCGATCGAGTTCATCAATAATGAATACAATAGGCTTACCTGTATTAGCTTCATGAGCAAACTTTGATAAATATTCCCTAAACTCTTTTAATGCTAGCTTGTCCTTCTCAGCATGCTCAAACCTTTCTTTCACTAAATCATCAACTTGGTTAGCAAGCAAATTTGAAATCTCTTTTTCAGCCTCATCAACAATACTACCATCAACAATACCTGCCGTACCCATTTTTACAGCAACTTTCATCCCCCCTCTAGCAAGAGACTTAAAAGCCTTTGTTGCCTTATCCTTAAAATCACTCTTTGTTTGTTCGTCTTTATCAGATATGAGCTGATAGATTTCAGATGCTAATGTCAAAAATGGATCTTTTTGATAATCGTTTTCAAAAGCATCAAAGTAGATAGATTTAATTTCTGTTTCTCGGTTATTAGCTAAGTAACCACGCCACATTTTTATAAACGTACTTTTACCTTCCCCCCAACCAGAATCCAAGGCTATTACTGGATTTCCACCGGAGTTTTCAATAAGATTGGCAAGCCTTTCTCCAAAATCTTTACGTTTAAATATATCTATATTCGAATTAAAGCCACAATCATCGGAGAACTCAATTTCTGGTACTACTATCTTCATATTAATCCTTATTATTTCAATTTGCGGAGTTGTCTATCGAGGTGGTGTAATCGATTATTCAATGGCAACAAGATTACGTTTTGACTGCTTACTTTATGAAGTAGACTACACTCACACCCCATTGTTGTAAAATCGTTAATTTCTAAAATAAGCGATTGATAAGCATGAGGCAAGACAATAAAAAACAGGTAGGTTGATGATGGCTTTTGCACGATAAAAGCCTACCAGTGATAACTGGCCTTATCACGGGTGTAGTCAAATTGGCTGTATATTCCAGTAATTATTTTTAAGGCCATTTTATGATAACTATCCATAATCGATAATTTTAGATATGGGAGAATGCCAACATCATCCTCGAAGAATAAGCCTTTGGGGTTAAGTTTCAACCCATTGTAATGGTATCACCCCCTGAGCGAGGTATTTATGGGTGGCAAAACTGACTTTATGACAAAGCGGAGTCCAAGGTGCAGGATAAGCCGCATCATAATTGAATCCAATACCTTTAATTTCAGTAAGGTAGAAGATATTTTTTAATTCTTTTTTTGAATTTAACATAACTGAAGCCTTATTATAAGGCTCAGGGGGGGCAACTAAACAATACCGAGATGATAATTCGGAACAGAAAAGAAGTCCCTACTAAGCAGTAGGTACACATGCCACACTAACACACTTTATAGATTTCTGGTTAATTTAATTGTATATCGGCCAAATAAGGCTTCTATTTATAAATAGCACTCATTTCTCTACCAGTGATAATAGTGCTTATCACTGGCTTAAGCATTTCATTTAGAAGGGGTATTACTTTCTTTAAAATTTTTATCTTTATAAATGAAGCATTTACCATTGTACAATTCCGCATTGTAGGCACTTTGCCCCCAAATACAAACCTTGTTACTTAATGCATTAAATTCAACCTTAAACGCTTGAACGTCAGAAGCGCCGATAAAATCATCAGGAAGACTGATGAACTCATTAAATGATGGATCAAATACCGATCCACATACCGCAGCTCCCCCACATGAGTACGTGAATAAATAATCCTCCGTATTAAAATTAGGTTTTTGATCATATATGTTGATAAAAGCTTGTTTGAATACACTTGAATAGTCTTCTTTATTCAAAATAGAATCAACATCTAGCTTTACCTCTCCAGAATGCGCGCAAGAAGAGATAAGTAAAAGAAGAGGTAATAATCTCATTGGCTGTTCTCTTTAGATTTACGTAATACGTCTTTCATCTTTTCAATTGATAAATGTGCTTTATTTAAACCATCTCCGGAATAATAAGACTCTCCACCGACTGCAATCCTCCCTTTGCTAATTTTTCTTCCTTTTTCTACCCCAGCTGAAGCAAACTCTTTAGCCCAATCATAGATAGCATCTTCAATTGACCCATCAGATTCTAAATAATTAATGATTTTAGGCCGCTTCACTTTAATTAAATATTCATTAAAGATCCTATCTTGGATCAATGCATCAAAAGTGTCATTTTTATTAATCGATAAATGTCGTACGGCTTCTTGCAATGTAATAGGAATAAGCTGAAACCGCCCAACAGCAAATGCCTCTCTTGCTTTTTGTAACTCAATGACTTCTGTAACAGTCTTTTGATCTAGGTCAGTATTAAAAAATGATTTCAATCCACCTTTTGTTCGATTATAAGCTGAATAATCATTTCTTGATTCCACATGACCTAATAACATACCAAACTCACTATTTGCCCAATCATATCCTTTGAACTTCCAGTTTTCACATAAGGCCTCATCTAATGCTAAGATAGTGCCTCGATCAACCTCTCCATGAATAATATTGAATTCATACTGCTCATGTGTATTGTGCGTGGGCTTATACCTTTTCTGAAATTGTTTGACGACTCGAATTGTTTTCTGACCAAAATGGCCATCAGCACCTCTATTGCCTAAATCAAATCCAACCGCAATCAATGCTTCTTGTGTCTTTAATACTTCAAAGCTTTTTATGCCCATTTTAAGTGAAGAAAAAGCACCTAAAGCCAATGAATTAAGATTTTCCTCATTTTTTAGTAATTGTGATTTAAGAGGAGGAGCCACATTTTTATCATCAAACCTAGCTTTACTTTCTTGTTCTCTTTTCTTTATCCGTTTCTTTATCCGTTCAAGTTTTTCAATGTTACTTGCCATACTTGGGCACGGTTTATAAGATTCTGTCGCTTGTGCTAAGCGTTTTCGTTCGATATAGGCTAGATTTTCCCTGTTTTTGAGTTCACGTATAGATTGTCCTGCCGTTGGTAATGGTGACGTGATTGGCCTTTGCCTTCTCTTCGAAACACAGTAATGACATTGACAACTCATAACAATCCCTTGTTTTCATATGTGAATAAAAAAGGTAACAGAAATACAGCTAACACATTGCTAATTCAAGGGTTATTTTTAGGAATAATAAAAAATGGGGGGTATGTCGCAAAGTTGAAAAGCTAATTTCAGAAATGAGTTTTTTGGACAATACAAAAAATCATGGGTTATATTTCCCTACCAGTGATAAACAGGCTTTATCACTGGCACTTTTAGCTCAAACGACCCACTTACCCAACATTCGTCATACCGACTAATGAGTGAGATCCTCTGGTATGTCTTGTTTTAATGGAATAGGGGTAGGTTTGCGGCCTTTACCTTTTTGGTATTCCCGTAATTGATATACATAGGCTAACACTTGTGCCACTGCCGTGAAGAGCCCTTCTGGAATATCTTGGTTAATTTTGGTGGTGTGGTACACGGCTCGCGCCAGTGGCGGCGCGGACACGACGGCCACTTTATGATGCTTGGCTATTTCACGAATTTTAAAGGCCACTTCATCCACACCTTTCGCCACGACAAAGGGCGCTTTAGAGCGACTGACCTCGTATTTCACCGCTACGGCATAATGTTCAGGGTTGACAATAATGACATCCGCATTAGGCACGTCTTGCATCATACGTTGCTGCGCCATATCTCGCTGCATCTGCCGAATACGCCCCTTAACTTCGGGTTTGCCTTCCATGTCTTTATGCTCATCTTTAACTTCTTGTTTGGTCATTTTAAGCTGTTTATTATGGTTCCAAATTTGAAAAGGCACATCAATAATCACAATAAACAGAGTCGAAGCACATAAAAGAATAAAAATCCAAACCACTAAGTCCAATGCATGATAAATATTACCGGGTAAATGTTCTTGAGATAAGGCAAGAATGTCATTCAAATAAAGAATGAGTAATCCATAGGCCATTAAAGCCACCACGGAAAATTTGGCCAGCCCTTTAGTGAGTTCAACCAAAGCCTTAGTCCCAAACATGCGCTTAAAACCGGCAATGGGACTCATTTTACTGGGCTTGAGCATAAAGCCTTTTACCGAAAAAGACAGTCCACCTAATGCAATATTCCCCACGAAGGCAATCAAAGCCAAAAAAGCAATGAAGCCCAGTAACGGCAATGCCAGCTCACGGCCAATATCACGCCAGATAAGTAAGCTGGTATGATCGTCAAAAATTTGCGCGCGAGTTAAGCTCATGAGTGAAGACATAATGTGTTTCAGAGCAAGGGCTAACTCTTGTCCTGTCATCATCAAACCTAGGCCTGCCGAGATCAATACTGCCGATGTCCCCAATTCTTGAGAGCGAGCAACTTGGCCCTCTTTTTTGGCTTTCTCTAACTTATGGGCGGACGCTTGTTCGGTTTTTTCCTGACTGCTGTCATTCTCTGCCACTGATCATCCCCCCTTTAAAACTGCTCATCTTTTTGAAATAGACTCATTCGTTGTTCGGCTTTTTCCTGACATTCTTCTAACGACTCCCCTTTTCTGCCACTTAATTTTTCTTAGCAAAAAACCGATTAGATGCCACCAGTTATATTACAACTCAGCTGTAAAATATCGCAGAGAAGCAGCTGGCTTTGACGCCAAATGTCATCAAAATGGGCCATAATCGGTGACAGTGTTAACCATAAGATAAACAAGCCACTGACCATAGTGACCGGAAAACCAATAGAGAAAATATTTAGCTGAGGGGAAGCCCGTGTCATCACGCCAAAGGCCAAATTGATGGTCAATAAGGCTACGATGGCAGACAATGACATGGTCAGCGCAGCGCCAAACATATAACTGACAAACTCAGTCAGCGCTTGATAGCCACTTAAATGTAATCCAGCCATTGATACCGGAAGGGTGTCGAAACTGGCCACCAACATTCTAATAAACACTAAATGCCCATCGACACTTAAAAAAATGAGCGTAGTGAGCAGTAAGAAGAAATGACTGACCACAGGCGTTTGTTGACCCGAGCTAGGATCCACCATAGACGCGAACCCTAAACTGGTTTGCATGCCGATAATTTGCCCTGCAAGCACAAAGGTTTGCATCAATAAAATACTGACAAAGCCCATTGCCACCCCGATGATCACTTGCTGAGCAATCACAAACACCGCACTTAAAGACAGTAATTCAATGGGTGCCATCGGCGGTAAAATCGGCGCAATAGTAAATGTAACGGCAACGGATAGCAGCAAGCGTATTCGCTTAGGGGTGGTGGTCGAACCAAAAACGGCCATCACCATGAATAAACTGCTAACACGAATAAAAGGCCACAAATAGCTCGCAATGCCTTGCATTATGGTATCAAGCAGGAAAAACATCGATTAATGTCCCGCATTATTTTTTAAGAATAAAGTGAAAAGATTAAAGAAAATACAAAGCCAAAACCGATAGTAAGTACTTACTTTTTTATTTGTGGTCAACATAATCAAACTCAACCTATGACGCTTGGGATCATGTTCACCATTTCATAGAAAAACTCCATCATAGTGCGCACGAGTAAATGCCCTAACAGCATCAAAGCAAACAAGGTAGTGAGTAATCTCGGCAAAAAACTCAAAGTTTGTTCATTAATGGAGGTTGCCGCTTGAAACACCGCCACCACTAACCCCACAATGAGTCCCGGCACAATAATCATAGACACCATGACTACGATAACGCTCAGGGCTTCACGAAACACATCCACTAATGATTCTGGACTCATACGCTATCACCCAAAACTATTGACCAAACTATTCCAAGACTAGACACTGTGACAAGGATAACGCTCAGGGCTTCACGAAACACATCCACTAATAACTCAGGACTCATAGGCTATCACCCAACACTATTGACCAAACTATTCCAAGACTAGACACCATGACAAGGATAAGACTCAGAGCTTGACGAAACACATCCACTACATTCACTAATAGCTCAGGACTCATACGCTATAACCCAAAACTATTGGCCAAAGTGCCCATCACTAAACTCCAACCATCCACCAGCACAAATAGCATTATTTTAAAGGGCAAGGACACTATCATCGGCGATAACATCATCATGCCCATGGCCATTAAAATACTGGCCACCACTAAATCCAGTACCAAAAACGGCACAAATAACATAAAGCCAATTTGAAAGGCCGTTTTTAATTCACTGGTAATAAAAGCGGGAATGATCACACTCATGGGAGCCTCTTCAGGCTCTGTGATCCCAGGATAGGCTGAGATTTCCAAAAAGGTATCCAGATCTGTCATGCGCACTTGTGACAGCATAAAGGCTTTTAACGGCGCTTTTCCACGTTCAAATGCCGTATCGATTGCCATATTCTGCTCGATATAAGGTTGCACCGCATCGTCATAAATTTTATCGAACACTGGCGTCATAATAAAAAAGGTTAAAAATAGGCTGATCCCAATTAATACTTGATTCGACGGCGCCTGCTGTAGCCCTATGGCCTGACGCAAAATCGATAATACGATAATAATACGTGTAAAGGAGGTCAGCATAATCACCATGGCAGGAATAAAACTCAGTGCCGTCATCAAGAGTAAAATTTGCATAGTCACCGAATACTGGGTTGAACCGTCAACTCCGGTACTGACCGTAACTGCGGGTAAAATCCCATTATTGGCTAAGGCTTGAGATGGACAGCACAAACACACCAATAGCACTAAGAGAAAAAGATATGCATGTTTAACGTATTGAAAAGCCTGTGTTCTGTTTATTATTATTTTTATCAATATCATCAACTTATATACATCATCATAAGTGACGTTATCCCTAGCGCTCAAGCAAATTGCTGTACATGTTCTTAGGGATAACGGGATAACGCCCTTACGACTAAATTAAGGTTTAGTGGATTTTGCTTGCCGTAAACGACTGGCAAAAGACTCAGCTTGCTGCTCTATGGGCGTCTCTAATTTATCGATTAAATTCACTTGATGCGGAGTCACGCCTAATAAATACTGACGCCCTTCCACTTCAACAATCATGAGTTTTTCTTTTTGCCCCAAAGGTGAAGTAGCAATGGTTTTAATCGCACTATTACTATTAGGCGCTAAATTAAAGCGTTTCACTAAATAAGCTAAAAAGAAAATAATCAGTAACACCACCACTAAGCCGCCCAACATACTCGCTAAGCTGGCGATACTGGAAGGATCGTTACCCGCCTTATTGAGTGCTGAAGCATTATCAGGGCTCGGGCTCACTAACGTCTGCGCTTTGACTGTATTGTTGGCCGTTTCTGCCGTAGCAGGATCGCTGGCCAAGGCATAATTCACTTCCGTCCTCACTTTTTGTGCGCTATCCGTTGCGACTTCACTTGTGGCTGCTGCAATATTAGCCGTTTGCTTGTCTGCTGAAGGACTGCTTACACTCGCATTCATATCGCTAGCTGCCACTTCATTGTTAACTTGACTCGCAGCACTGTTGGCAACGAACAGGGTACTCATAGGCTCTCCGGGTTATTTAAGCTTTTTAATACGCTCAGTTTGGCTGATCACATCGGTTAATCGAATGCCAAATTTATCATTTACCACTACCACCTCACCATGGGCAATTAAGGTACCATTGACCATCACATCCAGTGGCTCACCTGCAATTCTATCAAGTTCTACAACCGAACCTTGATTTAATTGTAATAAATTTCGAATGCTAATATAACTGCGCCCAACTTCCATTGATATGGTTACCGGAATATCCATGATGGCATCAAGCTTTGCCGCCTCGTCATCGCTTAAGGTTTTTTTCCCCGTGGAAAAATCATCCAATGGCACTTTTTCAGTCTCATTTATTGCTTGCTCAGACATGGCCGCACTCCATTCATCCGTCACTGCTTCACCTTTCATTTCATCTCTGCCTTATTCTTTCAACTTAGCAATGGCTCATTATCGTCATTTCAGCTTTAATACACTCGGCAAAACATACTCTTCAAACCTGATTAAATATCCATAAATATCTCTAAATATCAAGAGTATCTCGCGTTCGTCCATGGCGTGTTACCAGTTGTAATTCCGATTTAACGGTTTCTGGTCTAGGAATTTTTTCGCAAATTTTTAACGCTAGATTTTCCCCCGAGCGACCCATTTTACAGCGATAACTCGGTAAATCTTCGACTTTTAATACCACATGCTCAGGTAATTCAACGGGAATCACATCCCCCTCATTAAGCTCAAAGACTTGCTTCAGGCTCATCTTATGCTCAACCACAGTGGCATTCATCGCCACATCTACATCCATGATCTCATCCCTTAATGCTTGAGACCAACGCATATCGGTATCTTGGGTATCACTTTGTACACCGGCGTCTAACAACTCCCTGATAGGTTCAATCATCGAGTAAGGCATAGTGATATGAAAATCCCCTCCGCCGCCATCCACTTCAATATGAAAAGAGCTCACTACCACCACTTCTGTGGGGCTGACAATATTTGCCATGGCGGGGTTCACTTCTGAATCTAAATACTCAAACTCAACATCCATCACTGGCGACCATGCTTCTTTATAATCTTCAAAAATAATTTTCAGCAGAAGCTGCACAATGCGTCGTTCGGTAGGCGTAAATTCACGCCCTTCAATTTTGGCATGAAACCGCCCATCCCCTCCAAAGAAGTTGTCGACTAAAATAAACACTAACCTCGCTTCCATAGTGATTAAGCCTGTTCCTTTTAACGGGCTAAAGCGCACCATGTTTAAGCTCGTCGGCACAAAAAGCGTATGAACATACTCACCAAACTTGAGCATTTGAACACCATTGATCGACACTTCTGCCGCTCGGCGCATCATGTTAAACATGCTGATCCGTAAATGGCGAGCAAAACGCTCATTTACAATTTCAAGGGTGGGCATACGGCCGCGAACGATACGATCTTGAGAAGAAAAATCATACGCGCGCAGATCTTGGTTAACGTCTGCCACCACTTCTTCTTCATCGACCCCGTGTAACAAGGCATCGATTTCATCTTGGCTCAATAAATCAGTCACAATTATGCCTATAAAATATTAAATACGATCCCATGTATTATTGAATAATAAAACCAGTAAACAATAACTTGTCTACAATTTTTTGTCCGGTTACTGGCTGTAAAGTATTTTGCAAATGTTGCAAAGCTAACTGGCGCATTGCTTCTTTTCCAGACTGAGTACTTAAACTTTGCAACTGGCTACGACTAAAGGTTGTGAGCAAGGCATCTTCTATGAGAGGAATATGCTTTCTCACTAACAGATCATGCTCTTCACCTCTGACTTGTAACTGCACTGTAATTTCAACTAATGCGGTGCGATGTTGTCCTGGCAAATTAAACAAAAATGGTCTCGGCATGGCCACATAAAACGCCTCTTGTTGGCGATTATCCATCACACTGTCTTCTATCGAGGCTGGGCTATCAGTGGGCTTACCTACAATCAACCAAGTCAGTACTCCCATCACCACAATGAGACTTGTGACTATCGCCCCTATAATAAAGGGCTTAGTCATTAAAAAATGTTTATTCCCCTTCAGGGCCGCTCCCCCTTTTCTGCCTTGTTCATTTTGCTCTAAGGTCAAAAACTCTTCTGCCATTCTCTTCCCTCTTCCTTAACGAATGTTCGACACCGTTTTTTATTCGACCAAACAGGTATCCTCTCTTAAACGCTTTAGGCATAATCATCGATTCCGTGTTTAAGAGTGTCGACTCCATTTTCTCCTCGGTTATTCAATTCGACTAAACAGGCATCCTCTCTTCAACGCTTCAGGCGTAATCATCGATTCCGTGTTTAAGAGTGTCGACGCCATTTTCTCCTCGGTTATTCAATTCGACCAAACAGGCATCCTCTCTTAAACGCTTTAGGCGTAATCATCGATTCCGTGTTTAAGAGTGTCGACGCCATTTTCTCCTCGGTTATTCAAAGCGTCGGTCCATAGTTCACTATCACTCTCAAAAGAAGCTTCTGAATTGCGCTTTGCTAAATCTTGTGCCGACAATATGTGCTCACCCCTTTGTTGTTGATCGCTCTCACTCTCTTGATGAGATTCTTGATAAGAGCCTTGATGGGAGTCTTGATAAGAGACTTGCCCCTCACTGAGCTGCATTCCTTGTTCTGCTAACATATCTTTTAAGCGCGGCAATGCTTGTTCGATGAGATCACGGGTTTGGGCTTGATTGACTTGAAATTGCACTTGAGTGGTATCACCTTGCACTTGAATTCTCACCATCATTTGCCCAAGCTCTGCGGGATCTAGCCTGATCTCTGCTTGCTGAACACCTTGGCTCACCATAGTCACTAATTGTTGTTGCATAGCAGGTGAAAAACGCATAATCATATTCTGCATGGAAGGAAGCGGATCTGTCGGGGTCTTCAGCGACAATGCGCCTTGTACATCAGTATTGAAAAGAGAGCGGGATTGTCCCTGCGTACTCTCCACAAAGCGCTCATTACCCTCTCTAGTGTTAAGGCTTAGCTGAGACAAACTGAGTTCACCCTTTAAGCGACTATCGGCACTCAATAGTCCACTCCTATTGTCACTTGAACTTTCACCAGAGCTTTCGCCTGCACTTTCTCCTGCAACAGTACTCGCCATCGTTGAGCCCATCGTTGAATCCATCTTTGAAATTAGTGCTGAGTTTAATCCTGAGCTTGATGCTGATGAAGCCTTATTTTCATCGACTAAGCCTTGCTTGACTTGCTCAGCCACATCGAGCGTCTCGCCACTGCGCCATTGACCTTGTGCATTTAAGCTCACCGCTTTTTGTATTGAATGTTCATTGGATTTAAAACCAGTAGACTGAGTCTCTAAGGCTGCCCTTTGACTTGCATCAAGACTACTTACTTTAAAAGTGCTGGCATCAAGAGCGCTGACATCCGCTCCTTTTGTATTAAGGGCACTTCCGTCAATATCTTCATTTAATTGACTCGCTAAGGTCAATTGAGACAAAAGCTGCGTGACTTTCACTTGGGCTTGGGCTTTTAAATCTGCTTCATTGAAGCTTGTTGCATTAACGCTCTCTTCTATATTATTGTTTTCTTGAGTCTTGTTTTCTTGAGCATTGTCACCTGCAACTTTTTTGTCTTCAATCCGCTTTTCTTCGATATCAGCCTGTGTATTTTTCTCTTCAAGGTCGCTTTGACTGTTTATTGATTTAAATGACCCATTAAGGTTCGTTTCGCTCACATGGCGCTTAGCCGCTTGATGGGGATCGCTAGCACTGATGACATCATAAGAGCTCGCATTGGCCGATACATTAGCCCTTGCTCCACTGCCAATTGCAGAAGATAAACGAGAAGAAAAATCAGCCTCCTTATGGGTATTGGATACCACTGGACCTCTTTCCCCTTTGAGCGCTAATCCTTTTATATTCACATTTATCATTTTTGCCATCACTCCCTCAATTCAGGCATTAACGGCCTTCAATATCAATACGCAACATAAAGCCACTTATTTGGCAATAAACGTCAAATTATCGGCTTACCTGACACTGAGCACTAACAAAAAAGCCCATAAAATCACTTAAACAAGTCTAATGCTAGCAAGTCTAATGCCAAGTCTTATTATCATTCCTTGTGCACTGCATATTATCGTCGTTAGTGACTTTTACGATAAAATTGCTGCATCGCAAACTCATCTGTCATTTTTTGCTCATACACATTGGCTTTTTGCTGCGCTTTTCGTGCCTGGTTTGCTAATAAAATACCAACGGCTTGATGCTTTTGCTGACAAGTCTGCCAATGACTTTGCCTGTGCTGCTTCATCATTGCCGTTTCCTTTACCGCCTTGAGCTGATTGGTAATGGCATCATCAATTTGTTTTACGAACTGGTGAAATTGATGATATTGGCTGGCAGTAATAGTGCTGCCTTGCTGACTTTCCATTTGTTTCATGTAATCAAGGCGATATTCTTGCAATGCATTGAGTTGATCTTGCTGTTTTTGCCACTCATATTGAGCATTTTTAAGCTGTAATCGCGCTTGCTCTTCAGCTTCAAAAGCTAATGTTAAGACTTTTTCTAACGGCTTGGCTTTCATTCATACATCCTTAAACAACTTACGAGACTTTACATTAGGCTTTACATTAGGCTTTACATTAGGCTTTACATTAGGCTTTACATTGCGCGGCAATTTGCGACAGCATCAAAGCACTGCTTGCAAAATCAATGGGATCATTCATATTTTGTCTTAAAAAGGCGTTCATCGCAGGTTGTAAGCGAATAGCATTATCCACTCTAGGATCGCTACCTTGGCTATAAGCTCCAATCGCGATCAAATCCTTATTTTGCTGATAAGCAGAGTACACTTGTTTCACTTTACGCATACTCTCTAAATGCTCATGACTTACCACCATAGGCGCCACTCGGCTGATGGACGCTTCAATATCAATGGCAGGATAATGACCGCTATCGGATAAGGCTCGAGACAAGACGATATGTCCATCTAAAATGGCACGAGAAGCATCGCTAATGGGATCTTGCAAGTCATCCCCTTCGGTTAACACCGTATAAAATGCGGTAATCGCGCCTTGTTGGCCTCCGCCATTACCGGCTCGCTCAACTAATTTAGGCAATTTTGCAAAAACCGAAGGTGGATAACCTTTCGTTGCAGGCGGTTCGCCAATGGCCAAAGCCATTTCACGTTGCGCCTGAGCGTAACGGGTCAAACTGTCCATTAACAGCAATACGCTATAACCTTGATCGCGAAAATACTCCGCAATGCGGGTAGCCGTTTCACAAGCTCTCAGGCGCATCAAGGGAGACGTGTCGGCAGGCGCTGCAACAACAACAGAGCGAGACCGTCCTTTTTCACCTAAAATTTCTTCAATAAATTCTTTCACTTCACGGCCACGCTCTCCCACTAATGCCACCACAATAATGTCGGCATTGGCCCCTTTGGTCATCATGCCCAATAGCACACTCTTACCCACTCCAGAGCCTGCAAACAACCCCATACGTTGTCCTTTGCCAACGGTTAACATGGCATTAATAGCTCGCACTCCCACATCCAATGGCTCGCTGATTGCGCGACGTGACAATGGATTAATGGTATTTGTGTGTGAAGGGACTTTATATTGAGTATTCAGAGGCCCTAAATCATCAATGACTCGACCACTGCCATCGAGTACACGGCCTAATAGTTCAATCCCCACATTCAAACTTTCTTGTTCGCCAATAGGCGTTACGCGCGCCCCTGGTAATACCCCGCGTAATTCTTCCACTGGCATTAAATACAACACGCCTTCATTAAAACCTATAACTTCAGCCATCAACTCACCGTATAAGGTTTCAATACTGCATAAACTGCCTATCGGCGCGCGGCAACCTCTTGCCTCTAATGTGAGTCCAACCACACGAATGAGTTGACCACTGGCTTGGGCGATAAACGTCGGCACTTTGCCTTGATAACTTTTTAAAGACGTTAATAAATGATGAGTACGAGAAGATAATGGATTCACACATCACTCTCTGTGCTATCTAAATTGGCAGCGATAGCAGAGACAGCATCAGTAAAGTCAGGATCATTAATTTCATGAGTCCTTGCTACACTTTGTTGAATATGCTGCTCTTTTTTTAATCTTAATGCCTTTTGTGCCTGTTCCCATTCACTAAACACTGTTTTTAAACGCTTTTCCAAACTCAAGTCCAATTCACTGGGCTCACAACGCATCATAAGTCCCCCTTGAGACACAGTGGGATCGTCTTCAATGTGCCAGGCTTGACTGGCTTGCTCCTTATTTTGAGCTTTGTTTTTATCTTTGTTTTTATCTTTGTTTTGATAAAACTGGCGAATAACGTCGCCATCGATGGGATTCACCCTTATAGTGATCTGCTCATTTTTGATGGGTAAGGCATTCAGTCCTTGGCGAAGCAAATGAAGAATATGCTCTTGCGTCAAGGTGAGTTCGTGCATGATCACCCCTTCGGCCAATTGCTTGACTAAACTGATTAATTGCCATTCAATCTCAAGATCCAGTATGGCCAACGGCTGAGTAAATTGTGCTAATAAGGCCTCAAACTGCGCAATTTTGGCTTGAGCCTGCTTCATACCCTCTTCATAACCTTGAGCTTCACCTTGTACAAAGCCTTCTTTATGTCCTTGCTCTAGGCCAGTCAATCGTCCTATCTCTAACCCTTCTCCAAAACCTTGTGCTTTACCATGTTCAAAGCCCGCTTGCTGCGCTTCTTGTTGAATGGCTTCAATTTCACTTAAGGTGGGCGGCAATATGCTTTCTTCTTGCTCCTTTGACTCAATGTCCACATCTGTTGACGCTCTTGTAGACACGCTTGTAGACACTGGGGAGGCTTGACGACCAAAAATATCAGCCGCATCTTCATCAGTGCAAAGGGTTACATCGGGAAGTTCCCAATGACTAAATTCACTATTAAAAACATCATTAGCCGACATTGCTACCTCTCATCGAACCATAAACATAGCACTCTCTCGGCTACACTCCCAGCAGTTCCCAATGACTAAATTCGCTATTAAAAACATCATTTAAAAACATCATTTAAAAACATCATTTAAAAACATCATTAGCTAACATGGACATCTGTCATCAAAGCATAAACGTAGCACTCTCTCGATTACACTCCCAACAGTTCCCAATGACTAAATTCGCTATTAAAAACATCATTAGCTGACATTACTACCTCTCATAGAGCGCTCCCTACAACACAATTATTCTCTTAAGGCTGATTATAAATACTCATCATTACCAGCAGTTGTCAGCATAAGCTCGCCACTTTCACTTAAGCGCCGTGCAATAGATAAAATCTCTTTTTGTGCAACTTCGACTTCACTTATTCTTATTGGGCCCATGGCCTCTAAATCATCACGCAACAGCTCAGCTGCACGTTTAGACATATTATTGAGCATCTTATCTCTGAGCTGATCATCCGCCCCTTTCAATGCTTTTAACAATACATCTTGCTGCACTTCTCTGAGTAAAACTTGAATCCCCATATCATCAACAATATTGAGATTTTCAAAAACAAACATCAGATCTTGGATCTGCTGCGCCATTTCCTCGTCAGCTTCGCGCATGGTACTCATCAAATGGCTTTCCACTCCAGTATCTAAGTAATTCATAATATTGGCCGCCGCTTTTAACCCTCCCATTTTGGCCGCCTGGGCACCACCTTGCCCAGCAAACTGTTTCTCCATAATGTCATTAAGCTCTTGCAGCGCAGCGGGCTGCACCTCTTCAAGGTTGGCTATGCGCATCATTAAATCTAAACGAGTATTTTCAGGAAATTGTGCAAAGATTTCTGCGGCTTGATCCGGATCCAGATAAGACAACACTATGGTTTGTATTTGCGGATGCTCATTTTGAATAATGTTTGCCACTTGACGCGCATCCATCCATTTAAGTGAGTCAAGCCCTTTGGCTCCACTGCCCATAATAATTTGATCGATCAAATTGCCCGCTTTATCTTCACCAAGCGCTGCGGTTAGTGCTTTACGCACAAACTCTTCACTATTAAAACCAATGGAGGAGTATTTTTGAATGTCATCCAGAAACAATCTGTGCACGCCAATCACTTTTTCTTGACCAAAATCTTCCATGCTCGCCATCGCCATACCGACTTTTTGAACTTGCTTAGGCTCTAAATGCTTTAAAATCGATGCGGCATCGGCTTCACTCAAACTCAGTAATAAAATGGCCGTTTTTTCAATACCAGTCAGTAAACTAATATCATTACCGATTTTACTCTCTGTCGTCACTTCATTACTCATCGTTTAATAACCAGTTTTTCACAACTTGAGTGGATAGTTCGGGTTCATTGGCCACAATGGCACGAATGGCTTTGATTATGTCATCATCTTTATGGAGATCAGGAATGAGAATCGAACCATCATCGGCATAACTGTATTGCGCATTAGGCTTTTCTAACATGCCTAAGGTATCTGCTGCATATTGATCTTCAATTTCAGCCAACTCATCCCCTTTGGTTTTTTCATCAAGCAATAGCGTTTCATTGGGATACAAGAGCCGTTTGAGCATAGGTCTTATCACTGCCAAAATAAGCACTAGCACGACTAAGGCACCAAGCAATAATTTCATCCCACGCCAAAACCAAGCTTGCTCCCATAAAGCTTGTTCAATTGGCTCTAGCATTAATTGATTTAAAAAGGGCACACTGACCACTTCAATAATATCGCCACGCTGAGCATTAAAACCTATGGCGCCTTCAAGTAAACGTCGAATGCTCGCAAGCTCAGCATCTGTTCGTGGCACACGGTTGACACTGCCATCTTCAAGAGCTTGACCCGTTTTAAAATCAATGGCGACAGACACACTCACGCGGGTTAATGTGCCCACTTGTTGCCGAGTGTGGCTAATGGTGCTATCAAGTTCAAAATTGCGGGTTGCTTCTTTGTGAGTCGTTCCCGTTTGATTGAGCGTATTATCAAATTGCTCCGCCTCTTCAGGAATTTGCGAGTCCATGGGAGGTTGATTCGACAAGGCTCCAGGGATCCCCCCATTCATCCTTCCTAAGGTATTATTTTCAACAATCATTTCACTGCGCAAAGAAGATTGCTGAGGATTATAGCGCTTTGCTGTTTGCTCAACCGCAGTAAAATCCATGGTGACATCGACTTGAGAGGTAAAATTTTCAGGCCCCAAAATCGGCATTAAAATGGATTCTATTTTATGTCGATATTCTGCTTCTTTTTGCTGCACAAGTTCTTGCTCTCGACGGGCTATTGCTGATGCCCCATCTTGGCTTCCTGAATTGAGTAAACGACCATTGGCATCGGTCACTGTGACTTTTGTGGGCGTCAAATCATGGACGGCAGAAGCGACAATATCGACAATAGCATCGATTTCTTCTTGCCCAAGCTGGCGTTTACGCGTACTAATAACAACCGTCGCACTGGGTTTAGCGCGATTTCGAGCAAAGACATTTTCTTTGGGTAACGCCAATATCACTTTGGCTTTGTCGACATTTTTGAGCGCCTCAATGGCGCGAGCTAAGTTCAGTTCTTGACTGTATTTCAACCTCGCGCGTTCCATACGTTGGCTGACACCAAACCCACTATCTTGATTTAAAAAGTCTTCATTTTCACTGCTATTATCGATACCTGCACGGCTTAAGAACAATTTCACCTCTTGATATTGCTCCTCTGGCACTTTGACTAAATCACCTTGAATTTGATATTCAATATTTTGTTTGTCTAATTCATCAAGAACACGGATCATTTCCTCTGTGTTCATTTTGCCTAATGGACGAAATTCACTCTCTTGTGCCCAAAATAAAATGACAACGACTAAGGCAAAACAAATCGCCAAGGCTAGAATCATCGTCACTTGCCTTAACATATCACTGCCACCGAGACGACTCAAAAAGTCTGCTTTGTCGACTGTCGACTCATTCCCCTGATTGCTGGCGCTTAAAGCGGGATCATTATTCGCCACCATATCATTACTCACAATCGCTTTTCATCCTCAACATCCATCAAACGGGCATACTCATAATTTCTTTGTAAGCATCCACTAACTTATTTCTCACTTGTATTGTCGCTTCAAACGCCACACTGGCTTTTTCTCGTGCAATAACAGTATCCGTTAACGTGACACTAGGATCCCCACTATCCAGCTTATTGGACATTTGACTCCCATTGGACTGCAAACTATTCACCTTTCCTATGGCTTGAGTAAGTAATTGCTCAAAATCGCTACCCGCTGTATTTTGCACTGACTGCGTCATGTTTGGCAGAACACTGGGGGGGTCTATTTCATTTGTTCTCGTCGCGGTACTTAGTTGCTCACTCAGTGCCTGCATTTCTTGCAGTAATGGATTGCTATTCAATTGCATTTTCTCTCCTTAACAGCCATTTGCTCACGCTAGATCCCCATCAACTCATCACGCTATCTTTTTTAATACAACAGCGCTTTGAAACGATCCCTTTCAAAGCAATAGCACACGCTATGAACGCTAATGCGACAAAAAATTGACACCTTAGTTACGGTTTGTCGCTATTTTCAGCTCGTTAAGCAAGTAGCAATATCTCGGCCACTTTTAAAAAACCTTTAGCAATAAACTCAGAAAAAATACCAATACTCAAAAAAGGCCGTTTATAAAATCAAACTAAACATGTTAATATTTGAGAAAATTTGACATAAACCTTGCTTACCGAGAACACCATGGATCCGCTAGACACCATCATTACTACCGCACATGATATTGCCAGTCGCGGAAAGTCGCCCAGTTTAGCCTTAATTAAACGCCAACTTGGCACTCAATATTCAATGCCGACGCTCATTCAAGGCTTACAGCAATATAAGGCTATGTCAGAGCAAGAAAAACACGCATTATCTCAAAATATTCAGATCTTAAAAAATCAGCACAATGAAAACGAGATCACCAATGCGCTAAATCACATCGATAACCCCATCAATACACAAATACAAGAAATGATGACTCAGTTACAGCAACACGTCAGTGTGCTCACCACTCGACTCGATGCATTAACCCAAGAACACGCAATATTAAAAGAAAAAGTGGCTCAGCTTGAAAAGAACAAATAGCCCCTAAAGCATCAACTGACCTAAGCTCAGATTAACGACCAATAGACATGCATTAAGAGCCCCTCGGGCGGCCATCAATACTCAACAGGAAACAAGACCCATGCAAGTTATGGAACTCAGGTTTGAGTGCTTTGCTGACACCACATTGACTGCAGCAGAAAAAGCCATCAATCACCTACTAGAAGCACTGCGCGCTAATGGGCAAATATTAGGCCGAGAATTTGCGGTAGCCTTTAACGAAGGAGAATTTAAAGTCAGGCTATTAATGCCAGAAAAAAACAGTCTCAGTCATAAATACCATAGTCCCTGGGTCAAGCAGGCTTGGTCAGCACTCACAGAGGCAAAACTCTTAGCCCCTAGAGAGAAGTATATTGGCCAAGATATTAATTCTGAAGTCAGTTGCACTCAAGTGCCTTCTTGGCAAATTATTTACACTAGCTATGTACACATGTGCTCACCTCTTCGCAGTGGTGATACACTACAACCCATTCCACTTTATCACATACCAGCCACCTTTAATGGGGATCATAAACGCATTATCCGCTGGCAAACAGAATGGCAAGCTTGCGATGAGCTACAGATGGCGGCAGGCTGCAAAGCTGAATTTGCCAACTTAAATGAACTCACCCATCACCAAAGCGATTTATTTAGACGAGGTTGGGACATTAGAGGAAGAATTGAATATCTCACTCAAATTCCCACTTATTACTACTTATATCGCGTTGGGGGCGATAGCTTAAAAACCGAAATGAACCGACCTTGCCCCCGTTGCGGCAACCCTGATTGGCGAGTCGACACGCCCCTGTTAGATCTCTTTCACTTTAAATGTGATGACTGCCGAATTGTCTCAAATATATCATGGGATTATTTGTGATCTTATCAGCCTTTATTACGTAAGTACTGATACATAGTTTTTAGGCGTTGCCAAATCCCCGGATGATCCGCCGCGCCCTCTAAGCCAGTGTCTAATTCATCATACACTTTGGCAGCCGCCACCCTAGGCGTCAATTGACTCAAAAAATCATCAACACTACTGGCTAGCTGTATGGATTGCACCTCCCCAGGCTTTTCTATCCATACACTGCCTGTTTCATTATTGACTGTGATCATAGTATCCCCTTCCTCCATGACGCCAATAAACCAAGTTAACGGTTGTTTTAACTTTCTCTTCATCATGAGATGACCAATGATATTTTGCTGTAAGCATTCAAAATCATTTTGGTTCCATGGTTGTAAAACTTCTCCTGCCCCCCATTGAGAATGAAACATTAATGGGCCTGAAAAAAAATGACCATAGAATCCATTAATATCGGAATGTAAGCGAATATCCAGTGCACTGGCAACATTATCAAAATTGCCCACCTGATCTCTTACGACACTCACCCATTGAACTGGCATATTCTCATCCAGATCTGTTTCTTGCACGATACAAGCAGAATCTTCCCCTTGAGCATAAAAACGGGGAAACTCATCACATTCTTCTTGATAGATTGCTTGATAGCGTTTTAAAAAATTTGTTAATGCGGATAAAGAAGACACTGAGGATGATTCCAAAATCAGTTATAATGTTGGCCTATTTTGACACGGAAATTGTATTGATGACACAAGATCATGATCCCTACGGTGATGCTCATGAACTTTCAGAGCTAACACTGGGTAAAACAAGCGAATACCAATCTAAATATAACGCCAGCCTTTTACAAGGTGTACCTAGAACATTAAACCGAAATGCCATTGCCCTCGATGCTGATAACTTACCTTTTCATGGTAGCGATATTTGGACAGGCTATGAATTATCTTGGCTTAATACCAAAGGCAAGCCTATGATCGCCATTGCTGAATTTTCGGTACCTTTTGACAGTGATAATCTTGTTGAATCAAAATCCTTTAAACTCTACCTCAACAGTTTTAACCAAACACATTTTGACAGCGTGGCCGCCGTTCGCGATACCTTAATTCGAGATCTTAGCGCCTGTGCAAAAAGTGATGTTAGCGTGACGATTATTGAGCCTAGACTCTTTTCAAATCAACGGATCATCAACCTTCCCGGTACTTGTATTGATCATTTAGATATCGAAATTGACAACTATGACTTTAATCCTGAGTATCTGCAAAACAGTACCGATGAGAAAACCTTAGTCGCTGAAACCCTTAATTCAAATTTATTAAAATCTAATTGCTTGATCACCAGCCAACCAGACTGGGGCAGCGTCATGATCCGTTATCAGGGGCCTAAAATCGATAGAGAAAAACTATTGCGCTATTTAATTTCATTTCGTGAACACAATGAATTTCATGAACAATGTGTCGAGCGAATTTTTGTCGATTTAAAGCGCTTTTGTCAATGTACAAAGCTAACCGTTTACGCCCGTTATACCCGCCGTGGTGGTTTAGATATTAACCCCTATCGCAGCGATTTTGAAACGCCATCAGATAATCATAGAGTGGCTAGACAGTAGTAATCTTCACTTCAGCATTCACTTTGCTTGTCTATTTCAATGACCCTACATGGACCTACATGGACCTACATGCAATAGACAAGCAATAATTTTTTAATTCAAAATGTTAATATATCCATTAATTTCGCCTTTCATATTCAGCTTAGTATGCAAATTGATATTCATTTTTCCTGTTTTTAAGGCTTCAATAGCACTTGGTTCCATATGTTCCCATTTACCTTTGAGATAACCACTATTACCCGATGGGCATGTTTTTTCCAGCCCTTTTCGGCCCTGATTATCTTTTGTGTTAGGCCAATCTTTCACTATTCCCGGTTTTTCTGGTTGCCCACAAATCGTTTGAACAATGGGATTACCTTGTGTATCTTTTGAATGAAAATGTGCCATCACTACCCCTTCACCGGATAACCCTGTATAACTAATAAGAAAGTGTAAATTGGCTTTTTCAACATCATAACTCAATACCGCCGCGCCCATCGCCCCCTTAGGTGTATTAGACTCAACCGCTTTTCCATCTAGATCTTTTTCTAATTGCGGCGATAAATCCACTTCATAAGTGATGAAGCCATTCTGTGCAGCTTGCCCTTCAGCATTTCCCCCTTTATGCCCATGAGCTTGCACAGCACTTATGCGAGTAAATAGCAATACACAACTGAAGAATGCGAGTAATAATATCTGTTTAATTGTTTTCATAAATATCCTTTTATAGATTAATGCGGTAAACTAATAATTGAATCATTTGAACAAACTTTTAAAATCGATAACGCATATTCATACCAAAACTATTGACTTGGTAATACATAAAATCCTTATATCCACTATCATTTTCTATCTCATAACTCAACTCATTAGAATTAAGGTGCTTATACTCAAGACTCATTTTTAGCTTTGAATTAATATCATAGCTAAAACCAAGAGTAAATTGATATGCCATCACATAATCATCTTGAGAGACATAATTATTAATATCCATATTGACACCAATTAACCCCATTCCCACACCGATAAAAGGTTTAATTGGCAGTTCCTTTATTTTCCAATCATAATAAAGATTACCTAAATAAGTTGTCGCGCTGCTTTTACTTGTTGCTAGAGATGAAGTCCCCGTTTGTGATGTTTTCATATCATTATTATAATGATCAATACTGAAAGCCATTCGCCATTCATGTGCTTGATACCCTATCGCTCCTCCAAAATTTAGTCCTGGATCATAGCTCATCTGTAACCCACCACCTATGCCTCTCACTGTCACATCACCATTGTAATAAACATTCTGATTAAATTGAAAATTTGCGCCAACAGATAATTGAGCGTATACCCACTTCCCACCCATTCTACTAGGGCCAGTTCTATGGTGATCCGCTATTGCTATACTGGAAAAAACACAAGCAAAAAAATAACCAGAAACTAGCATCAATACCTTTATACCCTTCATTCTCATACTCCCTTATTTGCCTGAACTGCCAATAGCCAAAAATATAAAATGACTTTTATTAAAACAGACTCCTGATTAAACAACATATGGAGAACATTTTAAATAACACAAAAGGTACTCATCAAATGTACTAGAAAACATTATCCATTGACTCTAAATAAACAATAAGTATTATAATGACCAATATAAAAAGTATTAGTTTATAAATAGCCACTTTCAATTTGAATTATCAATAACGACAACTGAGTATTCGTTTTAAAGATAAAAGGTATTATGCTTTATTTGATGACCCTAACTGGAAGGGCACCAATAGTTATGATGATATATTTCCTTGTACTACTAACTGATATCAATTCGCTAAAGACAGCATAAAATTAACCGTTCAAAAAGGGGGATCTTTGATAGATCACTTCAAGGCACCTTATATGAAAAATTTATTCTTGATAATGCTTTCAAATATCCCTGTAAAGTTTCGCTTTCACTTTTAATACGCACCCACTCTGTCATACAGCAACAGTTCACGTGCCATACTCTTTATTTTTTACCTTTATGATGTCTGTGTTACTGATTATTCTATTTTGCTGGACTATTTGAAGCACTTGGCTCAATGTAGGTTCAAATGATGAACTTGATTTAAAGTGACCCAATACCTTCAGTCTTGTTAGCCTGCCGCCATAGTGATAGTGTTTGTTATCGGCCCGAAGTGGTTATAAGCTATCTCAACACTTCCCTTATTATTTTATACTCACCCATCAATAACACCATTAAAATTAGAATGTTACACAATAATTCAATATCTAGATTAAAAAAATATCGTAAGATACGCTTTTTAAACTGGCTCCTCGGAAAATTAAATGGCCGAAAAAACAAATTAAAATAATCAGTTAGCCAAATCCCTAATAAAAAAATGCTGGTGTTACTGTATGGCTATTGGAGACTGACCTCTATTTTTCTATTTTGGGCTGCGATGCTAAAAGCCACTCGAGAATGGGGAAACGAATCTAACCAAGGTCGCGCTTTTGGATTACTCGATGGCGGCCGAGGCTTAATCGCCGCCATTGTCGCCTCTATCGCTGTTTTATTACTGAGCCAGCTTATTCCTACTAGCTTAACGCAAGCCACTTTACAACAGCAAACCCATGCTTTTAAACAAGTCATTTATTTTTATACTAGTATGACTATTATCAGTGCATGCTTAGTCTGGTGTAGTATTCCAAATGTTAAAGCCTTCAAGACTAAAACAGTACGCCTATCTATTTTCAACAACTTAAATATTGTTAAACAACACAATGTTTGGTTGCAAGCAACTATCGTTGTTAGTGCTTATTGTGGTTACAAAGCTATTGATTATTATAGTATATATGCTGTTGATATTTTAAAGCTTGACCCATTAGATTCAGCAAGTCTCATTTCTCTATCAGCTTATTTACGCCTCATTGCAGCCATAACAGCAGGCTACCTTGCCGATCGTTTTTCTGCCAGTAAAGTCATTTCTATCAGTTTTAGACTCATGGCTATCAGTTACCTTACTTTGAGCTTAAGCTCTCCTTTGTCACTCAATAGTCAGATTATCTACTTAACCTTAGACCTCACTTTTATCACAGTCTTTGCCGTTAGAGCTATTTATTTTGCCCTACTGGAAGAAAATAAAATCTCTCGATATCAAACAGGGATCACTATCGGTTTAATCTCTGTCATAGGTTTTACCCCAGATGTGTTTTTTGCACCGATAGCAGGGTATTTACTGGACACTTATCTAGGCATAATAGGTTACCAATATTTATTTTCATTGCTCTTGTTGTGCGCCTTCATTGGCATGATAACAAGCCTCTATTTAAGAAGCCATATCAAAAAACAGTCACTGAAAATTCCCATAATGATTGAAATATAAAACTAAAAAAATTTGAAATCACCCCAACATATTCAGTCCGCTATCATTAATTGAAATTTCGGAAGAATATAAGGCAGTCTCGTGATCGGCTAAATAGGCGCCTGCTTGGGTTATTTTTGCTTCAGCCGACTCTATTCGTGTTACGATATCATCAATGGCTGTGGTTTTTGTTTCAACAGCAGTCACTGTTGTTCCAATTTTAGTCAGGGTTGAATCTATCCTATTGACCGTTGTATCAATTTTTGCTGAATGGGCGGTAACTTTCGAATTAATCGCTCTGACTTCTTGTTCTAATGCTTCCAAGCTAGACAAAGCTGCTTTTTCTTCTGCTGCAACTACTTTAGTACGCTCTCCAAACAAACTATCCGCTTGAAGCTTAACTTCAGATGATTTAACTTCTAAAACGGTTCCAGTATAAGAGCAGGTTAAAAAATTTGCGTTATAACTAAATTTAGCCGCAACATTGAGTTCAAACTTCAAACCTAAAGTCGCTTCAACCGAAGTTGATACTTTTAAATTATTATATTCACCTAAGGTAATCGAGGTATAGCTACCAAAGGTATAAACTAACGTACACTCAGCAACAATCTTCATCCCTAAAAAATCACTTGTTGTTGTGCCATCGATCTCTGTCGACATAGGAATCCCCCAATTTTATTATTTTTATGAATAACAAACACTGAATTGTGTTTTGTCAGTTCATCCTTGTGCTCAATAAATAAGCGCTCTTAAATTAACCAACCCTAATATTAAGAAGTGTAACACCAAAGTACATAAGACCAAAGTACAACCCTGTAAGCTTACTCGAATTAAAATAGCCAGAACAACATAGTTAAACCAACAGGGTAAAATATTAAAATATATGAAAGACAATAGATTACAAATAAATAGGGTGGAAGATAAAACATTGACTTATTTAATGCATTGAAAAAATGAATGATTAATTATTCTTCACATTAAAAATTTCCTTTTTCTCTCTTATTTTAAACGATTCAGAAGACTATTCTAATATTATTCCAACATGATAATTTTTATCTTATCTTTACACTTAAAAAGAAACCTATAATATTTTGTATTTTTTTTAAAATTTAAAATAAGAAAAATTAAGATTAAACTCAGATTCAACCTTAATTTTCACAAAAAACTCAGCAATGGAAAATATCATTTTTTACCACAACTTTGTTAGAATCATAATATCTATAATCCTATCAATCAAAAGCCGCTTTGATATCCTCATATTTTGCAACAATTGCATGCACATTAGTGTAACCCATTTTCTGCAATGATAAGGCAGCTAACGTTGCTCTACCGCCACCGGCGCAATGTACTAAGATTAGCGTACTTGGATCGGTAAATAAGCTTGGCATTTTCATTTCGATTAGTCCCCTAGGAATATTCAGTGACCCATCCACTGCTGATTTTAAAGCCGCATCACTTTCCCTGACATCCAAAATCACCTTGACTTCAGAACGTTCATGTAAGGCCTTTGCCGCAGCAATATCAATGCAACTTACCTGTAACTTCGCTTCATCGATTAATATATCAGCTGTTTTAATCATCTCTCATCCTTTTATCCATTAAACAAATATCGTTTACATTATACCAATTCCATTATATAAGTGATCTTTCAGCGGGAATTCAACATGCTGTAGGCAAGGTCGTTAATTGCTTCATGCATTAACAGACAGTCCCACCATCCATGGTGATCGCAGATGATTGAAGCTAATAGTGATCCTCGGCTTGGGTTCAAACGTCGCCCTACCTCCTTCATCCATGAAGTCGTATATCAAAAGCAGCTAAGTCACATAAAGTATGTTGAAACCCGCACAAAGTGAGCTACTCAGACATTCCACTTCTGCGTTGCATTCATTTGAAAGGGATCACCATTACAGCATAAATGCGCCTTGAATTGAAAAGCCTGAGAAGCTCTGAATTGCTCATCTATATAATAGAATTGGTATTACTTATATCCACTATAGAAAACGATTCTGTTAACGCTAACACAAAATAAAAACCCTTAACAAATACCTTCCATGACAAAAAATAACCTAGAATAAATAGGCTTAAATAATATATACTTAACGAAAGTCTTCCCTTTTTGTTTTTTCATCTTTAAACTAAGGTACAAATGAATAAATTGCACTTACTCATCCTTTTTTTACCTTTCTTATTTTCCTGCACCAAAGGCGCCATCTACCCACAAGATTTTTCAGGTAAAATTACGGATTCCTTTACGACGTCTATTGCTAATAATGGCTTAAAATTGTTTACTTATCGTGTGTCTCTATCTTCTATGAGCAATAGCACGCCGAATGTAAACTCTCCCTCAAATGGTTTAGCGCAAAAACACAAACAGCGAAATGATCAATTACCTTCAAAAATACAAAGAAAGCAAAATGACGTATCCACCGAATTACTCACAGAACAAACCGAATTAGGCCTTAAAAAAACATTGGAAATGACAGACTTTTGCCATACAGGCTATATTGAACTCGATCGGCTTATTGAAGATGAACGTGGCATGATAAGAGGAGAGTGTTTAGAAGGGGCTAATACACTCGATAAACAAAAGTTTGACAGCCTATAATTATATCGCTAAATCAATATAAGTACCTGAGTTTACGTTATTCGGCATTTAGTGTTAATATTGGCCGCTCATACGATGTTGATAATTAAATAGTATATACCCGTGATAGTTAGAATGCTTCAACCAGGCTAAATTCAATCATAAATAACGAACTGATCCCAGGATAAATATCTTGGATCAGGCTTTTTAATTGCGTTAATGTCATATTTTCTTGCTCGGCATGCCTCTGTGTTAACGCATCAAAGTCAATATCCGTTGTTCTTTCAACCAAAATACTGCAAAAGCACTTACCTGTTTCTAGTGCGACCACATTCAAAATTTGACCGACTTTAAAATGGGATTCTGATGCATCACGTAAGGTTATTGTTTTTCGTTTTGCCAATATATCCACTTCAAATCGTTCAAAAAAAGAGATACTTTTTACTAATTCTGTCATTGTTCCTATTCCTCTTACGAAACCGTCGTTAAGATACAATGAGTCCCTTGAAAGGGCAAGTTGGTAATGTGAATACTGAACTGCAAGATCACTCTGTTGTGGCGAGGATTAACGCTTTCAGGTAAAATTAATACCATTATTTAGCGTCACACATAAAAGATTATGAACAGAAAGCAGAAAATCATTAAAAAAACGGCGAAACGCGCTAAAGCAAAACTCAATAAACATACACCACCCACCATCAAAAAGTATGTCTCTAAAGCTGAGCGTGCAGCCAATCAAGCCTTAAAAGAAGCCTCTATGAAGGTCATCGATGAGGTGTCTTCCACACAAACAGACAAGGCTGAGCAATAAACTCTTACATTCAATTCGCAATATTCTGAATATATTATTCAGGATATTGCGAATTAAATATCTCAGTTTCAATAGTGATTATACCAATTCCATTATATAAGTGATCTTTCAGCGGGAATTCAACATGCTGTAGGCAAGGTCGTTAATTGCTCCTGCATTAACAGACAGTCCCACCATCCATGGCGGTCGCAGATGATTGAAGCTAATAGTGATTCTCGGCTTGGGTTCAAACGTCGCTCTACCTCCCTGATCTGATGTTTACGGATGAACAAATGTCGTGCTCACATGGATGTGAATGAACGACCATGAAATCGTATATCGAAAGCAGCTAAGTCACATAAAGTATGTTGAAACCCGCACACAGTGAGCTGCTCAGACATTCCACTTCAGCGTTGCATTCATTTGAAAGGGACTCACCATTACAGCATAAATGCGCCTTGAATTGAAAAGCTTGAGAAGCTCTGAATTAATCATCTATATAATAGAATTGGTATTATTTATTGTGTTTTAACCTTGCTTCATCATTCATGCGAATAAGCTCAATACTGGCGTCACAATCTTGCTCTTCCGTAAGCTGTGCCATTTGCGCGCATGAAGAAGACAAAGGGTTTTGAGTTGTCATACTAAAATCGGCCTCCTCAAGAGTCCTTACCGCTTCAACATCGCCGCCACTGACTTGCTGCTGCAATTTTATATCATGAGCCCTGTGGACCTTATCCACCAATCGATAAGCGATAATAATGCCTAACAACCCAAAAGCAATGGATCCTAAGGCTTGCCCTATCAGCACACCTTGTATTCCTCCCCACTTGGCCCCCAAATAGACGAAGGGCATAGTGCCTAATGTGGCTTTTCCTAAATTCAACACCGTTGAATATTTCGCCTTGCCGAGATTATTAAAAGACGCATTAGCAACAAATAAAGCCCCCGAAAAAACAAAAAATATTGCCATATATCGACAGAAGAAATCGATAATATTGGCAGCGTCGCCTTTCATGTCAAACAATACTATAATTTCTTGCCTCAAGAAAAATAAAATAAGAGAAACCACTAACACATACACAAAACAAAACTGTAATGCCTTAGTCAAAGTTTCTTTTACTCGCACAAAAGATAACGCGCCATAGTTTTGTCCCACGATGGGGCCTATCGCCCCCGATAACGCGAAAATCATACCAAATGACACAGGAATTAAACGACCTATCACAGCCCAACCAGCCACATATCCATCGCCAAAATCAGCAATAGTATGAGTGATAACACCGTTTCCTATAGGCGTCGCCACATTGGTTAACATTGCTGGGCCTGCGATACTAAAAATAGGTTTAAGATCATGCACAAATCCTTGTAAAGTAAAACGCCCAATGAGCTTATGTTTAACAATAATGCCATGACCTGATACCATCAAAACAGACAAGCGAGCAAATACTGACGCAATAGCTGCCCCCTCAATATTCATTGCTAATGCAAAAATAAAAATAGGGTCTAAAACCGCATTTACCCCTCCACCGACTAACGTGGACACCATAGAAAGTTTCGCATCACCCACTGCACGTAAGGCAGCCCCCAAAGACATGGCTAAGCAAATAATAGGCAGTGATGGGACTAAAATATACAAATAATTCGCCGCAAGTTCTGCTGTACGGCCTTTAGCCCCTATCATAGCTAATAATTCAGGAATAAAGGCCATCACTATGATAGCGACTACAATACCCACTATCACTGTCACAATCGCACTATTGACCAATAGTCGCTTTGCTTTTTCGACTTTTTTTGCACCAATGGAACGTGAAACTAATGCGCCAAGAGAAATAGACAAACCTATGCCTATCGCTGTGGTAAAAAATGAAATGGTGCCCGCATACCCAACCGCAGCGGCAAGCTCAACCTCTCCTAATAGACTTAAAAAGAACATATCGAGTAAATCAACAATGAATAAGGCGGAAATACCCACAGCAGCCGTTGAACTCATTACTAAAATATGCTTTAAAATCGAACCTTCTACAAACTTAGCCGTCGCCATAGGTACCCTTTTTCATTATATTGTTAAACAACATCTTGTAATTCATTGCCACACTGATAACAAAAATTGGCATCAGTATCATGGCCCGACTTTAAACAATTACTACAACGCCTTAAATCCCTATTTCGGCGCATTTCTTGGGAAATCTCAGCAGAAATTATACCTGTTGGAATGGCGATAATAGAATAACCAATCAGCATTGTCAGTGCAGCTATTCCCTGCCCCAGTTCCGTGACTGGCGTAATGTCACCATAACCCACAGTGGTAATAGTGACTATGGTCCAATATATAGACTTAGGAATCGATGTAAAACCATTCTCAGGACCTTCAACCGCATACATTACCGAACCTAATACCGAAACGATAAGGCTCACGGAAAAGAAAAACATAATCACTTTTCGAGAAGATTGTGTTAAGGCTTGTAGAAGCACATTCCCTTCACTTAAATAACGCAATAACTTCAGAACTCGAAACACTCTAAACAAGCGTAAAACGCGGATCACCATAGCGAAATTTGCACCAGGAAAGAATAAAATCAAGTAACTGGGCAAAATAGATAATAAATCAACAATACCGTAAAAACTTTTCGCATATTGCCATCGATTAGCAGAGCAGTATAACCGGGTAATATATTCAATAGTAAATAAAAATGTAAAAAACCATTCTAACTTTATAATCCAATCACCGTATGCGCCATGAATTGACACTATCGTATCCAAAAAGATCAAAGCAACACTCAAGGTGATACAGATAATCAAGCAAATATCAAAATAACGCCCTGCTGGAGTCTCCGTGCCAAAAATGATCCGTCTTAAACTCAACCTTAAACTCGATGCTTGCTCTCGCTCTTCTGACATACCCATATCACCTCCCTCTGTATAGAACGCCATACTAACAAAAAACCAAGCTTACCATTCATTTTATTCGCTAAAATAATGTATAACTAGACTATAATTTATTTATACTCGTGACTGAGGGATCCCATTAACGGGAGCATTTTGATTCAATATCTCAGCGACATCAGAGTCAGCCTTATTCTCACACAAACATTCCAACTCGTATTTTGACTATGTTTGAGTATAATAAGCCTCTTTTAATACTTCCTCTATTGGATTGGATATATGGCGTTACCTTTTTATGCTTTTATTGTCTTTCTTCTAACCCCCCTAACAGCTCACGCCCATTCTTCCACTAAAGCCGATTTAGTCGTTGTCACAAAATCTCAATTAGCACTCTCAGTGTTTAAAGAAGGAAAGTTATTGAAAAAATTCAATATTGCATTAGGCAGCAACCCTGTCGGCCCTAAGCGCAAAAGAGGTGATAAACGTACCCCTGAAGGTCGCTATACGCTAGATTACAAAAAAGAGGACAGTGCTTATTATCGCGCGATACATATTTCTTACCCTAATGAATACGATCTGCGTTACTCCAAAGCCAACGGGGTCGATCCCGGTGGGCAAATTATGATCCATGGCCAAGATCCCAATTCATCCATTCCGGTAGACAAAAGACAAAAATTTAATTGGACCGATGGCTGTATCGCCTTAACCAATAAGGATATTGATGAGCTCTGGCAATTGCTCGATGAAGGCACCCCTATCGTTATCCACCCATAGCACGCAAAAAAATATTAGAAAAAATATCAAAATATGAATACTATGACTTCTCCTCTTTCTTTTTCAAACTTACTACACTCTTGGCCTTCTTTTTGTAAAAAAATCCAATCTTTCATGAATGAACTTGATATTAGTACTTATCCTTTTGAGTGCGATCATGTCGCTATTCGCATTAACCAACTCACCGATGCGCTGCAACTTAAAAATAATGTTCATGAATTCGGTGACATTATTTCAGAAAATATCATTAATGGCCGCCCCATTTTAATCATTAAACTCCATCACTCCCTTCACCTTGGTGCCTTAACCATAGATTATTTAGAGCTGCCCTTTCCCAGTGAAAAACGCTACCCAGAACAAGGTTGGGAACATATAGAGCTTATCTTTCCTTCCAATGCCATAGATTGCCAAACACTCAGTGATGAACTGCTTCTTGCCATTCCCAAATTAGCGCCCATTATTGCTAACCAAACAAGTATCAAAGTGAAAATGAGTTCACCTAGAGGCGATAAGGAACGACTTCCCAATCCTACCATCGCCTTTAAAAAACATAATATCTGTATAAAAATACATCCACACCACATTAAAACAATCATTGCCTCTGAGCATAAATAAAAAAGCAAAAGACATGCTTCGAGCATGAAATATAACCGTATATTTCATGCTCAAAATATGATTATTGTCATTAATTCTCCTGAGTTACACACATTATTACAATTTGCTCACAAGTATCATCAACAATCCCTTTGCCATCAATAGCTCCTTCATTTATTTCTGAATTAACAGCCACTTTCATTCACTCATAATGACTCATATGCCTTGATTTTACTGTCACCTTATTATTTTCTGGCAATTTAAAGCAAAGTAAGTTGTACACTCATTGACTGAATCCAACAAAAGCCTTATACATTAACGATTATTAAAAAAACAATTTTTCTCGGAGTTTGCCTAATGATAGCGCTATCTAAATATATTGCCTTGGTTTTATTGCTCACTTTCTCGCTTCCATCGTCAGCGGAAACTTATACCATTGGCACGGGAAGCCAAAGCGGCACCTATTATCCTCTAGGCGGCATGTTAGCCAAAATCTGGTCTGAGAATATTCCCAATTTCGATATGCGTGCAGAGGTCACTTCGGCATCCGTTGAAAATATTGTAAAGGTCGCCTCAGGCCGACAGCTTGCTGGGATCAGTATGGGTAATGTCATGGAACAAGCCTATGAAGGCACAAAGCCTTTTCCAAGAAAAATGGATGTATCCGTTTTATTTACACTTTATCCTAATTTAGTCCAATTTATCGTACCTGCTGACTCTGACATTCACAATATAGAAGATTTAAAAGATAAACGTGTATCTTTAGGTGCACCAGGCTCAGGCACACGTATTAGTGCCCTCAATATCCTCAGTATTTTAGGGATCAATAAAAACGATCTAGACAGTCAAGCCCTCAATTACAGTGCCACCACTCGTGCTTTAGCCAATGGCCAAATTGATGCTGGAGTCATTGTTGGCAGTTTAGGTGTCGGCGCCATTACTGAATTATCGTTAACTCGCAATGTTCGAGTTTTATCATTTTCAAAGCAACAACTGGATAAAATATCGAAAGCCAATCCCGCTTATTATACTTATATAGCCCCTGCTGGCAGTTATAACAATGTGCCTGCATTTACCGTTCCTGCCGTATGGAATGTCTTATTCGTCAATAATAATCTCGATGATGATTTAGCCTATCAAATGACCAAAGTCGCTTTTGAGCATATTGATGAATTGCGCAATGCCATTAGTGTGACTCAATCAACGACTGTGGATAATATGGACGAACTCGCCGATGTCCCTCTGCATCCAGGGGCACAAAAATATTTCGACGAACATAGAAGCAAACAATAATATTCCTCATCCCTTAAGGGTAGGGATCTTTTCAGATCACGCGAAAGTATCATCCTAGCGCTCGTGGGCACTTTATTTAAGACCATCAGCAACTGACACGTTAATAGTCAACAGCATCAATATTCACACACTGCATTAATTCTGACAATAAATGCAGTGTGTGTCCCGATAGGAGAAAAGTATGTCTGCTCCCCTAATATCTGGCCGATATCTAAGCGATCAATTAGTACAAGTCGCCAGCCTCATTGCCATTTCATTGTCCGTCTTTCAACTATGGCAAGGAGCCACTGCCGATTTACCTGCCACCAGCTTTAGGCCCATTCATCTCACTTGGGTCCTCGTTCTGGTTTTTCTCGTTTATCCTTCCATCAAACATGAAACATCACCGCGTTTATACCCTATTGGAAGATTGATAGATCTCGGTTTAATCGCGGCTGTTATCTTCAGTGGTTGGACAATTCTTACCTTTGATTATGATGATATGAGTTTTTTATTTGACGGACTCAACTTACAAGATCGCATTGCAGGAGGGTTACTACTATTATTATTACTAGAAGCGACACGCCGCACCGTGGGCATCGTCATGGCTGGAATCGCTATTTTCTTTCTCACTTATGCCATGTTTGGGGATTTACTCCCATCAGTGGTTGCCAGTAAAAGCTTTTCACTAGAAGAAATTATTCGTTTTCATATCTTTTCAACAAATGGTGTCTTTGGTGCCCCCTTAGCCATTGCCGCCGGTGTCGTGTTCATTTTCGTTTTATTTGGCGCATTTCTCCAAGTGTGTGGCGCAGGACAATTCTTCATCGATTGCGCCTTTGCTATCGCAGGAAAATATCGAGGGGGCCCTGCTAAAGCCAGTGTTATTGCTTCTGCTGCCTTGGGATCGATTTCAGGCTCAGCCATTGCCAATACTGTGACAACCGGCGCTTTGACCATCCCTATGATGAAAAAGTTAGGCTATAGGCCAGAAGAAGCGGCGGGCATAGAGGCATCGGCTTCAACGGGCGGGCAGATCATGCCGCCTGTTATGGGAGCAGGCGCCTTTGTCATGGCTCAATTTACCGGCATTGCTTATGGCGATATTTTACTTGTCTCCATTGCCCCTGCCATTTTATATTTTGCCTGTACTTTGCTTTACGTTCATCTCATGGCATGTAAATTAAATTTAAAAGGCATGGATAGGATAGAACAATTTAGCACTGTGATGGCTAAAGGTTGGCACTTTCTCATTCCACTCATTTTAATTACCAGCTTACTCGTCCTGAGCTATTCACCGGTTTTAGTTGGCATTGCGGGTTGTGCTGCTGTTATCTTTTCCGCCATGTGCCGAAAATCAACGCGTATTACGTTAAGCACTTTCTTTTCGGGAATGAAACAAGGTGCGCTGCAAGCATTACCGATTTCTGTTGCATGTGGCAGCGCCGGCATTGTGGTTGGCGTCGTCGGGCAGACAGGGATCGGCTTACAATTCACACAATTTCTCATGGTACTTTCGAGTGGATACTTATGGTCGGTGCTCGCGCTCATCGCCTTTGCTGCTGTAATTTTAGGCATGGGACTTCCAGTAACGGCTGCCTATATAGTGTTATCTATTATGGCCGTTCCTTCACTCACCGAACTAGGTGTTGACTTACTCACTGCACACATGATTGTTTTTTGGCTCTCTCAAACTTCCAATGTGACGCCACCCATTGCATTAGCCGCTTTTGCGGGTGCCGCAATAGCAAAAGCCTCTCCCATGAAATCGGCAATACAAGCCTTTAAACTCTCTCAAGGGTTTTTCATCATTCCTGCTATGATGGCTTTCTCGGGTCTTATTTTTTATGGTGAAGTGTCCTTAACAAGTTACTTCTATGCCATCTTCATCACCATCATATTGATTTTAGGCTTTGCTGCTAGTATTGAAGGTTTCTTTTTCCATCCATTACCCGTTTGGCAACGCTTGCTACTACTGAGTGCCAGTTTAAGCATCCTACTGAGTCAAGATACACTCAGATTAATTGGTATCATCATGGTTGGAATAATACTCATTTATGACTTTTTCAATAAGAAAAAAACACAATCGAAGTAATAAAAAAGAAGCCTATATCCTCCACTTTTAAAGCACACGATAAGTAAATGACAAACTTACAATGGATTAATTTAAGTTTAAATTAATCCATTGTTTTTAAATTAAAAATATTATTAGTATAAATACTCATTCACAAAGTATTACAAATCAAAGGTCTGTAAACATCAATATTCAGGATATATTCAGCTTTAAAGGCGCATTCTTCCCGCCACCATTGAATTAATAGGATTCAATATTATGTTCGGTCATAGAGTCAACTCTGCAAAGAAGCTCAACTGTCAACGTACTGCTTCATCGCATACTTCATTTTTAAAGCCGATAAAAATCAAACCTATATTTCATAAGTTTCATAGGCCAGTTCAGGGTCAAAAAACACGCTTTAAAAATACCATCACACCACTACTCTTATTCTTGACGTTATTTTTTTCTCTCTATATCGCTGTCCTTGTTGGTGCAAGAATTGCCTATTTTCTGCCATTTTAATTCAAAATGCTGCCAGCAATAGCAAAGCGAACCTAATACCCATTCCATTATATAAGTGAGCTTCTCAGACAGTCCAATTCAGCATTACATTGAATTGAAAAGCCTGAGAAGTTATTCATACAACCTTTTCAGTAAACGCGATCACCATCCCGCCAACGCACGTGCAGGCTGAGTTTTACTGGCTTTATAGGCTGGATAAAGTGTAGCAATCAGACTCATGAAAAAAGCCAATGACGTCACACTAATAACATCTGACATGAGCAGTTTTGAGGGGAGGAAGTCGATAAAATAAACATCGGCAGATAAAAGCTGTATACCAAATAAAGCCTCAATACTCTTGGCTATATCGCTTAAATTAAGTGCAATCAAACCCCCTGAAATAACCCCTAATGCGCAGCCTAAAATCCCGTTAAAGGCCCCTTGCACAACAAAAATTCCCATAATACTGCTTCGTTTCATTCCCATGGTTAATAAAATGGCTATTTCGGATTGCTTATCCCGCACCGCCATCACTAAAGTCGATACAATATTAAAGCAGGCAACTGCAATCACTAATGCAAGTACTAAGTACATGATCATCCTGACCATTTGAATATCTGAATATAAATTACCCTGAGTGCGCGTCCAGTCATTTATGTATAAGTATTGCTGTTGATTATAACCTAGCTCTCTGATTAAACGGGGAGCATCAAACACTTTATCCACCTTAATCCGAACGCCAGTGACATCACTGCCTAAGCCCAATAAGTGACTTGCATAAGCCATTGGAATATAGGCAGTTGTTAAATCTAATTCCCCGCCAATGGAAAAAATACCCGACACCACAAAGCGATGACTTTTTGCTTGGCGGATCTGTCCATTTTGAGATTGAGCCCCCAATTCTGGCGTATACAGACTCAAAGATTGACCCACTTTAAGATCTAACGCTTTTGCCAATCCTTTTCCAAGGACAATATTGTTACTGTTCGACTGGCTTAAACTCTGCCAACTCTTAGCTGACATAAACTGACTGATACTGGAGACTGTCGACTCTAACTTAGGATCGATGCCAATCACTGACACCCCTTGAAAACCTTTAGGCTTTTGCACTAAACCTTGAATTTGTATCAAAGGCGCAGCCGACACTATTCCAGGAATGTTAATGGCCTCTTTCACTATTTTTTGCCAATCACTGATCCCCCCATTGACACCCGTCAGCTCTCCATGGGGCACGACACCCAGCAAACGCTGCTCTAATTCACGTTCAAATCCATTCATGGCAGACAGCACAATAATCAGTACTGCCACGCCCAGTGCAATCCCTGCTGTCGATGCAAATGAAATAAAACTGATAAATCGATTAGATTGTCTAGCAAGATAAAACCGTAAGCCCACCCATAGTGCTAACCCTTTATTCATGTGTTATCACCTGCTTGAATATGCGCGACGCCATTGACAGCATCTAACTGACTCAAATGACCATCTTTCATGTGCAATTGTCTATCCATTCTTGCCGCCAACTGAAGATCATGAGTCACAACAACAAAAGCCGTTCCTAGCTGCTGCGCCAACTCTTTAATGAGTACATACACATCTTCACCACTTTTCGCGTCTAAATTCCCCGTAGGCTCATCGGCTAGCACTAACTTAGGTTTGTTAATTAACGCGCGAGCAATGGCAACACGTTGACGCTCTCCTCCCGACATTTCGGCTGGAGTGTGATTAAGTCTATGTTCAAGTCCAACTCTCGACAGTAAGGCTTTTGCCTCAAGGAGTACTTGCTGACGAGGTCTTCCCTCAATAAATCCCGGCATCGCCACATTCTCAAGGGCAGAAAATTCAGGTAACAAATGATGGAACTGATAAATAAAGCCTAAATCGGTATTTCTTAATCGAGCTTGGCGCTTATTCGATAGCCCATAGATATCTTCTCCTTCCAATAGCACTTGGCCTTCACTGGGACTGTCTAAGGTTCCTATGATATGCAATAAAGTGCTTTTTCCAGAGCCCGAGCTTCCGACAATGGCAAGCTGCTCACCTTTAAACACTTGTAAATCCACTTGATGCAATACTTTGGTCTCAAGACGGCCTTCCGTATACACTTTACTCACTCGACTCACATCTAATAAAATTTCTGGCTTCATCTTAGGACTCGTTTCTTATCACCCATTGAGTGACAACTTAAATTTTCAATTTCAAAAAAACTCTGACTTCTTTCTACAAAAGCTTAATTACTCATATCGCAATGCGCTAGCGGGCTCAACACGGGCCGCTTTCATTGCAGGATAAATTGTCGCAATCACACTAATCACCAAGGTTCCCAGCACAATACTTAATAATTGATGGGTCTGTAATAACACAGGTAAACGTTGCCCGGCACCTAAAATCGATAATCCTAGAATATGGGTGATTTCATTTAAGTTTGTTGTTAATAGCAGGCCAATCACTACTCCGCCAATCAGGCCAATCGCAGCGTTCAAGGAACCTTGAATAATAAAGATCCCCATAATCTGACCTGTGCCTAAGCCTTGGGTTTTCAATACTGCCACATCCGTGGTTTTATCGACCACCATCATGACCAAGGCTGATACGATATTAAACGCTGCCACGGCAATAATCAGACAAAGCATGAGCGACATCATGTTCTTTTCCATTTTCACTGCACTAAATAAATCACCATAAGTATGGCGCCAATCTGTTGTGGTCACTTCAATGCCCTGTTCAGCAAATAAGGCTTTCACTTGAGGTGCTAACTGAGCCGCACTAAAAGGATCGGTTAAATATAACCTTAGCTGTTTCACTTCCCCGGGTGTTTGCCTCATCAAACGCTGTGCATCTTCATAATAAATATAAGCCACACTGGCATCGACCTGCGAGCCCATTTCAAAAATGCCCGCAACGGTAAATTTACGCTGACTTGGCATAGGTCCTAACGGCGAATAAACCACGCCATCGCCACTTAATAAGCGTACCTTATCCCCTGTTGATACATCCAGCAATCGCGCCAACTCGCCTCCTAAAATCACTTTATATTGCTTAGACTTCAGCGCATCAAAGTTTCCTGAATAGATCTGCTTCGCCACATTCAGTAAAGGATCTTCATATTGAGGATAAATACCATAGACTTGCACGGCGCGAATATTATTGGCTGATTGCACCATAGCTTGCGTTGAAACACTGGGGGTCGCGCCTACCACACCGGGTAACTGTTTCAATTTTTCTATTTGCGCTTTCCAATCCGTTAAAGGGTGATTTGCATGAACAGTCAGCTGAGGCACCGCCCCCAAAATACGTTGTTTTAACTGACCTTCTAGGCCACTCATCACTGAGCTCACCACAATCAGTGCTGCAACCCCCAATAAGATCCCAGAAACAGAAAAAAGCGTAATAAATGAAGCAAAGCTATTGGTTTTTCTCGCTTTCCAGTATCGAAAGCCTATGTATAAAGGTAATTTTAAATTCATGGACAATGTTGTACTTTTATCGTACAGCCTTGCTAAATCATAGAGATAGGAACAATAATAGAGGGAATAGATATAAAAACAAGAGGCAATGCCTTGTTCACCGACTCAACACCTTATTTTAGTGTCACCCATTCCTTTGAGGTTTTTCTCGAAACTTGGCCCAAAGGTCGTCCACTTCCTACAGAAACACAGTTGCATCATTTACTTCCAACAGGTATGCAACTCATGAGTGATGTCAAAGCCCTTGAAGCTGATTGTTTATTGCAACTGCGTCACTTAGATGATGAAAGTCAAACCATTATTGACTACTTAAAATTACAATCGCGAAAAATAGACTTAGTACTGCAACATGTCCTTGCACAAACACCCCACTCTGGAAAAGCCGTTAAAGGCATACGTTTTGGCGGAAGTGGTATTCAAGTGTTAAGCGAGATGCCCCTTCCTCTCAATGGGCAATATAAAGTCACACTTTTTATCAAAGAGGAGCTTATTTCCATCATGTGTTTCGGCCAAGTCACTCAGTCAAACCAAGTTAACACGCTTGTTAATTCTAATGAAAAAAATCACATTGACATGGCTCCCTTGGCAAGCAATAACAGCGCCGAGACTGAGCATGCCAAGTCTTTTATGAGCGAATTAACCTTTAATATTATACAAGACGGTGATATCGAGCAATTGGTCAAAGCCAGTTTAAATGTGCAACAAAAACAACTTAAACAGCGCAAATTTCACCCTTAACACGGTACGACCCATTCGTTAAAGTGGGCCTTTATTCAGATGCACTTTCTGTCATGAAGGCAAGCTAAGCTTCAGGTTAGCTATAGTATATTCCCATCATTTGGGTATACTATGGCCACCCAATTTGTTGTCAATTGACTGGTTTACCTCGACTTCATGAATGCATTCTCAATATTAACCCCACCAGGCGTTAAAGCGGCGCCTCAAGTTCAAACCTTGAGAACGCCAATTGGCGCTGCACAGGCTATTACCCTTGCCAACATTGCTCAGCAATACACTGGACTCACACTTGTTGTCACTCATGATACGCCTAGCGCCATTGCACTTGAAGCTGAGCTGAGTTATTTACTCAAAGAAAAAAAACTGCCTATTTGGCTATTCCCTGATAGAGAAACCCTACCTTATGATGCCTTTTCCCCTCATCGAGATCTGATCTCTCAGCGTCTGGCTACTTTATCACAATTACTGCAAGCTAAGCAGGGGCTTGTCATCGTACCAATGGCCACTCTAATGGTGCGTTTACCGCCAAAAACGTTTTTAAGTGGTAATGTATTGATGCTCCAAAAAGGCGATACCTATCATTTAAGTGACATGCGACAACAGTTAGTCGATACAGGGTATCATTTAGTGGAGCAGGTCTATGAACACGGTGAATTTGCTGTCAGAGGCGCCATCATTGACATCTTTCCTATGGGTTCCAACAAGCCGTTTCGCATTGAATTATTCGACGATGAAGTCGAATCAATTCGGCATTTTGATCCTGAAACTCAACGCTCTAATGAAGAAATTGACCGTATTCGTTTATTACCGGCAAAAGAGTTTCCAACCGATAACAAGGCCATTGAAGGATTTAGGCAACGTTATCGTCGTCAATTTGAGGTATTAGTCAAAGAGCCGGGCTCCGTTTATCAAATGGTCAGTAAAAATACCTTACCTGCTGGCATTGAAAATTATCTCCCCCTCTTTTTCGATGAAACCGCCAGCTTATTTGATTATTTACCTAAACAAACACAACTCATTGCATTAGGGGAACTAACCCAAGCGGCCAATAATCATTTAAAAGAAGTGCAAACCCGTTATGAAGAGCGGCGGGTCGATCCACTTCGTCCCTTATTGCCGCCAAAAGACTTATACCTATTAACAGAGCAAGTCTTTGCCGCATTTAAACACATGCCGCAATTGCAATTAAAAACGGGGGAAATAAGCAGTACCCACATCAAGGCTAAAACGGCCTCATTACCCGAGCTGACCGCTAATCATAAACTCAAACAACCCCTTGAAGCACTCAAAAACTATGCCAGCACTCAAGTGAATTTACTTTTCAGTGCAGAATCGGAAGGACGACGTCAGGCCATCGTTGAACTCTTGAGTAAAATTGGATTAAAACCCACTTTATTTGATCATTTCGATGATTATCTGGCTAACCCGACTCCCGTGGCATTGATTGTATCGCCGCTTTCTCAGGGATGCATTATCACTCCACCTTCGGATCAGGATTTTAGCTTAATTTGTGAAACAGAGCTCTTTGGGCATCGTATTTCTCAGCACAGGCGCCGTGAAAAACAAAAACAGATAAGCAATGATGCATTAATTAAAAATTTAGCGGAACTCAAAGTCGGTCAGCCTATTGTTCATCTTGATCACGGCGTTGCTCATTATCAAGGACTCGAAACCTTAGATACGGGTGGACTTGTCGCCGAATACTTAGTGCTTGAATACGCTGGAGGTGACAAGCTCTATGTTCCCGTCGCCGCTTTGCATCTCATTAGTCGCTACAGTGTGGGGCCCGATGAAGAAGCCACACTCAATAAACTGGGCAATGAGAGCTGGACCAAAGCCAAACGTAAGGCCATTGAAAAAATCCGTGATGTTGCCGCCGAACTTCTGGATGTCTATGCCAGACGGCAAGCGCGACCTGGGGATGCGTGTAAACTGGAAGAACAAGAATATGCACAATTTGCCAGTAGTTTTCCCTTTGAAGAAACCGTGGATCAAGAAACCGCTATCAAGGACGTGCTCAATGATATGTGCTCTCCTATTGCCATGGATAGACTCGTCTGTGGTGATGTGGGCTTTGGCAAAACAGAAGTCGCCATGCGTGCCGCCTTTGTGGCCATAAATGACGGTAAACAAGTGGCCGTTTTAGTGCCTACAACCTTACTCGCTCAACAACATTTTGAGAATTTCAGCGACCGATTTGCCGACTGGCCCATTAAAGTCGAAGTGCTATCCCGTTTTAAAACCGCCAAAGAACAACAAAACGTCATGCTTGAACTGGAAGCAGGCAAAGTCGATGTGGTCATAGGCACGCACAAATTACTGCAATCTGATGCCAAATTTGAAAACTTAGGCTTACTCATTATCGATGAAGAGCATAGATTTGGCGTAAGGCAAAAAGAAAAAATCAAAGCACTACGCGCCAATGTGGACATACTCACATTAACGGCCACGCCGATTCCACGCACCTTAAATATGGCCATGTCAGGCATGCGTGATTTATCCATAATTGCCACACCTCCCGCCAAACGACTCGCAGTCAAAACCTTTATTCGTGAGTATGACGATGCAACGATTCGAGAAGCTTTATTAAGGGAAATTCTCCGCGGCGGACAAGTTTACTTTTTACATAACAGCGTCGAGACCATAGAGCAAAGAGCTGCTGAAATTGCGGACTTATTGCCAGAAGCAAGAGTCGTCACCGCCCATGGACAAATGCGCGAGCGAGAGCTGGAGCGAGTCATGTCAGACTTTTACCATCAGCGCTTTAATGTCTTAGTCTGTACCACTATCATAGAAACGGGCATTGATGTGCCTTCTGCCAATACCATTGTTATAGAGCGAGCGGACAAATTTGGTTTGGCGCAATTACATCAATTACGAGGTCGAGTCGGCCGCTCTCATCATCAGGCCTATGCGTATTTATTAACGCCACACACAAAACGCTTAACAAAAGATGCCCGTAAACGGCTTGAAGCCATTAGTGCCCTTGAAGATTTAGGCGCAGGATTTATGCTCGCCACACAAGATTTAGAAATTCGTGGTGCGGGTGAACTATTAGGGGATGAGCAAAGTGGCCATATTTCTAAAATCGGCTTTAGCCTGTATATGGAAATGCTTGAAGATGCGGTGAAATCCCTCAAGCAAGGCAAAGAGCCTTCCCTTGAACATATGCTCAAACATCAAAGTGAAATCGAACTGAGGATCCCCGCTTTATTACCCGATGATTATGTTGCCGATGTGAATATTCGCTTATCTTTATATAAGCGCATAGCCAACTGCACCAGTCAAAAAGCCCTTGATGAGCTCAAAGTAGAACTGATCGATCGTTTTGGTTTATTGCCTGAGCCCACTAAAAACCTACTGGCATTAAGTTTTTATAAGCATCAAGCCACAGAGCTTGGGATCAAGAAAATTGAGATGCACGCCAAAGGTGGCAGCTTAGAGTTTAATGATGATCACAGTATCGATCCTGGCTTTATTATCGGTTTATTACAGCAGCAGCCACAAATTTATCGAATGGATGGCCCTGCTAAGTTAAAATTCAATCTGCCGTCGAAGTCTTATCAAGACAGGCTGGCCTTGCTTAAATTGCTCTTGGAGCAATTATCCCAACATCGTCTTGGAGAATAAACGTGCTACGACTTAGTCTTATTTTACTTAGCTTATTATCTGTGAGTGTTCATGCAGAAGATGAGCGTTGGTTTGAAGTTGAAATTTATGTGTATCAGCATAATAGTAACAGTGTTGAACAGTGGCCCACTCAAGTCACACCACTCAAGCTCAACAATGCAATTGATTTAATCGCGCCTGTCACCAGTACCGATTTAAGCTCAGTACGCAACGGCCTTACCAGCTGCAGCTCTCAAGATTGGGCAACCAATAGTGATGAGTGCAACGCCCAATTAACCACCCGCTCCAATGTCAATACACCAAAAAACCTACCGGTTGAAATCGCCGCCCCTCAACCTGCTACGGCTTACACTGGCGATGGCCCCGTATTATTGGCTAAGAGCCAGAGTCAATTTAGCGATATCATCAAAAAAATAGCCAGACAACCCGGCACCACCAGCTTATTGCATATGACATGGCAACAAGCCATGAAACCAAGAAGTCAAGCCAAGCCATTACACCTTTATGCTGGGCACGATTTTGAAAACGCCTATGATTATGATGGACAAGCCCTTAGCGTCAATCAAAGCAGTGACGACATTCCCCGCTTTGATTTTATGCAAGATATTTATGATCATTCAAGCAAAGGCCCAGTTTGGCAGCTCGATGGCACCTTAAACATTTACCTTAATCACTATTTATACATAGAGGCGGCGTTAAACTTAAGGGAGGAAGGCACTAAGCAAGTCCTCGTCACTAAAGACCATCTCAGTGACACCGCTAACGGTTATCAAATCAATAATGGGCTTACCGAAACAGAGTCAACCCCTTTTCTATACGCCATTCCACTTAAACAAAACCGTCGCGTACGTAGTGGCGAGATCCACTATTTTGATCACCCCCAAATGGGCATGATCATTCAAATTCGTAAAATGACGCAGCCTAGTACGCTATCGACAGGTTATTAAAATCAATGCCTAATGCCTCTTGCCTATTCGAAAACTCGATTGGGCAAGAAGAGCATATTCGAAATAATGATATCGATGGGATATTAAAAAGTCTATTCATTATCAATGGGTAAACAAAAGTACTGGACATAAGCATTTATATTCGTAAATGAAATAAACTCAGTCCAGTACGCTATCAACAGGTTATTAGGTAAACGGTTAGCAGCCCATTATTTTGCCCTCAAATTAACGATAGACACGACTCAAATAATGGGCATGATCATGCAAATTCGTAAAATGACGCAACCTAGTACATTATCAACGGGATATTAGTTGAACGGTTCATTATCGACAGATTATTAAAAAAGCTATTCATGATCCAAAGACTAGCAAATATGGGTCCATTATTTTGCCCTCAAACTAACGATAGACACGACTCAAATAATGGGCATGATCATTCAAATTCGTAAAATGACGCAGCCTAGTACGCTATCGACAGGTTATTAAAAAATTTATTTTTCCAATTACTTAGGACTAGTGAGTATAAGCCCATTATTTTGATCACACACGACTCAAATAATGGGCATGATCATGCAAATTCGTAAAATGACGCAACCTAGTACATTATCAACGGGATATTAAAATCAATGCTTCTTGCCTATTCGGAAACTCGATTGGGCAAACTAGTCAAAACGGGGTCATTATCGCTTCATTAATCATGATAAGCAGGCCGAATAATATAACAACCTTCTTGAAATCTAGTACTATCAACATAAGCCTCAATAGCTTTAAAAACCTTATCGTCATTACATCTATTCTTTGACGACAATGGTGCAGGATCATTGAGTAAGGCTTCAATTTTATAAATGAAATCTCCAATTAAATTTATAAAGTCATTAGTTTGATCTACTTTATATATCAGTACATTATCATTCCTTTGTCTTCCTGATATAACAAACTTTTGTAAAGCGATACTTTTTTCACCGCACTCTTCAGCTTCCTTATATGCTAAGCTTTTCCAGTTTCCTTTTTGTAACTGTAAATTTATTTTACTGGTTAATGCGGCGTTGTTGCTTAAATCTAAGGAACCATTTGGTCATTCTGTGATCTGATCTTGTCAGTACGAAAACGAGACAGATG
>NZ_CANLZC010000028.1 GCF_947495455.1 uncultured Shewanella sp. | reverse complement strand
TGAGCTTATTATGGTTGTTTGGAGTATTTTACCTCAAAACCCTTGATGTGGCTGCTTTATATAAGGGGACACCTAAGCTTAGCTGTATATTTGCTGAATAGATTTTTAAGTCAAAATTTTTATTTATTTAAAACTGGATCTGAAAGGAGCTAATGTTTTGTATTTAATTGGATAGTTACGATTAATATCTATTTTAGATTGGCCTTATTGATTTTATTAATGCAAGTTTAAGTCATGTGATTTTATTTGTTTGTGTTTGTGTTTGTGTTTGTGTTTTTCAATTTTTATTTTAAAGAGCTGTTGTTCATTACATTAAATCTAGGTCAATAATGATTTAATCGAATAAAGCGATTGTTCTAATGAATTAAAGTAATGCTAAGGGAAAATGGTTAATTTGTTTTTAAATTTGTGTTTTTAATATTTTCATTTTGCATTTATAGGTGAAGTTATTTGTTTTTATATTTCATTGTTGAGTGTAAGTGTAAATAGGTTTGATCTGTGGTTTTGTAGCTATATTAAGAGTGTATTTTTATTAAATATATATAAATAAAGGGTTTTTATTTTGGTTGGCGATTTTGTTGTTCCATGATTAATGTTAATTTTAAGCCTGTAATTTCGATCTGTTTTGTCTTTTAAGATTTATTTTTGAAATTTATTTTTTCGATTGATATGATGTGTGGCATAACACAATGAGCGTGTAATTGATGCTCTTTGAATTTCTAATGGTCTGTATTTAAATGGTATTTATTTTTACTGTAGTTTTTTTGTTATTTAATAACGTCCGCAATAACTCAATCCTGGGAGTTTATGATGAAAATGTCGATTAAAAAAAGTTTGTTGGGTATTGCTATTAGTGCCTTATCATTTAATGCTTTGGCAGATTTTAATGATAATAAAAGGTCAGTTTTGAATTTAACTGGGAATCATACTTATTTATCAGATGTGATTTTAGAACGTTATAATACTCATTCTTTCAGTGGCGTTATGTCGAATGAAGAGGTAAATGAAATTGCCAATGAAATACGTAATACGGATTTTGTTTATCTAGACATGAATGAAGTGAAAGATAGGCATTTAATTAGTGAATATATCACTGAAGCTGTCAAACAGAATAAATTAATTGTTATTGAAAATATGAATAATCAAGTCATTGATGGCTTGTTTATGAGCTTTGATGCTGAAGTTGTGATTATTGAACCCAAAAAAGGTGAGCCAGATATAGTCACGACATTTGGTGGTGGTGATACGCCGATAGAATATGAAGAAGTGACACAAAGTAGCACTTCGAATGAATTAACGACTGTGTCTCATGGCCATAAACTCGCATCTTATCCAGTAGCAGACTCTTATCATGATATGATTGACTATCAACGAGAGCATGCATTAACCCAAGTGACTGATGCTATTGATGCTTCTTTTATGCCTAAAATAGCAGCTTTGACAATCTCATCGGGGGTGACGGGGGCTGAATCGGGTTATCCATGCTCGGCAGAAGCTCAAGAAGCTAAGCTGTGTTATACAGTGACTAATCGAATGAATCGCTATACCTCTCCTGATGATGGGAGAAAATCAATTTTTACTGCCGTAAGAGGTTATTCAGTCGGTGCTTATCGTAATACGCAAACGGACCATATGGATGTTTTTATTGCACCTTACGGACATGTCACGCCGACGATGGAAAATAATTCAAGATCTAGACGTGGTTATTATTTAGACTCAGTGACGTCTGCAGTAGAAGTGAGCAATGCTGCTGGATTACAGTTGACGAGTTGGATACCACAAAATGCAAATAATTCAACGACGGTGAGTACTTCTAGAGGTATGAGTCTGTCGACGGATATCTCATATGATACAAGTGGAAAGATAGGTGGAAAAACCTCTATTGGTTACAGTGAAAGCAATTCTGAGTCCATGAGCCTGCCTGATTGGAAAGTTGTTTCAAGTAATCCTGCAGGCCAAGGCGAAAATCTCACTTGGGAATATAGCTTGAGTAAGTTTTCTAATGATAATGCTTGGGTATCACATAGTGCTTTTGAGTTACCGCAATTAGCTAATGTACCCGATATTTCGCGTTATGGGCTTCAGTATTCATCGGAAGCGTTTTGGAGTGGTAGGTTGGCGCAAGTATCAGGGCAATTTTCTTTTAGTGTGGTGACTGATGTCACATTAGAAGAAAGAAGGTTGACTGACAGAGATATTTTTGGGTCCTATAAGTGGTCGACGCTATGGGAAAGTCAAGTATTACCTAAAGCTAACTATTCCATTAACCTAAACAATTTAAAAGAGTGATAGGGTTATTCGAGTAAAAAACCAGTGTCTTAGCCACTGGTTTTTTTATTACTGATTAAGGTTTAGTTAGATAAAATGGTGGCACTTTGTCATTATCAAATTGAAATTGCAAATATTAATCTAGTACTCGTTTTATCATCAGAGTATTGTCATTAATCTTCTTTTAATTAGGAGTGTAAAGATAGGTTGAGAACTGTTAGCTATGGTAGACTTCATGGCCGAAATTAAATAGAAGATTAAGTATGGGTAAGTTTTTTAAAGTCATTGTCGTATTATTCACTTTTTTATTGTTACAGGCATGTGCTAATACAGCGCTAACAGAGCGTACTGAGAATCAAGTTTATCACGGCAAGCCGATAGATAAGCTGATCAGTGATATTGGAAGGCCTCAGGCTGAATGGGCTGAGTATAATGGTGACCGAGAGTATGAGTGGTTGTTTACTCAAGCGCTTCAACAGAATAAACAGAGCCGCAATGGTGTGAGTCCGTTCATTTCGAATAAAGCAAAGCTTAATTCGCCCCAACAATGTCAATTTTTGGTATTAACGGATGAACATAATATTATTAGAAGTATTAATTTTGAATTAGATGCGTCAAATACAGGTTCAAAGTATTCTTCAATGTGCATTAAGGCGTTAGAAAAGAGAGGGCGGGTTATTTAATGTCAATGAAAGGCACTTTACTTTAACGACATAGGTGCTTCCATACATACTCAAGTGGCTATGTATTTTGTTGATCATTTGTTTTTATTTTCTGTTGTTTATTGATAGTCAATGTTATCTTGCATGAAGGAAGTGTTCGGTTTATCTGGATGAACTGTGCATAGAAACCATACAAAACAGGCTCTAGAGTGAGCTAACAATAATAGAAATGGATTATGATAAAATCAATCAATACCCTCCTATGTTTTACTGTTTTATTCTTTTCTCAGTGGGGACATTCTGCTCAGAATACGTTGAGTGAAAGAATTGCGATTCAATCTTCGTTACTTAATGAGGAGCGTTTAGTTCAGGTACTTTTACCTGAAAATTATCATGCTGATGACTTAACCCGTTATCCTGTTCTTTATCTTTTGGATGGGGATTATTTGTTTCATGGTGCATCAGGTATGTTAGACTTATTAGCCAATAAAGGGCAAATGATCCCAGATATTATCTTGGTGGGAGTGGCAGATAAAGGGACGGATAAATATCGGCAGTATATGACGCCTCAAGGATTAAGCACACCTAGGAAAGAGGATAGTAAAGGCAAAGCATCTGAGTTTTTAGCTCATATTCATTCAGAATTGATGCCTTATATGGCAAAACATTACCGCATTGCTGACAATGCGATATTATTTGGTCATTCGATTGCGGGATTGTTTGTATTAAATGCATTACTAGAATCACCAAATCGTTTTAATAGTTATTTATCATCGAGTCCATCAGTTTGGTTAAATGATTATGCCTTTGTTAAACGGGCTAAAAAAGTGATGGCGAAGAGCCAACATCATCCTGTATCCCTGTATTTATCCTTAGGAGATGAGACGCGCATGGGACAATATGGCTTGATTGATGTATTAGATGATTTGCAGCCTAAGAATATTGCGTGGCACTTTACGCATTACTCGAATGAGAACCACGTTTCTGTGGCTTTGGTCAGTTTGCGCAATAGTCTTAAGCAGATTTTTAAAGGCTGGTTTATTCCAGAAAAAGAACTGAATAACATTCAGTCTGCCGATGAGATTATTGATCACTATAAATCATTATTGGCTCAATTTAATATCAAACAAGCGATTCCAACTGCCAGTATCAGAGCTGCTATTCGTTATTTTTATCGAAATGAAAAACAAGCTGATATTAGTGATTTTATGCAAAAAGTGAAGCAAGAGTTGCCAAGCTCAGAAGCGGCTTTTGTGATCATGTTGGCCAGTTATCGAGGGCATTTTGAGTCACCTCAAGCAGGTATTACGCTTTTATTGAGTAGAGAAAAAGAGTTTGATCATTCAATTGAATATATTAAGGCGATAGCCGTGGCCTATGAGAAGGCTGATAATCAAGAGTTGGCTTTTGACTATTATCAAAAAGCACTTAATCTCGCGAAAAACCAGTATGCGAATCAATGGCAAATAAATATTATTGAAGCGAAATTATTACAAACGCATTCCATCACACAATAAGCTAATTAACCTGAACTCGGGATAATGAGTGTCAACAATATTATGAAATTCATTTAATATCAGCAAATTAAATGAAATTGGGTTATCCTTTATTTTCGAAATTGGCTTAATACTGCAATTTTTGTCGATATCAAGGTGAGATTTCGTATCTAATAGCAGGCTATTAGTAGAAAGCACAACACAGATAGGGGCAAAAATAGCGCTATTAAGCGGCGCTGCTTATTCCGAGTTCAGGTTAAGTAATGTAGGCAGAAATTTGGTGTTTGTTAAGAAGGTGTGTAAAGCCATTTGAAAAAGGTGCGTTCAAATGGCTGAGGTAAGTAAGGCTTTATTTTATGCTAATAAGACTTCAGCGATTTCTTTGTCTATGTTTCCAGTATCGGCTAACAGACGGATCCGCTCTGTGATCAGTGCTAATTCATTACTGGCATTATTATGTAGCGTGTTAGTTCGCTGCCTAGCAACTTGATGGAGATCGGATATGGATGTCAGTTTTTTTAGTTTTAATTTGAGTTGATTAGACTCTTGCTCTGCTTGTTCTAGTTTTCTTGTATTGTCCATATTGGACTCAAATTGTTTTGCGTTTTTTGCCGCAGTTTTCAGTTTGCTCTCTTCATTCTCATTATCTGTGATATTAAGATCGATCCCCATACCTGCAACGCTACTGGTCGTGCTGCTGCCCATTTTTATCATGGAAAGGGCACTGCCTACGGCTCCCGGAACACTGGCTGACGATGTGGCACTGCACCATAATGTGCTGACAGTTAGCGCTGTTTTCAATACAACAGATGTTGTATTGGCCCAATAATTGGCGTTTTCATCATCCATCCCCATTTTATCTAGCATGGCAAAAACGGCATTGCCTATGGCGTCAGTCCCCATTTTAAGGCCTTCTCCTCCGCTAGCTTTACTGCGCCAATCGGCAAATGCACAACCTGCATCGGCGACAGTAAGGGCAAATGCCACGCCTGATGCAGCCATCACAGGTACGCCTGCTCCACCAGTTAATACTGTGGCTGCAATGGACAATCCTAATCCAACTCCGGCTAAAGCCACACTAAATAAGTTTTTAAAAAAATTCTTTTTTGCAAGGTCGACGCCATTATCTTTTGCTTTTTGATCTAGCTCTGTTGAACGATTAATTAAATCCATTGATTCGAGTTTTTTTCTTCCCGAATCACTGATCTCTGCTAAGTCTAATGCATCTATTGTTCTGTTAATAGCGGGCGCCACATGTACCCAATCTGAACTGATATTAGAAAGGGGGACTTGTGTGCTATCAAATTGACCGATCGAAACTGTTGGTTTTTTTTGAGGGGTAGCGAGGTCTAATGCAGCCAAACTACTTCTAGTTATATTATCAACATGTTGAGTCATGAACACTCTCCTTAATATGGGGGATAACTAGCTAAGGATTTCTTGAAGAAAATTTTGTGCTAGTGTTCTAATTTCTGGCTGAATAGGATCGATAAAGCTTTGATCAATGCAGGTTTGTAACGCTTCAATAGACTCCGTGGGCCTGTCTATAGAGAAGTAACATTGGGCAATGCGAAAGGTCACGCCAGCATCACAAGCATCCATTAAGGCTGCGAACCCATAGAAAGACAGCGCATTTTCAAATTGTTCGAGTGCATGTAGACAAGAGGCGAATCCAAGAATATAGGCTCGCTTCCAAGGATCCTTCATGACTAAATACGTGAAGGATACTAGGGCTGATTGCATGTCTTGAGCTTGATAATGTTCAAGGGCGTCTTCGTGAACTTTATCGAGTTCAGTGTCCGTTATACCATTATAGTCAGCTTGGGTTTGATGCTCGCCAATGGCTCGTTGTATAGCATCTGCGAGCTGTTTGAGATCAGGCGTCATTTTTGTACTACTTTTCATTATCACCCTTTAGGTAGCAAAGTTTGCTATAACATATTGTTGTTAATTTTATTGTTGTAAATTTTTAAGTTTACTTATTATTTTGGTGTTTTTTATAGCTAGTCAATCATGCCTGTTTTAGGAAAGGAGATTGCATTGAGAGTCATTATATTAGCAAACAATAAATAAATAGTAAGTGGGAGAGTCAGAATATGGCTATCATTTTTATCATCAAAAGCCTAAAAACTCATCGTACCAGATGCTTGGCAGTGCCATATAGGGTAAAAACCCTTTTAGGGATGACCTAGGCATCATGAGAATACGGCCATAGAATTTAAAATAAGCCTTGAAAGCCAAATTTCCTGACAATTTGGCTTGGCATTGTGAGGTGAAAGTGAGGTTATCGCCAATGTGTTGTCTCAATGTGACTTTGAATTAAATGACATTTATGACATCAAGCAAGCCAAAATTGTCGAACCATAAGACGGTTATCAAGACATTTGTTACCTGTGGTTATTTTCAATGTGACTTCCTTAACTCTATTGTGTACTGGATTGAGTCGAGGAGATTAAGCCTTTATTGATTTCAATTAAATCTTTTTTGGTGAGTGTTCCTGCCGCTTGTTTTAGCGCTAGTACTGAATCGATGTAATCGTAGCGACTTTGTGCTAATTCACTTTTTGAATTATATAAGGTGCTGGTGGTATTAAGCACATCGACTATGGTACGGGTACCCACTTCAAAACCCGCTTGTGTGGCTTTGGCTGCTATATTGGCAGAAACAACCGATTGTTTGTAGGCTTTTATTGTGCTGATGGACGCGTTCACATTATTGTAGTCACTGCGTACATTTTGAATGACGCTTCGATGGGTTTGTTCTAATACTTGGCAAGCGTTAACGTAATCATCTTGGGCTTGTCTTACTTGAGAGTTTATTTTTCCTCCAGAATAAATAGGTACATTTAGATCAAGGGCAATGGTACCCGTATTATAATTATACTGATCTGGATAATAAGAGTTATCTATGTTTTCACTGTATTTATTGGCACTGGCATCTAAGCTTAAGGTTGGTAAATGACCTGCTTTATAGTAATTAATATTTTCTTCTGCGATTGTCTTGCCCACACTATCTGAGAGTAGCGAGAGATTTTTGTTGTTCGCTATCTTTACCCAATCTTGAATATTAATAGGTAAGATAGAGTGAGTTTCAAAATGGGCGGTGTCGAGAATGTTGAGATGTTTATCATCCACGCCAGTAATCGCTCGTAGACTTTCATAATTGTTGGTTAAGGTGTTTTTTGCCGTAATGGATTGTGCTGTGGCAAGGTCGTATTCTGCTTGAGCAGATTGCACGTCTCCGATGGGTGAAAGACCCTCCTTAAACCTGGCTTGAGTTTGCGCCAGTTGTCGCTTATAAGCCTGCTTTGCCGCCATTTTAAAACGGTAATCATCTTGAGCTGTGAGTACATTAAAGTAGGCTTTACTGACTCTTACAATCAGGTTTTGCAGTGCTGCGGCATAGGTAATATCAGCTTGAGCAGCGGTTTTCTCGGCAATGGTTAGTTTGGACCAGAGGCGACTATCGTAGATAGGTTGCGATAAGGTTAAACCGACTGAGGCGACATTACCACTTTCACTAAGGCTGGAATATTGATTATCCCAAGTACGAGAGGCGCTAAGCGTGCCACTGATATTGGGCAATAAATCGGCTTTAGATTGGTTAATATTTTCATAGAGTGAGTCACGTTTCGCTTTAGCTTGTAATACGATGGGATCATTGTGGAGTGCTTGCGAGTAGACATCGAGTAAGCTGGTGGCATGTGCGGTTTGAGTGGAAGCCAATAAGATCAAAGAAAGACATAAGGTGTGGCGCTTCAGTTTCATGTGTATATTCTCTATGGGATTGCCGTTTTTCGTTGAACGGCATTAGAATGAGTGTCTGTGATTAATGTGTCTTTTTAACGGGAGGATGCCAGCACAGATTAAGGGGGCATCACATAATCTTTTAAACAGGCTGCAGTAATGCCATTTTCTTTTAATGCAATAAACAAGGCCGAAGAGGAAAACCCTTGGCAGTTAAGCTTAGCTTTAATGGTATCGATTCGCTTGCGTTCCGCTGTTTGGCTACATTGATGTTTCCAAGCAATTTCTTTTAATGAATTGAGTTCTAATAGCCAATGTATGGTTTCCATTTCTTTACTGGTGAATTTAATTTTGCCAAATTGAAAACACTCATGTTTGACATCAATATCTAAGGGTTTCAGTATGGTAGGGCATTCTAGTTTCTCTAAAGGAAGCGGTTTTATGTTGAATTTACACCAAATTGAGCTAGCAATACTGCTAATGATAGGTTTTTTGGCGTATAAAGAGATAAGATCTTTGTCTTTTAGGCTCCTTTTGGTTGCGACAGAGAAAATATCAACAATATTTCCATAATTGTCAGTGATATCTGTTTTATACTTTATATTCTGATTTTTTAATACCTGTTGATGGTCATCATCCATATGACTCCATGATTTTATTCCTGTATTGAGCCTTTGTCCGATTTTTTTATAGAGGCCCGATGACCAGTATTGGATTAACCAATCATAATCGGTTGAAATAGGGTAGATTGTTTGATTTTTTATGTTTAATTTACTAAAGAATGCGTGGATGATATCTTCTTTTTGTTGTATTAATTGTTTTTTGAAAAAATCGCATGCTTGTTTTATTTCTTCTGAATGAATGTTCATACTTTCCCCTAAAATAGAATGCTGTTGTTTTAATATGTGCATTCTGATTTTTTTAGCTTATTAAGACGGGCATATATTGAGTATCGCTTGATACGATATAGGATTTTAAATAGTCCTAATAAACAGTAATCATGAATAGACTTTCTTTCAATGCTTTAATCCTTTAATCCTTTAATCCTTTAATCCTTTAATCCTTTAATCCTTTAATCCTTTAAATTGATTATTCATGTTTGCTATTATGATAAAAACTTGCACGTATTCTACTCACTCAATTCAATGGGATCACGTTAATATTGATTCATTATTTGTTAAATTAAATAACTGAATTATTTTTAACTTACAGTTTAGATTAGTCATTTACCTTTGTTTCTTGAATATTCATTCTTGTGTCTCTCTATTGACGTTTATTTTGTTAATTGCCGTTAATTATTTCTTTAGTGTATTTTTATATCATGATGTTGGAATATTTAAGTCACACACTTTAGATATAATATTTATTTATTGTTGATTTCTCACTTTCTCATTAACTTATTGGGTTTGTTCTATTTTCTGTTTATTTTGCTCTTGGTGCTTCATTGTCAATTTGCGAACGTTAATATTATTATAAATAAAGAATCTATATTAGTTAATCATTTTTATGTAGTAAAAACTTTCTATATAATTTAAATCATATCGCTCTAACATAACAGTGATCAATATTCAAGGTGTGGTTTTTATAACCTGACAGTCTGTATCTTTGTTCTTAGAATGCATTTGTCGATAAATTCGAATGCAGATAATAGCGTGTCATTAAGAGACTTGTTCAATCAATAAAACATAATGATGTTAGTCTTTATTAAATGCTGACAATGATATCGATATGACATGGTTATTAATAATAGTTACGGTTATCTATAGCGATAATATTTTGGATTGATTGGTGTGGCGCATTGAATAAGAGGGCAATTGACTTTTTCTTTGTTGTCATATTCATTTCGAAGCGTCCAGCACAAAAGGTGAGAGCGTATGGGGTTTTTATCGATAAGTCATATCATTGATCATGTGTCAATGGAATATTGGGATAAGATTGCTGTTCAAGATCACAAGCAATCAGTTACTTATGGAGAATTAAAAACCTTATCGGATGGTGTTTCACATTATTTTCAACATCACTGTGAATATGAAAAAGGAGGCGTTGTTCTCGTTCATATTGAAAAAAGTGTTTATTTACCCATTCTATTATTAGGGATACTAAAAGCAGGTTTAGCCTATATTCCATTATCAGAATTCCACTCAAGTGAACAAATAACATCAATTGCGCTCGATGCTAATGTGAGTATGTTATTAACTGATAATAAAGTTATTGAAAATCAGTTGGTTAAAAACTTGGGTTTGCATAGCTGTGATATGGCAGCAATGCTAACAGAAAAGACGCCTATTAGGGTGCATTCTCCTCACATTGAATCCAATGATCTTGCTTATATTCTTTATACTTCGGGTTCCACTGGAAAACCTAAAGGCGTTATGATTGAGCATGCACAGTTGAGTTATTATTCTGCATGGTTTGCACAGCAGTCTTGGGGAAGTGACAAGCCTTGTTTACCTTTTACCTCTGCGGTGAGTTTTGCCGCAGCAGTCAGTCAAATATTTTACTCGTTACGTCGCGGCGAAGTCTTGTATGTATTGCCTGAAGATTGTTTACGTAACCCCCAATTTTTACTGACTTGGTTTGGTCAACACCGTCATGCCGCCCTTTATTGTGTCCCTACGATTTGGCGAGAGCTGCTGACTTTCTTTAAATTAGCCAATCACGATCACAATGAATTGGCATTACCCACAGTGGTGTTATTGTCTGGAGAGGCGGTTCCTGAAACGTTAAAAAGAGACAGTTTTCAATTAGTCCCCGAGTTACGACTCTTTAACTTATATGGTCCAACGGAAGCAACAGCAAATGCGACCTTCTGTGAACTCTTGCCTGAGATCCCCGTGCATTTGGGGCAGGGCATCGAAGGCACGGATATTTTGTTGCTCGATGAGCATAAAAAAAGGGTGGCTAAGGGGGAAGTGGGAGAGCTTTTTATCGCAGGAGAAGGGGTGGCGAGAGGTTACTTAAATGATCCTGAGCGGACACAGCAGCGTTTTTGCACGGTATTAAATCAACAAGGTCAAGGTGTATGGGCACATGCTAGCGGTGATTTAGTCAAAATAAATGAAGATGGTAGGCTGATATATTTAGGGCGAAAAGATTGCCAATTAAAATTGAATGGTATTCGATTCGATGCTGAAGATATTGAGCAATTGATCTGTCAATACTCAGGTGTAAGTGCTTGTCTTGTCAATATCTATCACAATCATAATGATATTCACTCCTTGGTGGCTTATGTGTTACTTGAAGAAGATAAAGCCTTGCAGTCTTCCCAGCATGAAACCTTGCTTCAAAGTCAACTAAGCGCATTTTTACAAGAAAAAATAGTGCATGCTTTAATGCCAAGTCATTTTATCTTGTTAAGTGCATTTCCTAAGCTACCTAATGGAAAAGTGGATAAATCTCGTTTGCCTCATCCCAAAGGGGATAAGTATCAGGCTGCCAAATGTAATCAAGGCAGTGATCCCCAGATCACCGCCAAGCTAGAGTTTGACAATGAACTATCCATTGAGAAAGCATCCATTGAGAAAGCATCCATTGAGCAATCTATGTTGGCTATCTGGCAAGCAGTACTAGAGTGTGGAGCGATTAGCTTACAAGATAATATCATTGCATTAGGGGCTAATTCTCTGCATTTAATTCGAGCGCAATCCCTTATTCAGTTAAAGCTGGGCTATATGCTGTCTTTCAACGATTTTTTCGATTATCCCAGTATTGAGACCTTATCAAAAAAATTAATGTCCATGGGGCAAAACCAGCCAATGTCAGCGATAAAGCCTGTTTCTTCTAAGGCATTACTCAGTCATGAGCAAACCTATTTCATGATGCTCGATTTATTCAGTGATAATACGGATTATCAAATTTATTTTTTTCATGAAATTAAAGGTAAATTGAATAAGCAAGCTTTAAAAGAGAGTCTGTTGTGCCTAGTTGAACAAAATCCAGTGCTATTGACTCGAATTGATCTTGATAAAGCTGATTATATTGATCTTCCTTATACGCTCGATGACATAAGCTTTATCGAAAAAAAGGTGTCACTGAAAAACCTTGAAGATCCCCAGTGGTTGCGTCAATGTGCTCAGTTCGTTTGTGCTGACATAGACTCAGGTCCCTTGATTCATTTTCAGCTGTTAACCGTTGGGAATGAACATCATGTGCTGTTGCATACTGTACATCATATGTTGTTTGATCATGAATCAATCAAGTTGTGGTCTCATCAATTAATCAAGCAGTATCAAGCACGAGAGCTGAATAAAGAGGAGGTTGCTCTGCAAGTTGATGACTATGATCATTATATAGCGTATCAACAAGGTTTTATGCAGGAGCATCGTCAGGCTGGATTCACTTTTTGGCGTGAGCAGTTAAACACTGATTTTAGGTTTTCATCCGCCGAGTGTGTTTTTGATAAAAAGGGGAATTGCCCTAAACCGTCAAGATCAAATGGCAATACACTGGATGTCGTGAGGTTATGCAAGACAGTGAGAAGCGATAATTTACTGACACTGGATTATCGACTGGGCGCGTTAAAGCATGTTGAAGAATATGCGATGGGCAAGCAAGTGACAGTGTCTATGGTGTTACTGACCGCTTTTTATTCCGCTTTATTACAAACTCATGGGCAGCAAGCTTGCCAAGTTGGGATCCCCGTGTCTAATCGAAGTTTAGCCGACTTTCCTCAAACCTTGGGTTGCTTTGTTAATATGATTAATTTCAGTGTTCAGGGGGATAAAGATGTGTCTTTTAATGAGCTACTCATTCAATGTCGAAACAGTTTCTTTAAGCGTTTACCCTATGCGTATATGAGCTATGGCGAGCTTGTTGATGATTATCGCCAAGAGAAACAATCTGCAGTGATCCCCTTTACAGCCAATTTTAACTATTTAACGCAATTACCCAAATTTAATCTTGAAAAGTCTTCGTGGGTGGTGAAAGAGTTACAACCTAATGCCGTTAGGCAAGGGATCATGCTCACGGTCGAAGAAGATCAAGATTCATTAATGGGGTATTTGAGTTTCGATATTCAGAAATATTCCAATGATGACATTAATCAATTTTCAAGTGTGTTTGAAAGCATCATCAATCGTGAAGTGTATCAATAACTCTTTTTAATCTTATTACTCATACTTGTTAATTTATATTTTTAATTAATATCATCAGAATGACAGTTTAGCATTTAAAATAAGGTGGAGGCATTATATGGCTTTTGAACGTTTATTGCACTCAGTATTAGCGCGATCGTTTACATTGTTTTCCAATAATATTGCAATAAAAGTGGATAATAGAAATATTCATTATGAAGAGTTATCTTCCATGAGTGATGTTATTGCTCAAGAATTAATTACTCATGGGATAAAGCCGGGAGATGTGATCGGTGTATATTTAAATAAAAGTGTAGAAATGATTGCTTGTTTAATTGGGATTATGAAAATAGGCGCAGTTTATTTACCTTTAGACACTTCTTTTCCTGAAGAAAGACTGAAATACATGATAGAAAATTCAGAAGCAAAAGGGGTGATTAATGACACACAAAATAAACCGTTTCCCATTATTCATTCATTATTAAATGTTAATTTAGTTGATATTGATTGGGAAATAAAGGTAAGGTTTGACTCACCAATAATTGAGGATAGTTGTCCTTGTTATGTTATTTATACATCAGGTTCAACAGGTCGGCCAAAAGGGGTATTGGTTTCACATCGAACTGTGGTGAATTATTTACAGTGGATGCAAAATGCGTTTTCTCTATCTTCAAAAGATGTTGTTCTTGCCCAAACAACCTTTAGTTTTGATGTGTCGGTTTGGGAAATGTTTTGGCCACTTTGTATTGGAGCAAGTTGTGCTCTGATTGCGGATGAAAAGAAATACGATCCTGTATTGCTTATGGAGTTTATGCAAACACATGGCGTGACAGTTGCCCAGTTTGTGCCTACGGCTTTACATACCATAGCAGATGCAAAAGTGTTTAAAGATTGTCACCAGCTCAAGCACCTTTTCTCTGGAGGAGAAGCCTTAGATCAGGCATTAGTCAGGCAACTATCATCACAAACCTCAGCGGTAATTCACAACTTATACGGTCCAACAGAAGCGAGTATATTTTGTTTTCATTGGGTGGCGACAGCTAAAAAAGATAAAGGCTATGTTCCCATTGGTAGGCCTATTCCCCATGCTAAAGCTTACGTGCTAGATGAACAAGGCGGGCTTGTCACTCAGGGGGGAGCGGGTGAGCTGTATTTATCGGGAGATATTTTGGCTAAAGGCTACATTAATAATGTGTCTATGACAGAATCTAAGTTTGTTAAGAATCCTTTTATTGATGCGTTTTTTGATGATATTCGCATGTATAAAACCGGAGATAGAGTACGAGAGCGTGAAGATGGCGTGATGGAATACTTAGGAAGAATGGATAGGCAAGTTAAAATACGAGGCCATCGAATTGAATTGAGTGAGATTGAATCTGTTATTTTTAATATTGATGGAATTAAAAATATTGCAGTGAGTTATGAAAGTGAAGTGAATGAGAATAATCATTCAGACGTCGACAATAAAATATTAAAAGCTTATTTTACATTGAAAGACGGTTCAGAATTAACTATTCAAGAAATAAAAGAATACCTCAGCGAATATTTACCTTTTTATATGTGTCCATCTCAATTTATTGAGTTAGAAAAAATGCCCACGCTCAATAATGAGAAAACCGATTATTCGCAGTTGGATTCAGTAAAAAGAATTATCAGTAAAATTAAAAGAGAGTACATTATGCCTATATCTAAAAGTAATCTAAAAAATGATACTGAGTCGAAAGTCATGGCTATTTGGAAAACAGTATTAAATAAGGACAATATTTCATTAAGTGATAATTTCTTCGATGTGGGAGGCAATTCATTACTCATGGCAAAAGTGCATCGAAATATAAAAAAAGAGATCACGGATAAAGTGTCAATAATGGATTTGCTTCAATTTCCAACCATTAAAAAACTCAGTCAACACATAGATAAGCAATAGTCACATCATCCATTTAGTTTAGCGGTTATTACAGGGGTAAACACTATGAAGTCTAATACGAGCACGAAAAATAAAGATATTGCGATTATCGGAATGGCTGCACGATTACCTGGTGCTGCAAATGTAAACGACTTTTGGGCAAACCTCGTGAACGGGGTAGAGAGTATTACGCAATTTACCAAAGAAGAGTTAAGAGAATCCGGCATTGAAGAGGCATTAATTGCCTCACCCAATTATGTTCCTCGTCGTGGCATTATTGGTAACGCCCAACATTTTGATGCACACTTTTTTGATGTCACGCCAAGAGATGCCGAAACCTTAGATCCTCAGCATAGGGTGTTTTTAGAGTGTTGCTGGCATGCATTTGAAGATGCGGGGTATGTCCCAGAGCAGTACCCAGGAAAAGTCGGCGTCTTTGGCGGCACTGGTACGGCTTGGCATTTAAACGAAGTGAATAACCACCCTGATGTGCACCAATATGCCAGTGGTACATCAATCGTGACGAATAATGATAAAGACTATGTGACAACACGTGTGTCTTATAAGTTAAACCTTAAAGGGCCCAGCGTGAATGTGCAAACGGCTTGTTCTACAGCATTAGTCGCAACGGTCATGGGCATGCGCAGTTTACAATGTGGTGAGAGCGATCTCATTCTTGCTGGCGCCGCATCCATTGATACACCTGAAAGAAGAGGCTATGAGTATAAGCAAGGAGGGATGGAGTCAGCTCAGGGGCGGTGCTATACCTTTGATGCAAGAGCCGATGGTACCATCTTCAGTCGTGGTGCTGGTGTATTGGTGTTAAAGCGACTTGAAGATGCACAGCGTGATGGCGATCATATTTATTCTGTCATTAAAGGTGGTGCGATTAATAATGACGGTAACTTAAAAGCCGGTTTTACTGCCCCCAGTATTGATGGACAAATTGCGGTGGCGAAAAGCGCGATTGATGGATCCGGCATCGATCCCAGTGAGATTAATTTTATTGAGGCCCACGGAACCGCGACGGCGCTGGGCGATCCCATTGAATTTTCATCATTATCACAGACTTTTCAAAGCTATACCGATAAGAAGCAATTTTGTTTGTTAGGCTCAGTGAAAAGTAATATTGGGCATACCGATGTAGCTTCTGGTGCGGCAAGTTTGATCAAAACGTCCCTATCACTTAAACATCATCAATTACCTGCATCATTGCATTATGAGTCTCCTAATCCAAACATTGATTTCGAAAACAGCCCTTTTAAAGTCAATACTGAACTCACGCGTTTAGACATGAAAAAAGCCCCCCTAAGGGCATTAATTAACTCCTTTGGTGTTGGCGGAACCAATGCTTGTGTGGTTGTAGAAGAAGCGCCCATTCAGCGACCAAGTGATCCGGCTAAAGGAAACTATGTCTTTCCATTATCGGCGAAAAATCGAGAAGCGTTAGAGGCCATGAAAGGAAATTTAGCCCAGTATCTCGAAGCCAATCCTGACGTTAATTTAGCCGATGTGGCTTATACCTTACAGGTGGGCCGTGAGCGATTTAACTTTAGCAGTTTTGTGGTGGCGAATGATAAAGCCAGTTTACTGGAAAAAGTCAGTCAGGCTCAAGTGATTAAATCAAGCTTTAAAGATACGCCTGAGTTGGTCTTTATGTTTCCAGGTCAAGGTAACCAATACATTAATATGGCAAGGCCTATTTATGAGACTTATCCCGTATTTAAAGAGACATTTGATACGTGTTGTGATCACTTGATACCGATTTTGGGCCGCGATATTAAAGAGATTATTTTTCAAGAAGCGGATAGTCATGAGCTGAATAAAATTAACGAGACGCAATTTACTCAGCCTGCGCTATTCATTGTGAGTTATGCCATGGCCAAATTGCTAGCATCATGGGGCATGACACCCAGTGTCATGATAGGTCACAGTGTTGGTGAATATGTGGCAGCCTGTTTAGCCGGTGTATTCAGTGTAGAAGATGCATTAAAAGCGGTGGCACTTCGTGGAAAGTTAGTGCAAGGCTTACCTGCGGGATCAATGCTTGCGGTGCTATTGAGTGAAGATGAGGTGAACGCGCATATTCAAGGCACAAGCATTGACATTGCGGCGATGAATTATCCAGGCCTGTGTGTATTGGCAGGAGAACTGGATGAAATTGCCGAGTTGCAGGATCAACTCGAAGATGATGGGATTTTCTGTAAGCACTTAGATACGTCCCATGCTTTTCACTCCTATATGATGGAACCCATCTTAGAGACCTTTAGAGAAGTGATAGAAGGAATAGCGTTAAGTGCGCCCAGCACACCTTTTGTATCGACAGTGACAGGGGACTGGATCACCGATGAATTGGCTACGGATCCTGAATATTGGGTACAACATGTGCGTCAACCGGTAAAATTTAGTCATGCACTGAAAACCTTGTTAGCAACAGATGCAGAATTAGCCTTTTTTGAAGTGGGCCCTGGACGGTCTTTAGACTCTGCCGTTAAGCAACATGTCAAGCCGGGTGAAACAATTGTGGTGCACTCTTCTTTACCTATTGCCAAAGAGCAGAATACATCGCTTGAGCAACTACTTGCCTCATTGGCGAGTCTCTGGGCCAATGGTGTGAGCTTGCCCTGGGCTCAAATGCATCAAGGAGCGGTGAGAAACCGCTTATCACTGCCAGGTTATCCTTTCCAACGTAAAGAATTTAAATTACCCAAAGCAAAAGCGGCTTCTGAAGGAGCTGAGCTGGGTACTGTAAAAGCTTTAAAACAGAAAAAAGCCGATATCGGGGATTGGTTCTATATTCCTTCTTGGAAACGTGTAGGCCAATCTTACTTAAATAAACATATTACGCCGCAAGCCTCCTGTTGGTTGGTGTTTGCTCAAGAAAATTGCCTATCAGAGATGATTAAGGCCGAGTTAATGGCCAGAGCTGAACCTATTATTTGGGTGACAAAAGGGGAAGGGTTTCAACAAGTCGACGGCGATAATCATTATTGCATTAATCCAAGTGAAGTGGGTGATTATCGCTCGTTATTTAATGCCTTAAAAGAGCACGACCTTCAACCTAATCGTGTGCTGCATTTATGGAATTTAAACGCTCAAACATTGGATGCTAAGTCATTAACACAGGAAGGGATTGCCGCCGCCAGAGAAAGGATGTCAATCCATGAAATCGATGGTTTCTATAGTCCACTTTATTTACAGCAAATGCTCATTGAAGCCAATTTATTGGATGATTTACAGTTAGTCTTAGTGTCAAATAATACTTATAGTGTGGCCGGTGAAACGGTTTATTCACCTGAAAATGCCTTACTCATGGGACCGGCTCGTGTGTTTTATCATGAATATTCCGAAGTGCAGTGCCATCAGGTGGATATTGACTTGGTCAATATGGGTTCAGAGGGAGATATTGCTCAGCAATTGATTATTGAAGCCCTTATTCCATCTGACGGACAAGTGATAGCCTATCGCGGAAAATTACGTTTTGAAGAAGATTATCAAGCCGTTTATTTAGATCAACAGTCTCATGGTATGCCTAGCTCAGTTCGTCAAGACGGTGTTTACCTCATTACAGGTGGAGTCGGTGGATTGGGACTACTCATGGCTGATTATTTGTCGACCATTTCAAATTGCACTTTATTACTCACTTATCGCTCAACCTTACCTGAGCGGAGTGAATGGCAAAATTGGATAGTGAGTCATGCTATTGACGATCCTATCAGTGTGAAATTGGCGAGTATATTGCGACTAGAAGCTAGAGGAAACAAGGTTCATTTATTACAAGCGAATATTTGCGATTTTGATGAAATGAAAGCGGCGTTGGCGCCTTTTGAGCAAATTCATGGTGTGTTCCATACTGCTGGAATTGCTGGAGGTGGCATTATTCCACTTAAGCAAAAAGAAGATTGTGCTAAGACCTTAGATCCTAAAGTGAAAGGCACATTGATCTTAGATGAGCTTTTGATTGATCACGCATTGGATTTCTTCATGTTGTTCTCATCGATTACGGCGGTGCTGGGTGATGAAGCTCGTTTAGATTATTGCTCTGGTAATGCCTTTATGGATGCCTATGCCGCTTATCGAAATCAACGGACTGGCGGCAATACAAGCTCCATCAATTGGGGTCAATGGGGTGATGTCGGCATGGCGGTGAATTGGACTAAGCAAGTGGATAGCAATAATGCCGCTATCGGCGTGAAGTCCGGCTTTGAAGCCCAAGAAGGGCACTTATTAACTTTGATCAATAAGATTAGAAGTGATGAAGAATACCGCGTTAACTTGAAGGCTAATCAAGATTGGGTGATTGATGAACATAAGTTGAAAGGTCAGCCCACGCTCGTAGGAACCACTATTTTAGCCATGTTACATGAATTATTGGCTGATTTTAAAGGGAATGAGCTATTGCAAGTGGGTAGCTTAATGTTGACTTCTCCTATCATCTTTGAACATGCATGGCCAAAAAATATGGGCTTGTTTGTCTCAGAAACAGAAAAAGGTTATCACTATAGCTTGCGTAGCCGTGGAATATTGGAGCTTGAATGGCAAGAGCATGCCTTTGGTACGATTAATCGCTTAACTGTGCCTTTAGATCACAATAAAGAGGCCTTGGAAACACTCAAGCAGCGCTGTTTAACATCTGTTGTTGAAGTGGAACTCAGTCAAAGCCTACGAACGGATGATGGCGGCTTCTTATACTTGAGTGATCGCTGGAACAATCATGAGAGTGTGAATGAGGGCGATAATGAGTGGATTATTCATAAGCAATTGGCTGATGTGTATCGTGATGATTTACAGGCATACCCCTATCATCCTGCGATGATAGACTCCACAGCCATTGCTTGTGTGAATCGCTTATCTGAAGAGAATTTCTTACCTATTAGTTACGGAAAAATCACTTTCGTTGCGCCACTTGAAGCCGATTGCTATGTGCATGTGGCATTAAAGCATCCTTTTTTGAAAGAGGATGCCACCATCATGATGAACATTACTTTTTACTCACCCAGTGGGGAGGTGTTACTCGTCCTTGAAAACTATGCCCTTATTAAGGTAGGGGCTGAGAACCCGGTTGCCAGTAGCAATGAGAGCAAGGGAGAGATCAAGGTGCCCGATGTTGATCTGAGTGATAAAGATATTCTTTATCAGGAAGGTGTGAGCTCAGTGCAAAGGCTTATGCAAAATAGTCAAATTGAGCAAGTGGTTGTGGCCACAAGTGACTTAGGACAACTCATTCGTGAAACTGTGCCAGAAAAAACCACTGCCGAGCTTGATATTGAGCTTTCTACTAGCGAAGAGGGTCATAGTCGTCCTGAGCTCTCAGTGGATTATGTTGAGCCATCCAGTGATGTTGAGCGTGAAATTGTTAAAGTGTGGCAGTCTATTTTAGGGATTGTCGGTATTGGTGTGAAAGATAACTTTACCGAATTAGGCGGCAATTCATTGCTTGCGGTGCAAGTGATTTCGGCGGTATCTGAGTTGTTTGAAATCGATATTCGAGTGGACTTGTTCTATCAAGATCAAACGATATCGGGTTTGGGGAACTTAGTGCTATCAGAGCTTGAAGCCTTGTTAGAAGCTGAGTAAAACAGCAGTCAGGCAACCTGTCTGGTTGCCTGACGATTTTGTTTCTTTGGTGAGGAATGTATTATGTCGTCAATTAAAAATCAGCTTCAATCCTTAAGTGTATCTGAAATAAAAGCCTTAGCGAAAAAGAAGGCTGCCAATAAACCGAAGAAAAAAGAATATGCCCTCAAGCGGCATGATGAAGCTTTAGCTTATTATCCGTTAACAGAGGCACAAAAGAGTATTTGGCTACTGAGCCAGAAACAGGGAAGTCATCTTGTCTATAATAATCCTTTTGCGGTGGTGTGCCGTGTTGATACTCCCTTTCTAGCGGCGTTATCTGAAAAAGCGGTGGCGCATATTGTTAAACAACACGCCATTTTTAGAACGGTTTTTACTGAAGTGAAAGGTGAGCCAGTACAAAAAGTGATCTCAGGTAAAACCTATCGTTTTGCTTATGATGATTTTAGTCATGGCAGCGAAAATGAGAAACAAACTTGGCTTAAACAAGCGGCGATTGAAGAAGGGTTAAGGCCGTTAGACTTGTCTCAAGGACCCTTAGTTAATTTTCGTGTCATTAAAGTGGATGAGCATCGCTGTGCATTATTAATGATGTTTCACCACATTATTTCAGATGGCTGGACGGTTAATTTATTTTTGCAAGCTTTCTTAGAGGCTTATGAGACATTAAGCCAAGACCGCATCCCGACTATTATTGATACCTTTCAGTTTTTTGATTATGCACATTATGAAAAAGCCTGGCTAACATCTGATGAATATCAAAAGGGCATGGCATTTTGGCAAGATAAGCTTGCTAATGTTGAAGGCCAGTTACTTATTCCAACCAATAGAATAAAAACATCGACCAATAAAGATAAAGGTGAAATGTATTCGCTTAAGCTAGATGCCTCGCAATGGAAGGGCATTCAAGCTGCCAGTAAGCTAGTGCATGGCACAGAATTTCATGTGCTGCTTGCGGCGTTTCAATGGTTACTGCATCTCTATAGTAGTCAAAAAGAAGTCGTGGTGGGGGTGCCTTTTGCTAATCGTAATTTGGCTAATAGCCAAAGCATCATGGGACTGTTTACTAATGCGTTACCTGTGGTGGCCCATTTATCGGCAGAGTTAACCATTTCTGATCTGCTCAATGGTGCGAAAGCTCAAAGTAACCAAGCGTTTGCTTATCAAAATATTCCTTTTAATCACATAGTACAATCATTACCGCAGCGACACTTTTCACAAAGCAATCCACTCTATCAAGCCATGCTGACTTATCAAGTGTTTCCTTTTTATGATCCAGAAGAGTTTCAATATGAATCGTTAAAAGTGGATTATGGTATTGCAAAGTTGGATTTAAATTTATGGGTTGAAGCTGAAAGTGACAGCATTATTTTAACTATGTATTACAATGCGGCTTTATTCGATGCAGACTTTATTGCGCGAATGATGACTGATTTCACTCAAATTTTAAGTTGGATCCCCGATCATCCTCAGGCCAAATTACAAGACCTTTCGTTACTTGATATACCTCAAGATCAAGCTTTTAAGCAAAAAATATTGCCTAATAAAGTCGGTGTTAAAACTGTGTGTCAACAGTTTGAAGCGCAAGTGGCTAAACAACCATTGGCTCAAGCTGTGCGGTGTGAAGGCCGAAGCCTGTCCTATGGGGAGTTGGATATTAAGGCCAGTACGCTTGCTTGTTGGTTGAAGCAACAAGGCGTAGAAAGTGGCGATGTTGTTGCCTTACAATTGCCTAAAAATGAATATTATCTTGTGGTCATTTTAGCATTGTGGAAAGCCAATGCTTGCTATCTTCCCTTAGATGAGGCGTTAAATGATCGACAATTAACCCCCTTGTTATCGCAAGTTAACGCTAGTTTACTAATAGGAGATCGTTCCAGACTGGGCGCGTCTATTCAATATTTGAATCATTTTGATTGCCCTAATGATGTCACTGGTTGTGAAAATTATTTTTGGGGAGATGATCCTGACTTACCGGCATATATTTTATTTACCTCTGGCAGTTCGGGCACTCCCAAAGCTGTGGATGTGACCCATAACCAATTAGCCCAATATTGTGAGGCCATTACACCTAAATTAGCGCAAAAAAACCATGCTCATTATGGAATGTTTTCATCATTTAATACCGACTCAGCACATGTTGCGATTTTTCCTGCGTTAATCAATGGCGGCTGTTTAGAGATCATATCAACGGCATTATTGAATGATCCTATTGCCTTGTGTGATTACTTGGCCCTGTACCCACTTGATTTTGCTAAAATTACCCCCTCTCATTTAAGTGCTTTACTGCAACTGGAGAAGGCGGAGGCCATTTTACCAAAGGATTTATTGGTTGTGGGTGGAGAGGCATTAACTGTGCCCCTAGTGAATCGCATTAGAGACAAGTCTGATTGCCGTATTTTAAATCATTATGGCCCAACTGAAACCACAGTTGCTGTGGCGTGTTATGAGGTGCCTAAGACATTACCCCAAGGATTGGCAAGTGTGCCTATTGGTCATCCACTTGCCGATAGTCAACTGTTGATTCTAGATGAGCAGCAAAACATGGTACCTATGGGCCGTTCAGGAGAGCTATATATTGCCAGTCATCATATGGCCAATGGTTACCTAGATCAGAAAATACTCACCGAGAAGGCCTTTATTCATCACCCAATGTTACCCAGTTGCCGTTTATACCGCAGTGGTGATCGCGCTGTTGAGTTAGCGGATGGCACCTTTGTATTTTTAGGAAGAATGGATAGGCAAGTTAAAATTCGAGGCTTTCGTGTTGAACTTGCTGAAATAGAACATAGATTATCAGCTATTTGTGGTGAAACGGTTGGTGTCTTGTATTTAAATTCGCTGTTGGATAGGGATAAACAAGGGCAATTGGTGGCCTATATTCCTTGTGTTGATAATGTCAAGCAAGCACAGATAAAACAAAGCATTAGCCATGAATTGCCCAGTTTTATGAAACCCGATCATATTGAATGGGTAGCGACTTTACCTTTAAATTTCAGTGGAAAAGTGGACTATGCTCAGCTGCGACAAATTCAATTACATACTCAAACAGTGAGCAATCTCCCACAAACGGATGTTGAGCAATCATTGCATAGCATTTTTGCTGAAATGTTAAAGGAAAATGCTGTCGATGTAAAAATGAGCTTTTTTGAATTGGGAGGGAATTCACTCACTGCGTTGAATTTAGTGATTAAAGTCAATCAGGTTTTTCATAAGAATATTAATATCAATGATTTTTTCAAGCATGACAGTATTGAAGCATTGGCTCAGTTTCTCAATGGCGATTCACAGGAGGAACGTCAATCAGTTGTGTGTCTACAATCTGGGGTACCCAGCACGCATCCAACTTTATTGTTAGTGCATCCAGCTGGCGGTAATGTACTTTGCTATCAGGCGTTAGCGACATCCTTAGGTGCTGATTTCCCTGTGTATGCGATACAAATTGCTGACTTTACGATTGTCGATGAAAGAGATAAACGTATTGAATCATTGGCGAGTAAATACCTAGAAGCGGCCAAGGATGTCTTAAAGGCTAACCATATTGTATTAGGAGGCTGGTCACTGGGAGCGACGATTGCTTTTGAAATGGGGCGACAGTTGCACTTACATCAAGGGCGAGTGCCTAGGTTGTTGGTATTTGATCAAGGTGCACCTCAGATCCAGGTGGATAATACGGATCAAATGGATGATGCACAAAAGCTGGCTTATTTTGCCAGTAAAGTGAGTTTGTTCATGGGCAAAGATCTGATGATCAGTGCAGAGCAATTGAGCCAACTCGATGATAGGCAGCGTTCGCAGCTGTTCTTTGACGAGTTTAAGCGAGCAGCTTTAGTGCCTGAGACATTGGCGTTAGAGGATTTTGCGCATTTTATTCGTATCTTACAGACACAAATTGAGGCTAAAGAAGCTTATTCAGGGGGAACCTATCCTGGAGAGATCATTGTGGCTGAAGCTGAGGAGATCTTAAAAGGGCGCGTTAAATTGGCTGAGAAAGGATTAGGTTGGCATGCGTTTAGTGAGCAAGCTTTATGTCATATTTCAGCAAAAGGCGATCACTTATCTATGATGAATCCGCCTCATATTGGTTCCTTAGCCCAAGCATTGTCTCAGGTATTAGTATGAACCAAGTAGCGAGTGATAAGCTAAACTTGTCCGCTGAAGTTGAGAGAAAGGTGCCTGCTAAGCATCTTGAATCCCAGCAAAAACAGGCGGTGTCATCTTCACAGTGGTGGGTGATTATTGGCGGCCTTATTGGCGGGTTCATGGCCATTTTGGACATTCAAATCATGAATTCCTCCATTAAGGTGATCCAAGGGGCCTTATCCATGAGTTCAGATCAAAGCTCGTGGCTCATGACCTCGTATTTCACCGCCGAAATTGTGGCGATACCGCTGGTGGGCTGGTTGACTCAAGCGTTTGGCACAGGACGTTATGCGCTTTATTGTATTATGGGTTTCATTGGCGCATCGTTTTTATGTGCCAATGCTTGGAGTCTCGATTCCATGTTGCTTTTTCGAACGCTTCAAGGTTTTTGTGGTGGTGCACTCATTCCCATTTCTTTTCGTTTGATTATTGAATTATTGCCCGATGATAAGCGGCCAGTGGGTATGACACTCTTTAGTGTGGTATCCACGTTTGCGCCAGCCATTGGTCCTTCTGTCGGTGGATGGCTTACCAGTCACTTCAGCTGGAATATGATTTTCTATGTGAATGTACTGCCTGGTTTGCTGGCTGCTGGATTGATCTATCAAGGCATGTTGTTTAACAAGGTGCGTTGGGAAGTGGTTCGTGCGGGTGATTTTGTTGGCATTATTTCAGTGATGTTGTTTTTAGGTTCTCTGGAGGTGGTTTTAGAAAAAGGAGGGGCGGATTATTGGTTTCAAAGTTCCTTGATCTGCTACTTAAGTGTGGTGGCGGTCATTAGTTTTGTGATTTTTATTTATGATCAGCTCCATAGTGATTATCCACTTATTAACTTAGCCATGTTTAAAGATTTGCATTTCTCCTATTGCATGGTGGTGTTCATCATGTTGGGTACGGCAATTTATGGCACATTATTTTTAGTGCCTTATTACCTGTCCATGGTACATGATTACAATGCCTCTCAAATTGGCTCTGTGGTGATTTGGATGGGGCTGCCGCAATTGTTAGTGCTGCCTTTTATTCCAAAATTAGTCAAAATTATTAACCTTAAGTATATGATTGCACTTGGCTTTGGTGTGCTGGCATTGAGTGCTTTTATGGACAGTCAAATGAGCATTAACTTTATGGGTGAGCAAATGACCTTGTCCTTGTTTATTCGTGCATTAGGCCAGCCCTTTATTATGGTGCCTTTATCTTTGTTGGCGACCAAGAATGTCACGCGACAAGACAGCGCTTCTTCGGCCATTATCATTAATGTTTTTCGCAGCATAGGTGGGTCTTTTGGTACTGCGATGTTGACCACATTCTTTATCACTCAAGTGCATATTCATAGCAGTAACATTCAATCCAGTATTGCCGTTGGCAGTCAAGGCTATGCTAATTTTATCAGCCAAGTCAAAGATATGGTGATGCACAGTGCCCATGTAGGAAATAATGGAACTGTGGGGCAAATTGCTTCATCGATTTTAACAGAGCGCATTACACAACAAGCAGAGATCATGGCATTTAATGACTTATTTCTCATCATGGGAGGGCTCATGTTGGGGACGGCTGTGTGGGTTTTTCTCTCTAATCGAGATTTTAGGTTATTTCGTCATAGTCACTCTGTAGAGGGTTAGTTATTATGAATATAATCAATGCTTTAGATTGTTTGGTGACCTGGTCACTGTCATGTCAACTCATTATATTGAGCTCGTTAGATTGAGGGTTAGCAGTTATGAATAATGAAGTTAAGCAAAGTATATTGTTACGCTATCTGTCCAGTCGTAGCGCGCTAGAAAATATCATAGTTCCTATCGTGCTTTATAGCGTTATTTTTTGGTGTTTTGGTGCTGGCTGGGCTGTGATTTCTACCGCCATTTATGGTGTTTGTATCGCGCTGTTTCGAGAGGGAGAAAGTACACTGTCTGTGGTGTTATTACTGTTATTTTCTGGTGGGTGCCATTATGCGTTCTCCCAAGGGTTTACTCCGTTTGGGATCACACAAGAAAGTGTCTTCTTATCGGCGAGCAGTGCATTGGGTATGTTGATCATATTAAGCATTTATTCATTGATGAATCGTCCTATGATCAAGGGATTAGCAGAGTCAGGATTACCTTATCTTAAAACCTTGCCCATTAGGGAAACGGCTTTATATCACAGAGTTTGGCATGAGGTGTCAATTGTGTGGATCATCGCCCAGCTTTTTAAATTACTCGTGGTACTGATCTGGGCTTATGAGGGCAGTAAGAGCCTGAATATGATTGTCTTTTTATTGAGTTGGCCTTATACAGTGGTTTTGATAGCGTTCAGTGTGAAATGGCCTAAGAAGCGATGGAAGCGTGCAGTGTAAGCTGTGTTGTTCTTTTATTATTAAACAGGTATACGAATATGAAGCAAACAATAAATCAATCAGTTGTTCTAGCAAAGCATCCTGAAGGTGTGGTTGAACCCAGTGATTTTCGTATTGAAGATCAAGTGCTTCCTGCTATTAAAGAGGGGGAGGTATTAATCGAAAATCATTGGTTGTCTATCGATCCTTATGTTCGGCCTAGACTGAATAAAGATGTGTCTATGGTCAACCCCATACATCTTGGTGAGGTGATCCAAGGCGAAGCGGTTGGATTTGTGCTTGAGTCTAAAAATCCGCAAGTAAAAGCCGGGCAGTGGGTCTTTCTTCTGTCGACTTGGCAGCGTTATTTTGTGACGAATGGTAAAAATACGATTATTTTGCCTTTGCCTGACACTGCGTTACCTAAATCGGCTTTTTTAGGGCCTCTTGGTACCGCAGGAAGAGCGGCCTATTTTGGCATGAACCGAATAGCGAAACCTCAGAAAGGGGAAACGGTCGTGATTTCGGCCGCATCAGGTGCAGTAGGCTCAGTGGCAGGACAAATTGCTAAGATGGCTGGTGCGCATGTGGTCGGTATTGCAGGAGGGGAAGACAAATGTCGGTATGTGGTTGACGAGTTAGGCTTTGATGCTTGTGTTGATTATAAAGCCAAAGATTTTAAAGTGCAGTTGCGTCAAGCTTGTCTTGATGGGGTCGATGTGTATTTTGAAAACGTGGGGGGAAAGGTATCCACTTTTGTGGCTCAGTTACTTAATGAAGGTGCCCGTGTTCCCGTTTGTGGCAACATTTCAAAATACAATAAAGCGAATGTACAAGCTGGCGGGCCAGAGCAGTTTTTTCAATCATTGCCAAGTGCACCTCATGCACAATTCTTTTTGGTAACACAATGGCTTAAAGATTACCCTGAGTCTGATCCTTGGTTATTAAATGCCGTTGAATCTGGGCAAATAAAATACCGAGAAACGGTTCATAATGGACTTGACAGTGCACCTCAAGCCTTCGCTGATTTATTTGAGGGGCTTAATATGGGAAAACAACTGGTCAAAATATGAGGGGATCGCTGCTGACAAGGAACTGTCAGCAAAACCATTGCGTAGGTGAAAATGATTAAAATGGGTGAGCTCATGAAAAAAAATGTAAAAAAAATATCATTTTTGGTGTTTGTAGGATTGATTGCTTTAGGTGGTGTTTATTGGTTCAGTTACGGCCGCTATTTTCAAACAACCGATAATGCTTATGTCACAAACGATATCACTAAGTTAAGTGCCAGAACATCGGGTGTGGTCACGCAGTCGTTTATTCATGATAATCAAGTTGTGAAAAAAGGCCAGCTGTTATTAGTATTGGATGATCGCGATCAAAAAGTGGCCTTACAAAAGATGCAAGCTAATGTCGAACAAGCCTTGTCAGAAATTGACAATGCGAAAGCGGAATATCAAATGCAGTTGAGTAAAGTCGCAGAATTTCAATCACAAACAAAGTTAGATTTAGCTAATGAAGGTTACACTCAGCAGCAATACCAGCGTTATATGGCTTTATTGAAAAAGCACTTTGTGGCGCAAGGGGATGTTGATAATGAGCAACTTAAATATACCCAAGCAAAAATTCAGTATCGAAAAGATAGCCAAAGTCTAAAAACGCAGCAAGATCAATTGCAAGTCTTGGCAAGTAATGTGAAACAGTCTCAAGCCAGTTTATCTGAAGTGAAGGCCAATTTAGAGCAGGCCAAGTTAAATCTCAGTTACACCCGTATTGTGTCTCCAATTGATGGTGTGATAAGTGATCGCAGTGAGCAAGTGGGGACTATGGTGCAATCAGGGGAAACGATAGCTAGCATAGTGTCAGCCAAGCCCGTTTGGATTGTGGCTAATTTTAAAGAAACCCAGCGAGCGCAAATGAAAGTGGGTCAAAATGTGAAAATCAATCTTGACGCTTATCCTGATAAAACCTTTTATGGGAAAGTGAGCAGTGTCTCTCCTGCAACAGGCTCAACCTTTGCTTTGTTGCCTGTGGATAATGCAACGGGGAATTTTACTAAGGTTGTGCAGCGCCTTCCTGTGCGGATCACTTTTGATCATACTCAACATTTAGCCAGTGGTTTGTCAGCAACTGTGACTGTCGATACCCGTGATACTTGAAGATGCAAGATCACTTTTCTGTTTCTTTGTTGTTAATGTGCTTAACTTGATGCCGTTTGATTTTATTTCTACGTAAACGAATATTGAGCATTTCAACGGTAACAGAAAAAGCCATGGCAAAGTAAATATAAGGTTTAGGGACATGGATATCGACCCCTTCAAGTAGAAGGGTCAGTCCAATTAAAATCAAAAAAGACAAGGCTAACATTTTCAAGGTGGGATGGGCATCCACGAATTCATTGATCCTTTTAGCCGCAAATAACATGACAATGACAGTGAGAATAATGGCTGTTGCCATAATAGGCAGATCTTGCACTAGCCCAATGGCGGTGAGTACAGAATCAAATGAAAAAATGGCATCCAGTGCGGCAATTTGTAATAAGACCAACCCCATGCTAGAAGCTATTCGAGTGGTTGTGATTTCTCCATGTTCATTAAAGCTATTATGAATTTCATGGGTTGATTTGGCCATTAAAAACATGCCTCCACCGATGAGGATGATGTCTCTTCCCGAAATACCGTGTTCAAAAATACTAAACCAAGGTGTGGTTAACGAGGCTATGGTGGCTAAAGAAAATAATAATAATAACCGTGTACACATGGCTAATAATAAGCCAATATTTCGAGCGATATTCCGTTGATGAACGGGAAGTCGTCCCACCAAAATACCGATAAAAATAATATTATCGATTCCAAGAATAATTTCTAATGCGGTTAATGTGGCTAACGCTACCCAAGCTTCTGGGCTAGCTAAAAGGTGATGCATAGGATAAGGATCCTTTGGCGGTCGCAGAGCATCTGTTAGAGAAAGCGTAAACGTCAACGAGTGATTAAGCAAGGAGGGCATTTTTCTCAAGGATCACGGCATTGAGTGATATGACATTGAATATGTCACTTAATAGCTTGATTGTTCAGCAGTGGCGATAAAGAGGTGGCAATGTTCATTAGTTTGACAGCAGTCACACACTTCAATAGATAATAACTATATTGTTACAAATGTAACCATGGTTAATGCAATGGATAAAGGAGTCATGACTGGCGTTATTGAATAAAAGTCATGCTAACTATCAATAATATCGTATTAATTTATTCATTCTATAGCAAAGTCTTATTTTAACTTTGTGTTACATATGTATCCTTGTTGCGCTTTTTGATATTGCCTGTCTTGCTTTGATCTACTTAAAGTGATGACTGCGCAAGGGGGCTGAAAGTGGAATATAGAGGGTTATCTTGTGTTATTTAGGAGTTGTATTATGTTATTTCGTACTCAATTTGGAGCACTGCTGGTTGCTTCTTTGTTTGCGGGTCAATCTTTTGCTGAAACCTATGGTGTTCGAGGCAGTATTCTGCATTTTTTAAGTGATCCTGCCCAAACAACGGAGGTGGAGAACAGCTATGAATATATTGAAGATGGCTTACTGGTGGTGAAAGATGGCAAAATTGTGGACGCTAAGCCTTATCGCCAACGTCATTCTCAGCGTTTTTCACGTATCGAAGACTACAGTGGTAAGTTGATCATGCCCGGTTTCATTGATACCCATGTACATTATCCACAAACACAAATGATCGCTTCTTATGGAGAGCAATTATTGGAGTGGCTAGAGACCTATACGTTTCCGACGGAAAGGCAGTTTGAGGACAAGGCACATGCCACAGAAGTGTCAAAGTTATTCTTAAATGAGTTGGTTAAAAACGGCACCACCAGTGCGCTTGTCTTTGGAACTGTCCATCCGCAATCGGTTGACGCATTATTTGAGGAAACAGAGAAGTTAAATATGCGCCTGATTGCGGGTAAAGTGATGATGGACAGAAATGCGCCGAGTTATTTACTGGATACCGCTGATTCTAGCTATGAGCAGAGCAAGGCGCTTATCGAAAAATGGCACAATAAAGGGCGCCTGCAATATGCCATTACCCCGCGTTTTGCACCCACTTCAACGCCAGAGCAGTTAACCGCTGCGGGTCGGTTAAAAGCTGAATATCCTGATGTTTATGTGCATACACATTTATCTGAAAATACGAATGAAATTGCTTGGGTCAATGAGTTATTTCCAGCAAGGAATGGGTACTTTGATGTTTATCAGCATTATGGTTTGGCGGGTGATAAATCTGTTTTTGCTCACAGTATTCATTTAACCGATGAAGAATGGGATGAATTTGAACGCACTGATTCTGTGATTTCATTTTGCCCGACGTCTAATATGTTCCTTGGCAGTGGCTTATTTAAGCTAGGCGTCGCGGAAGAGCATCATGTGAGAGTGGGATTGGGCACAGACGTTGGCGCGGGGACAAGCTTTTCTCAACTTCGTTCTTTGAGTGAAGCTTATGGCATTATGCAATTACAATCTAAAAAAATGTCAGCTTTTAAAGGCTTGTATTTAGCCACATTAGGTAGCGCTGAAGCGTTGAGTTTAGAGGATAAAATTGGTAATTTTAGCCGTCGTAAAGAAGCGGATTTTGTTGTTCTTGATTGGGCGGCCACTGATTTTCAACGACTGCGCTATCAAGATACTAACACGTTAGAAGAGAAGCTATTTGCATTAATGTTATTGGGTGATGATCGTAATGTCGTCGCGACTTATGTTGCTGGTGAGAAAGTGTACTCACAATAACGTTTGATTTAATAAAAAAGCCCTCGGTTTATTGCATTGAAGAAAGTATTCAATAAATTGAGGGTGATGCATTAACTGATGGTCAATCATTTTTCATCATTGGCGCTTATGTTTATTGCAATGGGTCATGTATTTTGAAGGGTGTTTAGATAAAGGTGATTGATATTTAAAGGATATTACTGACAAGAAATAGTGAACGCCCTTTTTTAAATGATATCACTGACACAGATATAGTGAACGTCATTTCTTATAATGGATAATGGAGAAATACTCAATATCCCTGCTCAATGCGTTTTATTTAAAAGCAATTTATATTTTTTGTATCTCATCTTTTTTGTTCATTTTTATTACTCCAGTTTTGTGTATTGCCTGTGCATTAAAATACTTAACCTGAACTCGGGATAATGAGTGTCAAAAATGTGAGGTAACCCATTTAATATTAAAAAATTGAATAAAATTGGGTCATTCTTTATTTTCGGACTTGGCTTAATACTGCAATTTTTGTCGGTATCAAGGCGGGATTTCGTATCTAATAGCGGGCTATTAGTAGAAAGCACAACACAGATAGGGGCAAAAATAGTGCTATTAAGCGGCGCTGCTTATCCCGAGTTCAGGTTACTTAATACATGATGTTGTGAGTGTTAATTGGCTATTAATAGTGATGTTAGCGTCGAATAAAATATTTTTTTTGCTTTATTTTTGTTGTATTTGTAATTTAAATGTTTATTTTTATTTAAATTTATAGCAATGCAATTGTATTTATTCGTCTTTAGTCTTGTCTTGTGTATATACTCGGTTAAAAGAAACTGTAATGATTAAATTTTGCCCGTAAAATATCGATAACAGGTTGTTTTATTTCATCAGTAAGGTGAATATAGTGAATGTCAAAAATAAGCGTGTTATCTTTCTTGGTAATGGGTAGCAAGTCTTTTTCATCACTCAATACACTAAAGAGGGCATAATTAATAACACACCGCATTCAATCAATAATATAGCGTAAAGGTATGAAATTATAAGGTATGAGAATAATAAAGAGTAATGAACATGCCATCCTTCTTGTTCCCTTTGAGTTGAATGGTAAACCGCACTTTTCCATAAGTATGATTTTAGGGTTTGATTTATTGAATTCCAATCAAGCTGTTGATGAGCAATCATTGTGGCCAATTGTCACAGAAAGTCTAAATGGTGAGATATTTGACGCAGGCTTACCTAAAGTGCAAGCGGAATGGTTATTATCGGGAAAGGCTTTTAGTGGTGAAACACCGAGGAAAGTTGTTCGTGTTGCCGCTTCTTTGGCAGGTAAAGAAAAACAATTAGATGTGTATGGAGATAGGCACTGGGTACGTATTAAAGATAAATTGGTCCCAAGTGATGCTCAGCCTTTTACTGAAAAAGCCTTGACTTGGAAGGCTGCTTGGGGAGGAGAGAAGGTTGCCGAAAATCCCATAGGTCAAGGAATATACGTTGAAAATGCGCCTTTAGCTAATGTTTTTTATGCAGACAATAATAAAGAGGTTGTATCTGAAAGCCTGCATCAACAACCCGCCTCATTTTTACCATTAGCCATCGATCATCCTATTCGTGCTGCCTGCATGGGCACTTACAATGATACTTGGTTTAGAGAGAAGTGGCCTGCTTTTCCTAATGACTTTAATTGGTTGTTCTTTAATCAGTCTTCTCAAGATCAGCGCGTTGAGGCTGATTTTGTTGGTGGGGAAGATTACCGCTTAATTAACCTTCATCCTAAGTATGAAACCATCACAGGGGTATTACCTTGTCATCAGCCTCGTGCCTTTATTCGCCATGCACTTGAAGCTAATCAATATGCTGTTTCTGAAGTTAAATTGCAAAGCGATACGGTTTGGTTTTTCCCAGAAAAGCAATTAGGAGTGATGATATTTAGAGGGGCGATTGCTGTTAATGATGCCGAAGCGTTAGATGTTAAAGATGTACTTCTGGTTTCCGAAGAATATCAAAGTGAGCCTAAATCACTCGCTTATTATGCGAATTATATTGCGAATTATAAATTATCAAAGGCCATGGAGCCGGAAAGTGTCAAAGCAGCGAAAGAAAAATTTGCAGAAGCGAAAATTTTATTAAAAGATGGCAAGAAAACCTTAAAAGACACACCCAGTTATATTGACTTTAAAGTGGCCCAATCAAAAGGTGAGATACCTAAACCTAAGACGTCGATTGACAATTTAATCGCCCAAACACCAAAGCGTCTTGATGCAAGCATGCAACAACTTATCGATATGAAAGCAAAATTGGCCACTATGCCTGTTCCGCCAGATGCACTTGCGAGTATTGACAGAGGGATCACAAAGTTTGCATCCATGAAGTACCAAATGCCGGCCATGGATGCCCAAATTAAAAATGTGCAAAGTGAAGCGGTTAAGGGATTAAAGTCAATTAAATTACCCAAAGCAACGACATCTGATTCAGCCATTAAATTAGCTAAAGCGGAAAAAGAGATTGCAGCGAGTATTGCTAAAATTGAGTCCCCATTGGCTGATAACCCTTGGCATGACGAAGCAAGCCAATTGATTGCGTTAGCGATTGAAGGGATGAAGCCGAAAGCAAAAACATTAACCTCTGCGGGATTACGTATGCTTAATAGCCAAAAGCTTATGCTAGGTTATTTAGCATCACCGGTGTTATATCGCAGTGAACAATGGGGGCTGGAAGCTGGAAAAGTATTAACTGTGCCTGCGGGGTGGCTGATCCCAGAATATCGAAAGGGTGAATTCAGTGCATTGATGAGTCGGCCCAGTTTATTCAATGCAGATAATAGCGTTTGGCTTGAAGGCAGTGAGCCTCAGGGGTGGCATAGTGATATTGTGCCTGGTAATCCTGTGATCCTTTGTCAAGATAGAGCCATGGGCTGGCTATTGGCTCAAGATTTACACATGATGGCGAATGTGATTGAAATGCCAAGTGTACAGGAAACCTTGTCTGATGAGGCTCAGGCGGCTATTGATGAATGTCATGTCTTGTTTTTATATGGAGAAGGCATAGAAGATACTGCCCCATGGTTAGAGGCTTTTCCTGATCTTAGCGTGATCGCCTTGAAAGATGATATTTCAATACAGAATGCTTATCGAAAATCCATTGATTTATTATCTTGGTTTAGTGAGTTATTACCAGTTGATAATGATATGGCGGCTTTGATTGAGTCGACGAATAAGCAGCAAGAGAAACCGCCTTTACCTAAAGTGGATATTAACGCCTTATATGCTTTTCAAAAAGATAAATTATCCGCTGAAATGGGGATCCCTGCAGGCATGACGCCTGAACAAATGGTGCTTTCGCAATTTGAAAAGGCAAAGTCTCAGTTTGATAATGTACCGAATGCGGCAACCCGTGAAAAAGTATTGAATGCACTGAGTAATGTCAAAGCGCCTGCACCAAGTGGTTTGTCTCTTGCGGCTGAAGTGAAAAAAATGGGCAGTGATGCACAAAAGGCCATTGCAACAGGAAGTAAAAAGATCACCGATAAAGCGGCATTGGATAAACTCAAAGCCGCTGGAGATACTTTCACAGGTGTCACAGATAAGTTGTCAGCTTTGGCTGAAGAGGCTGAGCCTAGGTTGGCGCAATTAAAACAGCAAAAAACCGATAATCAACGTTTTGAAAAACTGACTCGAGAACAAGTTATTGACTTTCATGAAAAAGGTTTATCTTTTTTTGAGAAAGATTTATCGAATGTGGATTTGTCTATGTTAGATTTATCTGGTGCGGATTTTTCTCGTTCAATATTAAATGAAGCGAATTTTACGCAATCGAATCTAGAAAAGTGCCAGTTTGCTAATGTGATTGCAAGTAAGGCTATTTTTGATAAAGTGAATGCCCATGGGGCGTCATTTGAAAAAGCCTTACTAGGTGAGAGTCAATTTAAGGAAGCGCAGTTATCCAGTGCCAATTTTAAAAATGCGATGGTGAAAGCGGCTGATTTTAGTGATGCTAGCATTCAATATGCGAATTTAGAGAATATCATGGCGGTTAAAGCGAATTTTTCGTCGGCCAAATTTGATGATAGCATATTAACAAAAGGCGCATTTTTACATGCCAAGATGGACAATGTGAGCGCCAAACGAGTCGATGCTGAGCGGATCAAGTGCTTTAAGGTTTCTGCGTTGAAAAGTGATTGGCAAAATGCGAAATTGCCTTCAGCTCTTTTTTGGGGGGCGACAATGAATGACGCTAATTTCTCTGGCTCCGCTATGGTCAATGCGCGTTTTGGCACTGCGTCCTTGGTGAATGCCAATATGAAAGAGTGTGATTTGAGTCAGGCGAATTTAGCCGATGTTAATTTATCTCATGCCAGTTTATGTAATAGTGATTTAACCCGTTCTTATATGGGTAATACTCAAGCTGTTCAAGCTGATTTTAATGGTGCTAATTTAAAGCGAGCCATGTGTATGCGCAGTGATTTTACAGGGGCGCAAATGAATGACATGAACGCTATGCAAGCGAACTTTATGCGTTCGACTTTAACGGCCGCATCGTTAAATCGAAGTAATTTATACAATAGTGATTTACGCAATGTGGTCGTGGGCAGTACTCAAGTTAAAGGGTGTAACTTCAAGGCAACCTTATTAGCGAATAAGCAGGAGTACTTGAATGAGCAAGACTGAACTTGTCGATAATTTGCAGCGTCAATGCCATCATCAAAATGTCAATTTTAGTGGACAAGATTGGTCTGGTATTACATTAAAGAAAGTGATTTTTGTTGACTGTGATTTTACTCAAGCTAATTTATTCGGGGTTAATTTCAGTCAATGCCGTTTTAAAAATTGTGAATTTGCACAAACAGTTTGGTCAGCAAGTCAGCTTAAAGGGGTCATTTTTGATGAGTGCCGATTCCATAATGTCGATGCTGAAGAAATACAATGTAAGCAAGTCGCATTCACGGCATGTGAATTAGAGCGAGTGAACTTTAATGGGGCGGTACATCACTTAAGTGTGTTTAAAGAGGGCAGCGCAAAACACATTGATTTTTGTGCTACTCGTATAAGAACCTTAGCCATGACGGGAACGCAGCTTTCGCATATTCATTTTATTGATACCCACATTCAAAAATCAGCTTTTCAAAAAGTGACCTTGACTGATTCTATATTTGTGCGCACCCATTTTGAAAAGTCTTCGATATCCAATATTGATTTATCGACAAACCATTTTGAAAAAGTGCACTTTTTTGCCTTACAATTGAATGAATGTGATTTACATGAGGTGGATTTAAGCGATTGTTATTTAGCCCATTGTTATATCAATCAAAGTGTGTTGACGGGGGTTAAATTACGTAGTGTACAAGCCAGTTTTAGTGCCTTTATGGGCTCGGACTTATCGAGGGCTGATTTAGAGGCTGCGGTATGTAATGGTTGTTGTTTTGAAGGTGCTGATGTGTCTCAAGCAAATTTGACTGGCGCGAATATATCTCAGTCTATTTGGACTTCGGCGGTGGCTTACCAAACGTGTTTCAAAAATATAACCGCGGAGTATGTTGATTTTGCCCATGCAAATTTAACGGAAGCGAATTTTAGCGGGGCTTATTTAATGGGAGCAAAGTTTCACCAGACGTTAATGCAAAATACGTATTGGGGAAATGCAAATAAATTAGGTGCGACTGGGACAGATCCGGATAGAGCTGAAGCAGAGCAATGGTCTAAAGGGGTGTAAAATGAATGCAATACCATTTGTGAAAGGCAGTTTAAGTCATTTTGAGATGGAAACGGGAACGGTTGTGTCTTTGTCTGAAAGTACAGCAACGGATAGAGGGCATATTACCGTCTCTGTGGTTGGCAAACCCTGTTCGGTTAAGTTGGCTGCTGGGTGTTTATTACAACCCAGTGAAGGGGATCTTTGTCTTGTGGCTATCGATAAGAATCATCAAGGTTGGTTGTTGTCAGTCTTAATACAGCAAGATCCTAATCAAGCTCAAATCAATCATCAAGGCGATTTATCATTCAGTGTAAAGGGTAATCTACACTTATCGGGGAGCGATGTGTCGACCCAAGCCATGAATAATATAAATTTGCAAGCGGATGCGATTACCAGTAGTAGTCAAACGTTAGCAGTGCAAAGTCAAGATGCGAGTTTAGTGGCGAATAAAACCCATGTGATCAGCAAATTGATGAATGTCGTCGCTGATAAAGTGGATCATGTTGTTGAGATGTGGCTTTCTCGTTTAGGTGAACGTTTTCAGGTTATTCGTGATCATGATGAGAAACAAACAGGCAGTAGTCGTCATTTAGTGGAAGGTGAGCTTCAGGTGCATGCTGAAAATGTGGTGACTACTGCAGATGAGCAAATGGTGCTGGATGCTGAAAAAATCCATTTAGGCTAGCTTAATGGATTGAATTAAGCTAGGAGAGAATGGTGTTTGCAAATACGACGTTAGGTGGCATGAATGTATGTTTTCCTGATGTTTGTAATACACTTGTAGGGACTGCTGTGAGTTCTATTTCATATTCGAATATATTCAAAGGCACTATGAGTAATCCTGCAACGGCTACGGTGAATGTGTTGATGGAAGGGGCGCTGACAATTCATCAAGCCTCTATGGTGACTCTGGGTGAAAGTGCTGGTATATAAATAACGTGTTTTAGGGGATAATTCATGAAAAAAAAAGTTTGGATCAGTGCATTTGATAGGGATGAAGCTGCCTCTAAAGCGACGTTTACTGCGCTGCATAAATATGGTTTGGATGTGAGCGGTCATTTTTGGCCTGAATATGACGATAAAAAAGGGTGGGAACTGCCCACTGAAGAATTAAAAACAGCAGATGTTTGGGTTATTTTGATGTCTCCAGCATCATTAAATAATGCACAGAATCGTTTTTCATTGAATTTGACTTTAATGCAAATAAGGCTGTTGAAAGGGGATGCTTTTCCTGTGTTTATTACTGGCATCGCGCAAACGGATCTTGTGTCGGCATCGACATATATTTCTGCGTGTGAATTTGTCAGTAGCGCGGTTTTAGGTGTAAAAGTGTTAGCCTCTACTACTAAGGCTTTACCTGTGATTGAGCCTGAGTATCGACTTAATTGCCATGCTATGATGGGAGTGGGAACTTGGTTTGAAGTGGGCCCTATGAATCAAGAGTGGTCAGGTGCTATGGTTGCACTCAACGGAGCGGAGATTGATGCTCACGGTGTGGGGCCTTCAGGTAAACTACCACAAAAGGCAATCTTGTCTTATCCTTACAAGGGAATGAAATTGGAAGTGGATGGCATTGAGTTTGTTGGCTGGGGTGTCGAAAACCCGTTAGCTGCGGGAGAGAGTTATTATATTCGAATTAAAGGGATCCCTGAGTCGATGTTATTTGGCGAAAGCCCGATTAAGAATGAGAATGCAGACTTGTATCGGTGTTATTTTTAGTCATGTTACAAGACTCGATGTAGAAATAATATTTTAAGGAACAGTATTATGTATCGATACCTCATTTTTTTTATCTCAATATTCTTGGTGGGGTGCGCCAGTGAGCCTAAACCGCAAACGGCTGGTACACCTGCCTCTAGTCCGGATGCAATAAAGTGGCAGTGGCAACCTAAAGCAATAAAAATGAGTGTTTCATCAACGGATAAATTGAACTGGTATGACGGACAAGCTCACAGCTTAATGGTATGTGTCTATCAGCTTTCTGATAAGGCGAAATTTGTCGAATATGCTTCAACGGCTAATGGTATCAATATTATGTTGGCCTGCAATCGTTTTGATAACAGTGTGACGCAAAGTGAACGTATTTTTTTACAACCTGATTCAAAATGGATAGGCAGTTTTGATCGTTTCGATAAAACGAAATTTTTTGCTGTGGTGGCGGGCTATGCCAATAAAGGATCCAATACGACAGCGATTTATGATGTGCCAGTACAGAAATCTGAAACGGGTATGTGGTGGTGGTCTAAAGATTGGTATACCCCCGAAGTACTCTCTGTATCTTTGACCTTTAATGAAGATACATTACGTCAAAATGATAAAGTTAAAAAAAACAGTAAGTGAGGTCACCATTTGAAAGTGAATAAACAGGTTTACTGGCATCAGGGCTTATTATTACAGCCACAACATTTCCAGCTGGAGTCTCAATTTCATCAGCAAAAAATGTCAAGAACAGCCCAATTACTCCATAATGACATGTGGGGGGTGCTGTCCTTAGAAATACAGTCTAATGCATTATTGGATAAGCGTTTGGTGCTTTCCAGTGGCGAAATCCTTTTTCAAGATGGTTCTTTGTGCAGTATTCCTGATAATGCGGAAGTCATTTCACGTTATTTTGATGATGAGTGGGTAAAAACGGGACAATCTTTTAAGGTTTATTTAGGTTTAAAACAATGGGATAGCGAAAGAAGCAATGTTGTTGAGGTTGATGACTCAGCTTTATCGCCCACACTGGATACTCGTTTTATTGTGAATGAAACGCCTGAAACCGTGCCCGACTTATATTCAAGTGGGGTTGAAGGTCATACTCAACCCTTAAAATATCTATTGAAGTTTTTTTGGGAAGATGAAATCGAAGCGGCAGGTGATTATATGCTTATGCCCATTGCGGTTTTAGAACAAGATGGTAATGACATTCGTTTTCATAAATCCTTTATTCCTCCTTTAGTCAACGCAAGACTGTGGCCACGTTTAGATCACTTATTGGAAGAAGTGAGTGCCAAAGTCGTCTCTAGAGCGAGACAATTAGAGCGTTTTAAACAGCCTAATACACTCGGCCAACAAAGTGCTCAAGGTCAATATGAAATTTTGTTGGCTATTCGTTCTCTTAATCGATGTGCTTGGCTAATACAGAATGTGATTGAAACCCCTGTCATTCATCCTCGCGATGTGTGGTCAGCTTTATGTGAAATTGTCGCTGAAATGAGTAGTTTTATTGTTGATATTTCAGTGGCGGATGATGAACTTAATCAGCGTTGGCCTCAGTATAAACATACTGAACTCAATTATGTTTTTTCTATATTGGTTGAGCAAATTGATCGCTCTTTACAGGGCATTATGGTGGGCCCCGAGTATGTACTTCCTTTTAAGGAGCAAAAAGGGATTTGGTCTCTTTCATTACCCGATGGTTCACTGAAAGAAGAGTATCGCTACTGTATTCTCTTTACTGGCGTGACAGAATCACAGTTTAATGAACAATTATCTCGCATGATCCGTTTATCCTCTACCGGATCATTATCCTCTTTATTGGCGCATGCTGTCTCAGGGATCCCGCTAAAACTGCTTGAAGACAGGCCTATGAGCTTACCGCAAAATGAGCAAGGTGTGTATTGCGAAATTGATGTCTCTTCTCCTTTGTGGAATGCGGTTCGAGACGATAAGAAGTTAAGTATGTATTGGGTTAGTGATGCTGATTGCCAAGCAACACTTTACGTCACTCGAGGCTAATTATGGACATATTAAGTATCTATCAACCCTTTATGTCAGCAGTTCTGTCTGTACATAATGGTCAATATAGTATTCCTGAAAATGACATTGCCGAGTATTTAGATACTTATAGAGAAAAGGCTGATAAAGAAGCCAAGAAGTTGTTTAGTCGAGATGACTTTTTTGATGATGCGAAATTCGCTATCTACACTTGGGCTGATGAGAAATTACTCTTGTCTGAGTGGGCAAAATCCCAACCTTGGGTGCCATTACAAGCACGATTTTTTAATACACATTGTGGTGGTGAAGAATTTTTTAGCCGATTAGATAATATCTTAAGTCAGTTTTATGCTATTGATGATACACCCAATGACGCCTATTCGAAACAAGCCATCAAGAATGTACTCCATGTTTATGCTCGTTGTTTAACGATGGGAGTGGAAGGTAAATATTTTGAAAGTGATAAAAAAGAGTTATTGTCCATTAAGAAAAATGTCGTAGAAGCTTTGGCGCCAGACACAGAAGGGGCATTATTTAATACACTGTCGAAAGTGGATAAAAGTCAGCCTTTAATTCAATGGCGTTGGTTAGACTTTTTTATGTTGATGTTGATTTTGAGTGCTGTTTTGGGCTCAGCACTTATCTTTATATTGTATCAAGTTCTGCTATTTAACTTAGTTTAGTCTTTATGGGGGCAGAATAAGATGAGTCTTGTTATTTATATTCAACCATATGCGATAAATATGTACTTTACTAGTTTACCAACACGAGAGGGCATTTAATGAGGAAATTCTTATGGACCTTATTAAAGGTTCTATTCATCATTATCTTAATTGTGGCTGTGTCTGGCGGCGTTTTCTATTTGGTCTCATTAAAGGCGTGGCCATGGTGGATTGGCGCGGCCATTTTGTCTGGAATTGCTGGCATTGTTGGCTTAATTTATTTAATTCGTGTTTATATTTTAAGGCATAGGGAGCGAGCTTTTGTCAATCGAGTTGTTGAATATGACAACAGTTTGATTGAATCGGCCAAAGAAGAAAACAGGCTCAGACAGTTACAATTACAAGAACGCTGGCTGGAAGGCGTTAATACATTAAGGGATTCAAGGTTAAAAAATTTAGGCAACCCCCTCTATGTTCTGCCTTGGTTTGTGGTCTTTGGTGAAACAGATTCGGGTAAGTCTAGTGCGATTTATCGCTCTGGTTTGACGTCCATTCTTTCTGGTGTCGGGCCTGTTCACGGCGCAAGGCATACGCAAAATTGTGATTGGTGGTTTTTTGAAGAAGCCATTATCATTGATACCGCGGGGCGTTATGCTGTGCCATTAACGGAAAAATCAGATGATGAAGAGTGGTCTGAATTTTTAGCCTTATTGTTAAAATATCGAAAAAAAGAGCCATTAAATGGTTTAGTGATCACTCTACCCGTTGAAAAACTTCTCGATAATAATGAGCAAGCATTACGAGACTACGGACGCCATATCGGTGGTCGAATTAATCGAGTGATGCGTATTATGGGCGCTCGCATTCCGGTTTATTTGATGGTGACTAAAGCCGATATGATTTACGGCTTTTGTGATTTTGCTGAGCAACTCTCTGCTGATGATCAGAAACAGGCTTTTGGTTATACGGCTGAAAATACAGATGATATAACAGGGTTTGTGGATAAAGCCGTCGCAGATATTACCAATAAAGTGGATAATCACCTGTTAGTGTTGGATGATATTAAAGGTGGCGAACGCTTTTTATTGTCTTCTGAGTTATTCGCTTTAAAAGGCGCGTTAAATACTTTTATTAATAGCGCTTTTAGTAGCGGTAAATACCATGAAGCGGTGTTATTGAAAGGCTTGTATTTCTCCAGTGCGGTTCAGCCAGGTGAAGAAAAGAGTCAATTTATTGGTGAATTACTGCCTGATGTGGAAGGGATTGACATTCAAGATGAGAATAAAGGCAGTGGTTTATTTTTGTATGACTTTTTCTCTAGTGTGTTACCAACCCATCGTAATGTCTTTAAACCCATTAAAGAGTTTTTAAGGTGGAAGACAATCAGTGCCAATATCGCATTGGTTACCTTTCTATTATTAACTTTTTGTTTTGTGGCCATTGCCAGTTTGAATTTTTCGAAAGATCATGAGCTAATGGCGCAATTACAGGAACAAGTTCAAGCGAGTAAAACCCCTAATAGTCAGGTGTTAGATGATATTCTGGCTTTGGGAAGCTTGCGCAGTACCATTACGGATGTTGAACAGGCTTATAATAATTGGCCTATTCCTCAGTTTGGTTTAGATTGGGCGCTGAAACGCGCGATTAAAGAGTCAAAAGCATTTTTGGTGAAACGTTTTGCTGATTCTGTCTTGCCTGCAACGGATAAAATCTTATATTCTCATTTAAAACACGTGGAAAAAGAAACGTCATCGCCTATTGTGGGTGATACGATCGTACATCTCGCTTGGCGATTGAAAGAAATTGAAGAAAAGTTGGGCCAAATCCCTCATGAAAAAGATGGATTAGGCTATCAAGAGTGGATGACCTTAGATAAGCGTTTGTTAGGGATTGAGATTTCTTACCAGGCTACTTTTGCCCTTTTGTATGATGCATATATCGGGTGGCAAACGGATCCTGAGACCTTGCAATACTTGGCTTCAACGACGCGCAGTGCGTTAAGCGATGTGGTGTTAAATCGTCAAGATTGGAATTGGATCACCACTTGGGCGGGATCGGCTCATAATTCTGTGGCAGTGGAAGCGGCTGACTTTTGGTCTCAAACATTTAAATCTAATAGCTCTTTATCGGGGGCCTATACCAAAGATGGCTATAGCGCGATTCAAAAACTCATTAGGATTTTAAAGACAACCAGTAATGATAAAACCGTTGAAGTGCAAATCAATCGTTTTTGGAGTTTATATGGCGCGGAATATGTGCAGCAATGGCAAGCTTTTGCACGGCAATTTAATGTATCAACTAAAGGCCTTACTCTTGAAGATAAAAGATTGATCATGCAGCGCATGGCGAGTAAAGATAACCCTTATATGCTGATGCAGAAAAAAATGCTTGAACAATTGCAAGCCATACAGCCTATTTATTCCGTTAATCTTGATGATTTAATGTTATCTCAAGCCATTATTAAGGATTATTGGGAGAAAAAAGAGAATGAGTCGAAAGATATTCAAAAAGGCGTGAATGCCATCATTGGTGCGGTCAGTAACATCTCCGATCCTGTTTATTTTAAGAGAGTGAATGACGGTATTCTTGCTTATGAGCAATTTCAAAAGGGACTCTCTGATATCGTGCCTGATGTGAGTACCATCAATGCCTCATTCAATAGTGCGTCAAAGGTTTTATCCAATAGCGATCCTAAGTCTCCTATTACGCAAACTATGATGGCGGCAGATAGTTTAGATCGAATTTTAGAGGATAAAAATACGCAATTTGATGCGGGTGATATTTATCGAAATAGCGTGCAATTTGTCTTATCTGCTGAGATGGAGTTAGCCGCTTGTGCATTGCAAAATTATTGGGAAAGTGATGTTTATGGTGCTTTAAAATACATTCCCACTGATGAACAAGAGTCACGTTTGTTTACTAAAGGTGGGTTACTGTCGAAGTTTATTGATGGTCCAGCAAAAGGCTTTGTTGAGCGTCGTGCCGATGGTTGGCATCCGAAATCTTTTCAAGGTTTATCCATTCCTTTTAAAACGGACTTCTTTCAATTTGTTGAGAGAGGGGCTTATTTAGAGCAGAAAGTCCAAAGTTCTTATAATGTGACAATAGCGAATGTGCCTATGAGCATTAATGGAAGTGCGACTTTAAAACCTAAATCTGTGACATTAAAGCTTCAATGCGCGTCAGGCGAAATTTCACTTGATAATTATAATTTTTATGCGAGTCAGACATTCAATTGGGATCCTTCCAATTGTGGAACCACAACTTTAGATGTTAATTTCGATGGCTTGAATGTCACTAAGACGTATTCAGGACAGTTAGGTTTTCAACAGTTTTTGACTGATTTTAGAACGGGTCAGAAAACCTTTATACCCTCTGATTTTCCTGTGCATGAGAAGGAGTTGACGCAAATGGGAATGAAGTGGTTAACCTTGAGCTATAAGATTAATGGTGGCGTACCGATTATCGCACTGGCAAAAAGTAATAGTTTAAGTGTGCCATTGACTATTGCCGAGTGTTCAGTAGATTCAGTGAGGTAACTATGAGAGTAACGTACGAACGTATGGTGTCATTGGTATTATTTGGCGTTTGGTTTTTTGTCGTAATCTGTACTGTTTTTATCACTATTTATGGCTCTGGCTACCGGTTAAATACCATCCCTATAAAGTCGGCTATCGAATCTCAATTGGGTATGGGGACGGAATTTAGAGGCTTTGTGGCAGAAAAATATGAGGCATTAAAATCACAATTTTTTATTACGCCTAGTGACAAACAGGCGCCAACAGAGTCACAAACGGCATCTGAACACAATAGTGAGTTCGGTCAGAATGTGATGAAAAATACCCATTCTGTGAAAGAAGAAAGTGTTGCCAGTGCACCGATGAATAATGCGGTTAAACAAGAGGAAGTGACTCAACAAACCATTAGTGAACCCGCAGCATCTGTGCCTGAGACTCAGCAAGCGCCATCGACAGTCACTGATAAAGTGGCTGAGCAAGCAGGAAAAGCGCCGGTTAAGCAAGGAGCTTATGTGACAAACGTGTCTTATAAGGCATCGAATAAGGCGGATACGATTCAATTTCAATTATCTTATCAAAAAGTTAGGTGGACTGGCTTTTTTGTGAATAAGAAAAAAGCTTGGGTATTAGATATTCAAGGGAATTGGGGAATTGATACGAAAAATATTTGGCGCTTTGAAAAAGGGCCTGTAGAAAAAGTAGTTTTAATTCAATATGATGGTTTTGTTCGAAGCGTGTTGTGGTTAAGAGAGTCTGATATGTCTCGCGCACCTCATGTATCCCATAGCGGTAACACATTGAGTGTGAATTTTAGCCGTTAACTGTTTGATGGGGATCTCACTGGCTTATCTTATCAGTGAAGTATTTTATGGTTGAAAGTTGAATTCGCAAAATAAGTTATGAGGGATGGCATTTTTTCACTCAGGCTGCTCTCAGCTTTTTAATGACTGTTTTGATAGGTGAGCAATATTGTGATTAATAAATATTACCAACAGCAATTATCTTATTTACATGAGTTAGGGAAAGAATTTTCACTTAAACATCCCGCATTAGCCCCCATGCTTGCTGGACAATATGCCGATCCTGATGTCGAGCGTTTGCTAGAAGGGAGTGCGTTTTTATCGGGGTTAGTACAAGAAAGGTTAGATGATGATTTCCCTGAGGTGATCCATGGTTTAACCCAGCTTATTTTTCCTCATTATTTGCGCCCCTTACCCTCAGCGACGATAATGCGCTTTAATACTAAACGTGGTGTCACTGATACTGTGACTGTGAAGTCTGGGACTGAATTGGCAGCGAAAGAAGTGGATGGGGTGAGCTGTTTATTTACCACAACGGATGAGATCACCTTACACCCTTTACATGTCAGCAGTGTGAATAAAGAGGGTAATAAACTCTCCATTAATATTACAGTGGATGAGGGGAGTTTGGCTGATTTAAACCTGTCGTCGCTGCGATTTCATATTGCGGGTTCCTATAACCATGCAGTGAATAAATTTTCGGTGATAAACAATAAAGTCAGAGGGCTAGCCTTAAGGGCTGGCGGGGCCAAACGCACCTTAAGCGTTAAAGATCATCTGAAATTATTTCCCGATTTTGAAGATTCACCTTTGCTTCCCTATCCTAAGAACTCCTTTCCTGCTTTTCGCTCTTTACAAGAATATTTTTTATTACCCCAAAAATTTCTCTTCTTCGATGTATTAGGCCTAGATTGGTTGAAGGAATTTGATGGCGTAAAAGGTTTTACAATAGAATTGATGTTGAAAAGTGACGTGGATGACGTTTCATTTACAACCAATGATTTATTACTTTTTTGCGTGCCGGCAATTAATTTGTTCAATCACGATGCCAGCAGTATTTTGCTGGATCATAAGCGTTTAGAGTATAAGATCACGCCCAGTACCCGTGGACATGATGGCTATCAAGTTTATGCGGTTGATAAAGTTGTTGGTTTTGTGCAGGGAAGTGTTAAAGAGCGTGTCTATCAGCCATTTACTATGTTTAATCCCCAAGCTGAGCTGGTGCCTGTTTATTCACTTCGGCGACGAAAAGCAAGATTACATTTTGGATCAGAAGTCTTTTTATCCGTTGCTTATCCGGCGTCAGAGGAAAAAATAAATCGAGAAATGCTATCAATAAAAGTGACCTGCTCTAATGCTTCTTTACCTGAAAAGTTACAATTTGGTGATATTTGTTTGCCGACAGAGTCGTCGCCAGCCTTAGTCGAGTTTACCAATATTCTCACGCCAACGGCTCCCATTGAAAGCCCATTAGGAAAGAACACGCTTTGGCGCTTATTATCACATTTGTACTTGAATCAGTTGACATTAGCCGATGCTGAAAACTTAACGGCATTATTGAAGCTATACGTATTTATTGATACTGCAGATAGAGCAAAAGTCTTGGCCAATACGAAAAGAACAGAGGCAATAAAAGAGGTGTGGATAGAGCCGGTTAATCGGCTATATAAAGGGGTGATGATTCGAGGCTCTGATGTGAAGATTAAGCTAGATCCTGACGGTTTTCCTTGTCTTGGTGATATGTATTTGTTTGGCGCGGTACTTAATCAAATTTTTTCAGCTTATTCTAGTATTAATAGTTTTACTCAAGTGAGTGTTGAAAATCAGCATAATAAAGAGCAGTTTAAATGGCGCCCACAGAGTGGGTTAAGACGGATAATTTAAATTAAAGTGTTATGACGGGTTGTATATTATAAAGTGCTATGACTGGCTGAATATTGTTACGGCTATAGGCTTATTTATCATAGTACCGTAATAGGTTAGAGTCTGTGTCAGGATAGAAAAGGACATGAATACATAAATACAAGAATTGGTGTAAAGGACGATAAATAAGGAGGGTGTGATGCCAACAGAACTTAAAATAGCCATAGGGGCGGTCGTGTTTATTGCGATTCTTTTTTCTCTATTTTTCACTGCGTTGTTTTAATCAAGAGTTAAGTCAAATAACTCTTTAAACACAGACTTGCAATTTTTATGGGAGGCAAGTCTGTGTATTTACGTGTTAAGATGATTTTGCGTTATTCCTCAGGGTAAACTTTATCCTTAAACTCGCAGAGATCTTCGATAATACAGCTGTCGCAGCGGGGCTTGCGAGCGATACAGGTATAGCGGCCATGCAGTATGAGTAAGCAGCCAATGATGAACATTGCTTCTAAATTCGGCGTATATGAGGTTTAACTGCTGTTTCAATTTTAAAATACTGAGCTTGATTAGAAGTAGGAACAATGAGGCTGCAGGGCTATTACGGTGAGCAAATGTGCGGCGAACAAATGAAGGTTATTTCAGGTCGCTTTTTAAACACAGACTCGCATTTTTTATGGGAGACAAGTCTGTGTATTTGCGTATTAAGGCGATCTTGCGTTATTCCTCAGGGTAAACTTTATCCTTAAATTCGCAGAGATCTTCGATAATACAGCTGCCGCAGCGGGGCTTGCGAGCGATACAGGTATAGCGGCCGTGTAAGATCAGCCAATGATGCACATCCACTTTAAATTCTGCGGGGACAACTTTTAGCAGCTTTTTCTCAACTTCAACTACATTCTTGCCTATGGCAAATTTAGTGCGGTTAGACACGCGGTCAATATGAGTATCGACGGCAATGGTGGGCCAGCCAAACGCGGTATTAAGCACTACATTAGCGGTTTTTCGTCCAACTCCCGGCAGGGCTTCTAAGGCTTCTCGATTTTCAGGTACTTCACCATCATATAACTCTATGAGCATGCCACAGGCCTTTATCACATTAACGGCTTTAGTGTTATATAACCCAATGGTTTTAATGTACTCTTTGAGACCATCAACGCCTAAGGCATAAATGCTTTGGGCGGTATTGGCGACGGGGAAAAGCTTATCAGTGGCTTTATTGACACTGACATCCGTGGCCTGTGCCGAGAGTGTGACAGCCACTAAAAGTTCAAAAGGGCTTGAAAAATTAAGCTCCGTTTTAGGGTGGGGATTATTCGCTCTTAGCCGTTCTAATATTTTTCGGCGTTTTTCATTGTTCATGTTGAATTAACTTACTTTTGTGATCCGTGCGCGTTTAGGGGCATCTGGAGAAGTGACGGGATGGCGTTTTGCCCATTGGGTGTCAATGACATTTTTTAAGGCTATCAATAGTCCCATGCCAAGGAAAGCGCCGGGCGGTAGCATGGCGAGTAAAAAGTTGGTATCCACTTGCCAGAGTTGAATGGTTAATCCTTTGGCCCAAGGGCCTAATAATTGATCGGCGCCTGAAAATAAGGTGCCTTGACTTAATATTTCCCGTATTGCTCCTAAAACAGCCAGTACTAAGGTAAAGCCAAATCCCATCATAAAGCCATCAAAAGCGGCTTTGAAGACGTTATTACGAGAGGCGAAGGCCTCAGCTCGGCCGATAATGACACAGTTGGTCACAATGAGGGGTAGAAAGATCCCGAGAGATAAATATAATCCATAAGCGTAGGCATTAATCAGTAATTGCACTGTTGTCACCAGAGCGGCAATGATCATGACAAAAACCGGAATACGGATCTCTTTTGGTACAAAATCCCGCACCAAAGACACTAAAATATTGGATCCCATGAGGACTAACAATGTAGCTAAGCCAAGGCCTAATGCATTGGTCAAGGTTGCTGTGACTGCAAGTAAAGGGCAAAGCCCAAGCAGTTGAACCAGTCCTGGATTGTTTTTCCACAGCCCTTGCCAGGCAATTGTTTTATATTCACTCATAGTGTTGTCTCGAAATTGTATGCTGTTCCACTATTGGCCGTCTTGTTGGCTAATTTGATCGCCGTTCTAGGCGTTTGAGCTACCTTGATAACTGCTTGATATTTAATCATTCTTGTGTCTCGCAGTTGGGTGCTTGTTTGAGTAAGCTTGCTTTATGTTGGTTAAAGTAGTTGAGTGTATTTTTGACGGCTTTGACATAGGCTCTTGGCGTGATAGTTGCGCCAGTAAATTCATCGATATCGCCACCGTCTTTTTTGACTTTCCATTGTGAGGCAGTGCTAGCATTTAACACTCTGCCTTTAAAGGTATTGACCCAATCGGATTTTCTTATCTCAATTTTATCCCCTAAACCGGGTGTTTCTTGTTGCGCTAGCGTTCGTACGCCTAAAACGACGCCGTTTGAATCAATGCCGACAATAATACGAATATTACCGTTATATCCATCAGGGGCAATCGTTTCCATGGCGATGGCGGTTGCTTGTCCCTTGTAGGTGGCAATATAGGCTGGCATGGGATCGCTTGTGCCTAATGCGGCTGGTGCTGTGATACGAATACAGTATTTTGCAATACTGTTATCGTGCAGTTTAGCCGGAATGATCTGTTGTAAAATGCGGCCGAGCTCCTGGGTTTCTTGCTGTTTAATTTGTGCTGAGGTTAATTCATTAACCACTGCGACTAATGCCGTACAGATTAAGGCAAAAATGCCTAAGATTAATCCGTTTTTGATCATGGACTTTTTCACAATGCTATTCTCTTATCGGTGTGTTTCATTAATGACTCGTACGGTGGCCATAGGCCCTAGGTTTAACATAGTAATCAATAAAGGGGGCACAGAGATTCGCGAGTAAAACCGCAAAGGCAAAAGCATCTGGGTAACCGCCAAAGCTACGAATGAGATAGACAAGTGTACCAATCAGAGCGCCAAAAATGAGTCGGCCTTTGACACTGGTCGCTGCGGTGACAGGATCGGTGGCAATAAAAAAAGCCGAGAGCATGGTTGCGCCGCTAAACAGGTGCACTATGGGGCCTAAATGTGAATCAGGGTTCAGTAAAAAGCCGATACTACTGAGAATAAACAGTGAACTTAACACACCTAGGCTGATCTGCCAGCGAATAAGTTTCAGCTTTAACATTGTCAGTCCACCCACAAGGTAAGCCAGATTAACCCATAACCAGCCTACGGGTAATCCATCATGGAAAATGGGGTTGAGTAAACTTTCTTCCAGTGTGTGTCCACTGGATAAGCTGGTTTTTACGGTATCCAGTGGTGTGGCCATAGAGAAACCGTCGATGCCTAATTGATAAGTATCGATACTGCTTTGTGACATAGAGGTAAAAATAAACTGTGCGCTTTGAAGCAGATCGACAGGGTTGAGTGCAATAGAGCTTGGTGGTACCCAAGTCGTCATTTGTACCGGAAAGGCAATGAGTAGCATTACATAAGCCGCCATCGCGGGGTTAAAAATATTTTGTCCGAGTCCACCGTAGAGATGTTTGACTATCACAATCGCAAACATGGTTCCAATAACGATAACCCACCAAGGGGCGAGTGGTGGAATGGAAATCGCTAATAATAACGCGGTAAGTATGGCGCTGTTATCATTTAGTGTTGATTTAATAGGGCGTTTGCGAAGAAAGAGGACTCCTGCTTCGCAAATGAGAGCCACTAACATGGCTAATATAATTTGTATCAAGCTCCCCAAACCAAAGAAGTAGCATTGCACGGCAACACCAGGTAAAGCGCATAATAGAACGCGTTGCATAACCTTGTGAGTTTGATTATGTTGCGTCAGGTGAGGTGACGAGGCTATTTTAAACGCCATCGGTTAATCCTTATTCTCTTGTTGAGCTTGTGCTTTTTTTGCTTTCGCTTTTGCAACCGCAGCCGCTATTCGCGCTTTTTTATCGATAACACCGCTGTCTATTCCTGTACCGTTGGCAACGGACATGTTTTTTGTCAGTGACTCGGTGGCTGATGACGGTATTGCTGGTTGGTGGTTATTTTCAGTTTGAGTGATGTCAGTTTGTGTTTCTTGTTGTTCAAGTAATGCAAGTTGTGCTTTTTTCGCCTTTGCTTTAGCGACCGCGGCAGCAATTTTCGCTTTTTTATCACTGGTGGGATCAGTATTTAGTGACGGCGCAGGCGTATGTGGCTGTGGTGACTGAGATGACTGATATACCTGGAATGCATCAGTATCAAGCGCTTCAGTTTGGCTGACACTTTGATTTGCTTGAGCCTTTTTAGCTTTAGCTCGAGCAATGGCGGCAGCAATTTTCGCTTTTTTATCGCTGGCAGGATCAGTACTGAGTGACGGCGCAGGCGTATGTGGCTCTGGTGATTGAGATGCCTGAAATGCTTGGGATGCATCAGTATCAAGCGCTTCAGTTTGGCTGACACTTTGTTTTGCTTGGGCCTTTTTAGCTTTAGCTCGAGCAATGGCGGCAGCAACTTTCGCTTTTTTATCACTGGTGGGATCAGTATTTAGTGACGGCGCAGGCGCAGGCGTATGTGGCTGTGGTGATTGAGATGCCTGAAATGCTTGGGATGCATCAGTATCAAGAGCTTCAGTTTGGCTGACACTTTGGTTTGCTTGAGCCTTTTTAGCCTTAGCTCGAGCAATGGCGGCAGCTATTTGCGCTTTTTTATCACTGGCAGGCGTATTTGGCTGTGCTGCCTGGGATGCATCAGTATCAAGAGCTTCAGTTTGGCTGACACTTTGGTTTGCTTGAGCCTTTTTAGCTTTAGCTCGAGCAATGGCGGCAGCTATTTGCGCTTTTTTATCACTGGCAGGCGTATTTGGCTGTGCTGCCTGGGATGCGTCAGTATCAACAGCTTCAGTTTGGTTGACACTTTGTTTTGCCTGAGCCTTTTTAGCTTTGGCACGTGCAAGTGCAGCGGCAATTTGTGCTTTCTTGTCTGCTGAATTGACAGGAGTATTTTGATCCATGTGCGGATCGCTTGAGTTTTCTTTATTCTGTTTTGCTTTTACACGAGCCATGGCTGCAGCAATCACATCACTGTCTGTACTTGACATAGTAGCCTTACGTTTGGATGCGGCTTGCTGTTGTTTTGCTTCTCGAGCGGCTTTTTCTGCCTCTAAGCGTTGGGTTCTGGCATCAAAACGTTCTTTGGCTAAATCGGCTTCTTGTTTGTCTTTAGCTTGCTCCCGTAAGGCTGATTTGGCGACACGATAATATTCGACCAGAGGAATATCACTGGGGCACACATAGCTGCAACAGCCACATTCGATACAGTCTTGTAAGTTATAGCTGGCGGCTTTCTCGTATTCTTTTGCCTGAGCATGCCAGAAAAGTTGCTGAGGTAACAATAACGCTGGGCAGACTTGGGCGCACTCTCCACAACGAATACAGGGCTTTTCTTGTTGCTCTGTTTGCATTTCTGTCGGGCTAGGTAGCAATAGGCAGTTGGTGCCTTTAATGATGGGAGCGTCGATGTTAGGCAGCATATAGCCCATCATAGGGCCACCTATGATGATAGGTTGTGAGGAAGTGCCTGTTTGCCCTAAAGCCAATATATGATGGATTGGCGTGCCTATGGGTAACCAGTAATTGCCTGGCTTTGAAGCTCGTCCACCAGTTAAGGTGACGACACGCTCGATAAGGGGCTTATCATCGATAATGGCTTCTTTAATAGCAAAGGCGGTGCCGACATTTTGCACTAACATGCCCAATTGTGCAGGAATGGCACCAGAAGGGACTTCTTGGCCTGTTAAAATTTGTATTAGCTGTTTTTCCCCACCAGAAGGGTACTTAGTGGGCACAGGGGTGATACGAATGTGAGGATGATTAATGGAATGCTGTTTAAGGGCTTTTTCCATGGCGTTAATCGCTTCAGGCTTATTGTCTTCAATGGCAATAATGATGCGTTTGGGTTCAACCAGTTTTTGTATGATAGCGATCCCTGTCAAAATGTCGTGGCTATGCTCACGCATTAAACGATCGTCTGAAGTGATGTAAGGTTCACACTCAATACCATTGATGATCAATAGTTCAATATCACTAACAGGATTAAGTTTAATATGAGTTGGAAAGGCCGCGCCTCCTAAACCCGCAATTCCGGCTTCTTTTATGCGGGCCAATATTTCGTCATTTTGTATTGACTGGTAATGGGGAAGGGGATCTTGAGCGCGCCAAGTATCCAGTCCGTCTGCTTGAATGATACAGCTTAAGACTGGCAGACCCGAAGCATGGTTACTGGCTCGTTCTTCGACGGCCACCAAAGTACCTGAGGTGGGGGCGTGAACGGCGAGATAAGCTGCACTGTGCCCTTGAGTCAGTACTGTGCCTTTGTTGACATGTTCGCCGATATTGACCGCGAGAGTCGCTTGTTCGCCTAATTGAGGTACGGGAACTATGTATTCTTTTGCTAAAGGCAGTGTTGTTATCTTTGTTGTATTAGATAAGGATTTCAACTGTGGGGGATGGATCCCACCTGGGGATTGCCATAGTGTACCGTTATCGATTTGTTCTAGTAAACTTAGCATGACTTATCCTCTTCTAATACAGTGACTGGGATAGAGTTCAGTTGCCAGTTCCAGTTTTTAGGGGTTTGTTTTACAGGGATCATATCAATACAGTCTACAGGACAGGGGGCTACGCAAAGATCGCAGCCTGTGCAATAATCACTGATCACAGTGTGCATTAACTTCCCTGCGCCTAAAATGGCATCAACAGGGCATGCTTGAATACATTTTGTACAGCCAATACATTCTTCTTCGCGAATAAAGGCGACCTTTTTAACGCTGCTTTCTTCTACTTGATTTAAAGGTTCAGGCTCGACGCCTACTAGTGCAGCCAGCTTTTCCATTGTGGCTGTGCCACCGGGAGGACATTTGTTAATTTTGTCCCCAGAGGTAATGGCTTCAGCGTAAGGTCGACAGCCAGGATAGCCACACTGGCCACATTGTGTCTGTGGTAGTAAGGCCTCGACTTGATCTGTGAGTGGATCCCCATCAACTTTGAATTTTTCTGCGGCAAACCCCAGTAAAAAACCGAAACACAATGCTAATAATGTCAGCACTATGACGGCGAATAAAATACCTGTTAACACTATTTAACCAACCCTGTAAAACCCATGAATGCGAGGGACATTAGTCCTGCGGTGATCATTGCTATTGCGCCGCCTCGAAAAGGACTGGGAATATCAGCCGCTGCAAGCCGTTCGCGCATAGCAGAAAATAAGATTAAGACCATGGAAAATCCGACAGCGGCACCAAATCCATAGATCCCTGATTCAAATAAGTTATGATGTTCATTGGTATTGAGTAATGCGACACCTAACACAGCGCAGTTAGTGGTAATGAGAGGTAAATAAATGCCTAAGGCGCGATGTAATGCCGCGCTGGTTTTTTGTACTAGCATTTCTGTGAATTGAACGACGACAGCAATGACTAATATAAAGCTCATCGTGCGTAAATAATCTAAGTCGAAAGGCAGTAGTAAATAATGATCGACGAGGTAACTTAAAATCGAGGCTAAGGTCAATACAAAGGTTGTTGCCATTGACATGCCAATAGCGGATTCAAGTTTACTGGATACCCCCATGAAGGGGCATAAGCCTAAAAATTTGACCAATACAAAGTTGTTGACCAGTACAGTGCTGATCAATAGTAGAAGATACTCGCTCATCTTTTTTCATAATTAAGATAATATTGCCTCTATTATCAGCTTTTCCAGCCCGTTAAACAACACATTCAGAACAAGGTTTAAAGGTTCGCTTCAAAAATAGTCTAAAAAAGCGGTGGAAGTCAGAAAACATTAACAATAGGTTATGTCGTAGTCAGTATTATGATAAGCACAGAGTGATTTTTAGTAAGGAAGGGAGTTAAATAAGTTGAAATGAGATTTTTTCTTTTAAAACAAGTGAGTTACTAATAAAAGAACGGGTAGGATTTGTATTGATAATCTTGCTAATATTAAGAAGATCTATCGATAAATGCTATAAATGGCTCCCCAGACTGGACTCGAACCAGTGACATACGGATTAACAGTCCGCCGTTCTACCAACTGAACTACAGGGGAATCGCAACTTACATTTTAACTTTCACGCTAATAAGCTATGGCTCCCCAGACTGGACTCGAACCAGTGACATACGGATTAACAGTCCGCCGTTCTACCAACTGAACTACAGGGGA
>NZ_CANLZC010000027.1 GCF_947495455.1 uncultured Shewanella sp. | reverse complement strand
AAAGACAAAGACAAAGACAAAGACAAAGACAAAGACAAAGACAAAGACAAAGACAAAGACAAAGACAAAGACAAAGACAAAGACAAAGACAAAGACAAAGACAAAGACAAAGACAAAGACAAAGACAAAGACAAAGATGAGTTAATTTTATAGGGTTAGCTCTAAGGCCTGAGAGTATTGTCGGGTCAGTTTTATTTTATTGGTTGCCGTTAAGGGTTAATGCTAAAATCGCGCCTACTTTGCGGTTACATTAATGTTGAACGTTTCATGTGACCTGATTTTATGTATTAGGATAAGACAATTATGACAATAGCATCTTGGCTCAGTTTATTGGCCATTAGTTTTTTAGGGGCCATGTCTCCGGGGCCGAGTTTAGCTATGGTGGTACGCCACACATTAGGTGGTGGGCGGGCTAAAGGCATTATCTGTGCTTGGGCCCATTCTATCGGTATTGGTATTTACGCTTTACTCACTTTATTGGGATTGGCGGCTTTATTAAAACATGCCCCTCTAGTGTTTAATGGTATTGCGTTAATGGGCGGACTCTATCTCGCTTGGATAGGCATACAAGCGCTGCGTTCTAAAGGGGGAATGGCTGATAAACTCGCGGCAGGCGAAAATACGTCGGCCATTGTTGCAGCAAGAGATGGCATAGCCATTTCCTTGTTTAATCCTAAAATTATTTTATTTTTTGTGGCGCTGTTCAGTCAATTTGTGATGGATGCAAGCACAGTGACTGGCCAATCCCTTATTGTACTCACACCGCTAGTTGTCGATGGGCTTTGGTATACCTTTATTGCGTTAGTGCTTTCCCATGGCGCCGTTTTACCTAAGTTAAGATCGAAAGCGGGATTGATTGATAAAATCTCTGGGGTTGTATTGCTTTTATTAGCGATTCGAGTTTGGTTTACCCTTTAATTTTTATTGTTGAGCACCATTGAATGACCAAGAAGCATACCCATTGGCAGAGCTTTTTAGCCGAGCAAGAAGCGCAAGCTTATTATCAATCCATTACAGATTTTGTGTTCACAGAACGCGCAGCGGGAAAAACAATTTATCCACCACAAAATGAGGTACTCAATGCATTGACATTAACGCCGCTTGAGAAAGTGAAAGTGGTGTTATTGGGCCAAGATCCTTATCATGGACCCAATCAAGCACACGGTTTGTGTTTTTCCGTGAAAGAAGGTATTAAAGTCCCCCCTTCTTTGGTCAATATTTATAAGGAACTCGCGACTGATATTGATGGGTTTAGGAGCCCTCAACATGGTTGCTTGACGCCTTGGGCTAAGCAAGGTGTATTGATGCTCAATACTGTACTTACCGTGGAGCAAGGCAAAGCCCATTCCCATGCAAAAGTGGGCTGGGAAACCTTTACGGACAATATATTGAGGGTCCTCAATGAGCAAACTAGATCGATTATTTTTGTATTATGGGGTGGGCATGCCATAAAAAAAGGCAAGCTTATCAATGCAAAGCAGCATGTAATTTTATCCGGCCCACACCCTTCCCCTTTATCGGCCTATCGAGGCTTTTTGGGCTGCCGTCATTTTTCTGAAGTGAATCGTCATTTGCTCGCACTTGGCGAAACTGCTATCGATTGGCAAGTCTAGTGGCTGCAATAGCAATGCTAGATTGCTCACCATTCTTGCCATGTTTGCAATGCACATTTTCAATGAACATTTTCAATGCACATTTTCAATGCACATTTTCAATGATCATCGCAATGCCTTGACCGACGCCAATACACATAGTGCACAAAGCATATCTTTGCTGATTGCGTATGAGTTGATGCATTGCCGACATCACAATACGAGTGCCACTCATGCCCAAAGGGTGGCCTAACGCAATCGCGCCGCCTTGAGGATTAATGCGCGGATCATTTGCACTTAATCCCATTTCATGAATACAGGCTAAGGCTTGGGCAGCAAAGGCTTCATTGAGCTCTATGATATCCATGTCATTTAAGGTCAGCCCAAGACGTGAGAGTAATTTTTGGCTGGCAGGAACGGGGCCAATGCCCATTAAACTTGGAGTGACGCCCACAACGGACATGCCCAATATTTTGGCTTTTGGCGTGAGATTTTGAGCGCAAAGTGCATTTTCAGAAGCCAAAATCATGGCCGCCGCGCCATCGTTTATTCCCGATGCATTGGCGGCAGTAATGGTCCCTTGTGGGTGAACAATCGGAGCGAGTTTGGCCATTTTCTCAAGGCTTGTGAAGCGTAAATGCTCATCGGCATCAAAGCGTATTGAATCGCCTTTTTTAGTTTGTAATGTTATTGGTATGATTTCTTCGGTGAAATATCCCATTTCTTGTGCGCTGGCCGCTTTTAATTGGCTGGAAAAGGCAAAGTGATCTTGCTGCTCTCGAGTAATATGATATTTCTCGGCAAGATTCTCTGCTGTTTGGGCCATGCTTTGTGTGCCAAAACGCGCATCAAATGCTGGATTAATAAATCGCCAGCCCATGGTGGTATCAAACAGGCTTTGATGGCGTTCAAAAGGCGTATTGGCTTTTGCCATGACATAAGGAGCGCGTGTCATATGCTCAACCCCGCCTGCTATGATAAGCTCGCTCTCATTCGCTTTAATGGCCTGCATACCATAGCCAATGGCATTGAGTCCCGATCCACAGAGTCGATTGAGTGTCACGCCAGATACGCTTTTTGGAAAATTCGCCAGCAGCGATGCCATGCGGGCAATATTACGGTTATCTTCACCCGCTTGGTTAGCGCAGCCCAATACAATATCGTCGATTTGGTTGAAATCCAGTGATGAACATCTTTCTTTTAGCGCTTTGAGGGGAATGGCCGCTAAATCATCGGCGCGAACCGTTGAAAGAGAACCAGCGTAGCGGGCGATAGGCGTTCGAATGGCATCACAAATGTATACATCCTTGAGCATGTTGGATCCTTATTTATTAATGGTTTAGTTCTGGATATTGGTGTTGGATTTGAGCCAAACCTGACGTGATTGTCTCGACTAAATAGTGGATATCTTTTTCGGTCATGGGGGTGGATAGCATGGCCGTGCAGGTATTGATCATCATAATGCCATTATTAAAGAGATAGTTAAGTAAGGACTTTGTGGCCTGATTTTGTATTGCATCATTGTAGCTTTGACGATAATCGCTAGGCGCTTGCGCTTTAAAATGCAATCTAAGCATAGAGCCTGCTCCCGTTACACAGGCTTTAATGCCTAAATTCTCTATTGCTTGAGTGAGTCGCTCTCGTGCTAAAAGACCTAATTGATTAAGTCTATCGACAGCGGCGTTATCAAATAATTGCATCGCAGTGAACCCGGCCACCATAGTGACAGGATTGGCTGAAAACGTGCCCGAATGCGGCAATATAATAGGAGATTGGCTAGGGTTGAGCACTTGCATAATATCTCGCCTTCCGGCAAAGGCCCCCACAGGAAATCCACCCCCTATCATCTTACCAATGGCGGTTAGATCTGGTTTAATTTGATAGTAGGCTTGAGCACCTGAAAAGCGAGTTCGAAAAGTAATGACTTCATCAAACAGTAATAAGCTGTGATTGTCGCGGCTCCATTGGTATAAGGCATGAATAAATTCAGGGGAGGCGGGTGTTAAGCCCACTCTATGTGAAATGGGATCGATTAAAATGCCAGCGAGTGCTGTTTTGTGCTGCTCTAAAATGCTTAATGCTCTATCAATATCATTATAAGGAATAACAATGACATCATCTAACGCGCTTTGTGGTGTGCCGCGTCCTACAGCAACACTGTTAGGTTGTTGTGCATTTCCCCAGCTTGCTGGTGAGGCTGTTTGACTGACTTCGGCATAATCATAGTTGCCATGATAGGCCCCTTCAACTTTGGCTATTTTTGTTTTTTGGGTAAAAGCGCGAGCGGTTTTAATCATAGCCATGACGGCTTCTGTTCCTGAATTAACAAAGCGGATCTGCTCAAAGCTGGGGACTCTATTACAAAGTAATTCGGCAAATTTGATTTCTAATTCGGTAGCTAGAGTGAAAGCTGTGCCTTTTTCAACTTGCTTGATGATGGCTTGGGTAATATTAGGTTCGGCATGGCCATGAATGAGTGAGGCCATATTATTTGCAAAATCAATGCGTTTCACGCCATTAATGTCGGTAACATAACAGCCCTCGCCATGACTAACATAGGTTGGATGGGGTAAATTAAAAATCGTATTTCGGCTCACGCCGCCGGGAAGAACGTTTTGGGCGCGTTTAAACAATTGCGCGCTTTGATCAATAGAAGACATAATGAGACTCTTTAGACGGTAGAGACAAGGGAGGTTTGTGATTGAGAGATGGCCTGTTTAACATGCTGATCTCGTTTGTCTATAAGTTTTGCATCTGTGCGCGCCACCACATAAGCAAAGCTCACATCCGGTGCCAGTTCAATAAGGGAAAATCCTTGCTCAGTAATATCGATAACACAAAGGTTAGTATAAATACGATTGACCACTTGCTGACCCGTTAAGGGATAAGAGCATTGTTTGAGTAGTTTGGCTTCTCCGTTTTTTGTGGTGTGTTGGGTCATCACAAAAATCGTTTTAACACCAGCCACTAAGTCCATTGCGCCGCCGACGGCAGGGATCGCATCTTTATTCCCCGTGGACCAATTGGCAAGATCACCTTTTTCAGACACTTGCATTGCGCCTAATACACACACATCAATGTGTTGTCCACGGATCATGGCAAAACTATCGGCATGGTGAAAATAGGCGGCACCTTTAATGGCTGTGACAGGTTTTTTACCTGCATTGATTAAATCAAGGCAAATTTCATCATCATTAGGTGTAGGGCCCATACCGAGTAATCCATTTTCAGTATGATAGATAACTTCCCGTCCTTTAGGCACAAAGCGGGCGACATGCTCAGGAATGCCTATGCCTAAATTCACATATGCACCATTGGGAATATCTTGGGCGACTCGCTGGGCCATTTGTTCTCTGGTCCAGCCGACAACATGGTTTTTTTGGTACACAGCTTGTGAATTATCTTGTGCTTTATTAATTGATTTGTTATTGGTTTTCATGGATAAACGTGTCCTTGAGCGACAAGTAATGACTCTTGCTGAGGTTGAGGTACAGCTATGATATGATTAACAAAAATGCCAGGCGTGATCACAGATTCGGGATCGATTTCCCCAGCTTCAATCTTATGTTGAGTTTGCACTAGTGTGGTATTGGCTGCCATGGCCATAATGGGGGCGAAATTACGTGCGGTTTTATGATAGGTGAGATTGCCGTAACGATCGGCGCAGTGGGCTTTAATGAGTGCGAAATCGGCTGTGAGTCCTCGCTCCATCACAGTGTCTGTATTTTCAAAGCGCCGAGTCTCTTTGCCTTGACTTAGTGGCGTTCCGACAGATGTGGCTGTATAAAAAGCCGGGATCCCTGCACCTCCTGCGCGAATACGCTCGGCAAGTGTACCTTGTGGCACGAGTTCAAGCTCAATTTTGCCTGCGCGATACAGCTTCGGAAAAACGCTTGAATTGGCCGTTCGAGGAAAAGAGCAGATCATTTTACGGACTTGTCCATTGGCAATGAGTGCGGCTAAGCCCACTTGCCCACTGCCAGTATTATTATTGATCACGGTAAGTTCTTTTGCGCCATGATCGATCAGCGCATGAATGAGTTCAATAGGGCTGCCAGCCTCACCAAAACCGCTGATCATTATGCTTGCACCATCAAAAATGGGATTGATCATGTCAGTGATAGAGTGGGAAAATTTATTTATCATGAGGATTATTTTTCTATGACTGTATGTTGATTGATACGAGCAACGAACAGAATGTTGCCCTCGGTATTGAGATTAGTGCTCTAATCTTGCTTGCAAAGCTTCAGCCAATTGGGTCTCGATTTGTTTTAATTCTTTTTCAAAGAAGTACTCATGGGTGTCAAAGGGAAGTAAACAGTCGATTTTGTTTTCGACTTCGTTGTATTTAGCGTGAAATACGCGATCCATCCATTTCATGTTGCGTGCTTCAGTAAATTGCAGTGCAAAACACTTTTCACCATTGATGATTGAGGTGCCTAAGATGGCCAGTTTTCCTGCAGAAATCGTCATGGAAATATGTCTAGATGGTCGATTGATCGAAGCCAAGGAGCGATAGATGGTGTTAAAAATCTGCTCGATTTTAGCCAGTGGTGCGCTGTAGTAATGATGTTCACCCGTGGGGCGGGCGCAATACATGGAATGAAAGCCAATACTCATAATCCCCAATATTTCAGCAAGATGGATCCAATTTTTAGCGGACTTATCGACATCCACTTCGCCTTTATCATTGGTAAATAAGCTGATGTGATGCATGATAGGGCTTTGTGAGCGAATATTGACCCCATGATTCTGTAGTCGCCGAATGGCCGCAATAGTGCTGGGATTTAAGAGCTCTCTTGGGGTTGAGAAGTGCGCCATCCAAGCGAGTTGAATACCATTATCTCTCAACATATCAAACACTTTTAACATTTCATTATATTTATCACTTAGGATCATTTCTGGTTGAAAGGTGAGTGACCGCGTGGCTAAGCGCACATTTTTGACATGCAATAACCTGGGATCTTGAATTAGAGGCATGACATATTGCTTCAAGCGGCTAGCGGGCATGTAGCCACCATCACCACCGGTTATCAATAAATCGGTAATTTCAGTATGTTGACGAACATAGTCATGAATTTGCTGAATATCTTTTTGAATAAACATGTCTTCATCGCCTCGTACTTGTGCATGACGAAAGCAATAAGTACAAAAAGAAAAACAGTTTTGGGTGGTTTTATCAAAAATGAGCTGGCACTGAGGGTATTTGTGCTGAGAGCCGTCAAGAAACTCAATCTCACCCGCTGCATTTTCAAACCAAGGTTTATTCAGTTGCTGATTGCCATCGTGAGGATTGGTTTTTTCCATATACTCAATGGCGATTTGTGTGCGTGCTTTCGCATCGGTTTCATTGACATAACGTTCAGTCGTTTGTGGTTCAATCATGCCAGGTTGAGCAAACACCAGTTGAAAAACCGGATCTTGTTGATAGTTGTCCCAATTAATGCTGTTTAACGAATGGCGAGTGGCTAAAAAGCGGTAGACTTCAACAAAAAACTCCCGCTCGGCAATATGACCGATTTCGATGCCATTTTTCGCTAAAATGCCACAGACTTCACGAAAACCAGACAGGCCTGTGTAGTGATCTTTACCATGAAAGAGAAAGCGTTTGTTTTCTAAAAAACCAGAATGTTGCGGATAAGAGGCGTGTAATCGACTCAATAAGCCTATGGGCAACAAATTCTCTTGCTGAATAATCTGTCTCGTTATTTGGCTGTATTCATAACGCTGCATACATAGTTCGAGATCCTCTTTAGATACGACTAAATGAGGTGCTTGTGTGTGCTTTTCTTCAATGATTTTAATGTTCAAATTGGCAGAGGCTGTGGGTGAGGTCATTATCTTTCCGTGCAAGAATGGATGGATATAAAACCTTATATAAAGTATGGTTTATTGAATAATAATATTTTTTTATGTCTTCTATAGTGGTCTCTTATAGCTCAAGGATTTAGCTATATTGACTCATTATCCTCTTGGCTGTATCTTGAGCAAGAAGCAATAAGGAAGTGATTGAGAATGATGGAGTTACGTTCATTAAAATATTTTCAAGCGGTTTATGATAAGGGCAGTATTAGTGCCGCGGCAAAAATATGTTTTGTTTCTCAGCCTTCTATTACTGCAGCTATTCAGCAGTTGGAATCATTATTATCTGTTACGCTTTTTATTCGTCATGCTCGAGGTGTGTTGCCGACAGCGGCGGCAGATAAACTCTATCCGTTAGCAAAAGATATTACTGATAATACCCACTCTATTTATCAGCTTTTTGCTAATAGCCCTCAACCTGTGAGTTTGCGTTTGGGAATAATGCGCTCACTCGGGGCGAAACGAATGAGTTTTTTTATTAAGCAGATCTCAGAAAAAATTGAGCATTTAGAGCTAACCTTAGTGGATCCAGAAGAGCCATGTGATATTCGTGTGGTATTAACTCATGCAGTCACCAGTCAAGAGAGTTTTATTCCGATTTGGCAAGATGATTACCAATTGGCCGTACCGACGAGTTGGTCAATGGCGGATCAAACTCTGGTGAAGCTTGCTCAGTTGGATGGAATGCCTTTTATTTATCGAATGCCCTGTGATGCACTCAATAAGCTTAAACTTGAGATGGTTAATCAGGGAGTCCATTTTCAACATAGGGCAAATATACGCACCATTGAATATGCTTGGCAATTGGTCAGTACGGGGATTGGCGCTGCTTTATTACCGAATTGGCAAGAAATAAAAGAAACGGCAGGTATTCAATTACTCCCTATTGAAGGATTGAACTTAGTAAAACATATTGGTTTAGCCTATAAAACGAATAAAGCCAACACGTCGCTTATTCTGGCTATTAAAGAGGTTTGTCAAGAACACGCCTCGCTAATTAAAAGCCGAATTTTAATCAATTCTTAAAACGTCATTAAAGCTGAAGTAAACCAGCGTCGCTTGTTATCTAACTTAAACAATTTAATTTTACTATTTGACCTTAGTGGTGAAATCTATACAATGCTCGCCTTTGTTTGTTAACCAACTGATTATAAATGTATAAATAATCATCCTTTTTCTATTTCATCGGTCAATTCGGTGGTGTTGTGTTGTTTTTGTAGATTCTAGGTCTTAGACCTTTAGGGTCACAATTTTAAAATCGTGTTAGGGACGAAAGTATGAATATAAAAAAATGGATAGCGTCTTTTTCTATTCGAAGAGGATTAGTAGGGCTCACCAGCATTGCTTTATTAACATCAATTATTTTTGCGACTTTTTCTTCTAATTATATCTTTCGTTCCATTGTTGAAAATAGAGCAAAAAGCGAAGAATTACCGAATCGATTAGAAAAAATCAAAAATAAGATCGCAAGTGAATTACAGATCCCTATTTCATTATCAAAGGGGATTGCTCAAAATCAGTTTTTAATTGATTGGGCATTAAGGGGAGAACAAGAAAGTGAAATTGCGCCTATTTTGGCTTATTTGTCGCGCCTTAAAGATGAAAATGGCGCCAGTACCGTTTACTGGGTTTCTGTTATTGAGAATAAATATTATAAAGATACAGGTTTTTCTGAAACCTTGCTTGAGAGCCACTCAGGACACCAATGGTTTTTTGAACGTTTAAAAAATCCTGATTTGGTTTCACTGGATTTAGATATCGATATGGTGTCAAAACGTATGACGGCTTTTGTGAATGTATTGGTTCGTGAACAAGGTAAAGTCATTGCCATAGCAGGAATGGGATATGAGCTAGGGCATATCATTGATATTGTGACCCGTAATCAAATTGGCCAGTCGGGGTTTGTGTTTACCACAAATGAGAGTGGACTCATTACCGTTCACCCTCAGCTAGATAGAGTAGATCGTGATTTCGTGAGTATGCTTGAAGGCTATGAGAGCATTGCGCGTACATTACACCAAGAAAATACCGATGTTGTTGTGGAAGAAACCACTAAAAATGGACAAACTTACTATTTAGCCAGTGTGTTTATTCCGGAATTAAGTTGGCAATTATTTGCTGAATTACCCGTGAATGAGTTAATGAGTGAGTTGGATAAAACCGTCACTTATAGCATGATCATTAATCTTCTTATTGGTGGCATTTTTGTGTTAATGATGCTGTGGGTGACCTATTTTTTAACTCGTCCTATCAATGATGTGGCATTAGCATTAAGCAATATGGCTGATAATGGTGGGGATTTAACTCAGCGTTTAAATGACAGTCGCAATGATGAGTTAGGCTTGCTTGCGAAAGGGTTTAATGCATTTGTTGATAAGCTGCATAATGATATTAAGCGAATCGATAAAGATCAAAAAACCTTAGCCAAGGTCATTGTGGATCTCTCTGTTGCATCGGAAGAGACAATTAAGACCACTCAAGATCAAAGAGTTAATTCAGAGCAAGTGGCCACAGCGATTAATGAAATGGGAGCCACAGTGCATGAGATTTCTCGTTTGGCCATGTCTACATCACAAAAAACAGAAGTCACGAAAGAAGATACCCAAGCGTCAAATGAAGTCGTAAAAGACGCCAGCGCAGTGATCAATGAGTTAGCTTCTGAAATTCAATTAACTGAGTCTAAAATCACCGAGTTGGCAAAACATGCCGAATCAATCAGTACCGTGATTGATGTGATCAGTGGTATTTCAGATCAAACGAATTTACTGGCACTCAATGCCGCTATTGAAGCGGCAAGAGCCGGAGAGCAAGGTCGAGGCTTTGCTGTTGTTGCCGATGAAGTCAGGCAGCTTGCTCAGCAAACACAGGCTTCAACGGAAGAAATTCGTAAAGTGATTGGGCAGTTTCAAGAAGGCACACAAGAAGCGGTTGATGCCATGAGTGTGGGGATCCAATCGAGCAGACAGGGTGTTGATAAGTCAACTGAGGCCAGTGAGTCGTTGCAAAAAGTGACCGAAGTGATCCAACAAATTGCCGATATGAATTGTCAGGTTGCCACAGCCACAGAAGAGCAAAGTAGCGTTGTTAACTCACTCAATGAAAATGTGATAACCATTACAGATCTGTCATCTCATATTCATACATTGGCAGATAAAAATGATCGTGGCATTCAGCAATTAGCACATTTATCAGACGAGTTATCTGTGCTCGTGAGCCAATTTAAAATTTAGAAAGCGATATTTCAAACAAGAGATTGGTTAAAGCGTTAGAACATGATATTTTTAGTTTGCTTTAACCCTCTTTTGTTTGTTGTTATTGAGGAGCTAGAATATGAATGGATCTAGTTCATTGAAAGACATTTGGTATGCATTACATGCTGAGAGAATGTTATCAAGTTTTAAGCGATTAACAGGCAAAGACTTATTGCCAATTAAAGCTTCTTCTCAGCCATTGATTGAGGTTTTAGATCAAGCGCCTTTTGCTATTTTATCTCATGGGACAGAAGCTGATCCTATTTTTAATTTTGCTAATCGTTTTGCGTTATCATTATTTGAGTATTCATGGCATGATTTTATTCAACAGCCATCGCGGTATTCGGCAGAGGCTTTATTGCAAGAAGAACGCGATGCTTTATTGGAACAAGTCACTCGTCAAGGGTTTATCGATCAATATCGAGGTGTTCGAATTTCTGCCACTGGAAAACGTTTTATGATTAATAACGCTATCGTTTGGAATATTATCGATGAACAAGGTTATTATCACGGTCAAGGGGCCATGTTTAAAGATTACACACTACTTTAACCCTGTTTGATCGAGTCGCTTGATTATTAATAATTTTGAATGGCATCGCTTTCAAAAATAACGACCCCATCATGTTCCTCTATAGAAGTGAGGTAAAGGGCTTTTGCCACTTGTTTAGTGCTTATAGCACGGTATTTCTTCAGTTTTCCTTGTAGCAACGGAGACAATACAGTCAGTAGCATAAATCCTACATATTCTCCTAGTCGAAATTGCGCACGCTTTGCGTGAAGTAATGAGGGTCTAAAAATACGAATGGCGGGAATGTGATGTTGTTGGACTTGTTGCTCGACTTCTCCTTTTGTTTGAGTGTAGTAATTTGAAGAGGAAGCATTGGCGCCTATTGCACTAATAAGAGAAAATCCTTCGGCTGATGATTCTTCAGCAAATTTAGCGACAGATAAAACATAATCAATATCGATACGCTTAAATGCATCAAGGAAACCGGCTTGTTTAAGTGTGCTGCCCAAGCAGCAAAAGACTTGGCCATGCATCAATTCAGAATGAGTACTAATGAGTGTTTGTGGATCCCATTCATCGAAATCAATTAAGTGAACGATGAGTTTGGAATGTGAAAATCCTAAGGGGCGTCTAACCAGACAATGCACTTGGTCATATTCCGCCGCGTTTAATAATATTGCTAAAAGCTCTGTTCCGATGGCGCCCGTTGCGCCTGCAATGATAGCTGTTTTCATTTAATGTAAAGTCATTATAGTCGATACTTATTACCATACTATCATTTATGGCGCTGAAATTTATGGTACTAATATTTATGGTGGCTAGTATTGGAAAAAATACCCATTAGTTTAAATACTAGACATGAATTGACTGGTTATTAAAGCATAATCAGTCGATGCTATTTTTATTGAGACTAGATTGTAATAGCAATTTTTGGCAGCCTTAGTGATAGAGTGTGTTTTCTTTCCAAAGAACCAGACTATTCCTCTGCTTTTTATGAGTCTGATAATAGAACTTATCCAATTTTTAAAGCCGCATTCAAATACCAAGAGTAATGAACGGGCATTATCTTGATGATGCTCATCAAGATAATTAGGGCAGTGAGTTAAAAAGTACTGCACACTTTGTTCATTTCGAGATTGCCACCTTTTTTTATCTTCAATAGAATCATTTACTTTAAAGGGAGAGGTCGTTCTGATCGGGTTGTGATTACAGATTGGAATACTAAGTTTATCAGCGAGTTTATATGCTAAATCTTCAAGAAATGAGTTGTGGTTATTTGTTGCTGATGGATAAATCGTTGGAATGTATTTATGAAACACATAGTAAGTGACTGGGCCATCTGAACGACAAACAAAAATAGATTGATATTTTGAAAATATATTTTTTATACAATACGTTAATATTTCAGATAATATAAATTTTTCAGAAGAAACACTTCTTTTATCTGGTCTGATTATATTTAATGATCTGTGGATGTCGTAGCCTTTATCATTGATGTGGACTCTTTCAACTCGCCAAGAAGTAAACCCGATAATTTCACCATTTTCATAATATATTTTTAATTTTTGTGCGATGTCATGTTGGGTTGAAATTATATTTATAAAATCTGATTCACTGATATGAGTGATAACACCTTGCATGTGCTTAAAAATCTCTGAGAGTTTACTATTTTTTTCACTATGAGTTAGGTTTAATAGGCTGATTTTATGCGTTTTATTGATATTTTTCATGAAGATCACCTAATTAATAAATAGCGAAAAAATCTATATTTTTTTTTATTAATATGGACAGTTTTATCTGCATATCAACGGCTGAGCTTTAAGCCATAAAATATATTGCTTTGGTATTATTTCCGTATTGTTTACTTTAGGGGCGGGAAAGAAATATGTCTTGAGTCTTGAGTATGATAATTACCTAAACTTAAGGGGAAGAATGAACAGCGTTATCATACTTTATTACTATTTTTTAATGATTAAGTGCTTAAACAAAAGTTATCGTGTATTTTGATGAATAGTTGTCCATGATGTTTTTACACTCTTTTTGAGCGTATCAAAAGTGATAAAATCATGGCAAGACAACCACTCATACCTTATCTTTTTCCACTGTATTTCAATGATATTGGTTCAGGATAATAATCGGGTAAGTACATCCGGACTAACCCTTTTAATAGCCATTCATGACACTTTTCTTGAAAACGCTTAGCGCGATGAAATGACGTATTATCAAGATAAATCACGGTCAATTTATCCAGTGGCTGCACATCTATAAAATGTTCGAACGCCTCTATAACGACATCGGTATTCACTCTGCTTTCTGTCGTGTGATAAATCAACGTGCCTTTGCGGCTCAAGAAACCAAGCACGTTAAGTTTACTGCTTCGTGAGTAGCATGGCATCGCTAACGGCTCACCTTTTGGAGACCAAGCGTAGGGTAGATGTGATTGCTGGCTAAAGCCTGATCCATCAAAATAAAAGAGGTCAATTTACCCTGAATGTTCAGCGTCAATCAGTCGCGCTAAGGTGTCTTGGCAGGCTAAAAAATCTTCCTGGGAGCGCTTGTTTTTTAATGAATGTCTGGCCCGTTTATGATTATAATCAAATTTTTTTGAGTATTCTTTTAAGGGTTGATTTACTGGCCGTTTTTCCTGTCTCTAATGCCATATTCGATTGAGCATGTTTGAGTTGATAAGGGGCTTCATCGACTAACTCTTTTAGTCTTTGATTTTCTTGTTCAGTATAAATTGCTGGCCGTTCCGTTCGTTTATGTCGAGGATCTAGGATGTAATTTGAAAGTTAGCGATAAACAACTACACTCATGGTTATGGAACTCAAAAACACTCAGTTGATATTGAACTTCTACGGCTATGCTCTGTTATGCTATATTTTTTCTTATGTATTAATTAGATATCCTTTTCCCTTCTTGGCTCTCAGTGTTTTTTTTGCATGTTATTTGCCATTTGTAATGTATAAAAAAAATAATTTAAGCTGGTTTCAATATACAAAACGTTTTTCGGTTGCGATACCAATAGTTTTCTATTTGTTAATAAACAGTTATCTCAAGTATCCTGAAGTATATAACCAAACATGGCAACTCGTGTTACAGCAAGATTATTGGCTGTATTTTTTTATAGTTATATTGTTTGTAAATATATTAGAAGCCTTGTTATTAGCTATCAGAGATAAAAACTCAAAAAATTTACGTGTGAATAATATATTGATCTTAGCTATGTTAGTGTTTGTGCCTATCAATTGGAGCACAGACTATAATCTAGTTGGTTTTTCTGCTCCTTTATGGGTGGCGGCTTATACGCTGACATTGGGATATTTATATACATTTGGCTATAGCTTTCACCATAGTAAAGTGTGTTATATCAATATTTTGATTTTAGCGATTGCTTGGATGGCGGCTCTAATTATGCAAAATCCACACTATTGGATGGCATGCAGAGCTTACACTTTATATTTTGCAATTATACAGTTTAGTCTTTTTCCTCATTACAGCCAGTACCTATATCCTGAAAAGTTAAACTATATTTCTGTAAGTAAGTTACAGGGCACTATTTTAGATTATACTTGGTTATTTATTAATACCTGTGTCATTTTAAAGTTAATAGTAGCTCATTCGGGTGATTTTGCGTTTAAATAACGACAAGCTAACATGACATTCGACGGCTGCAGGTGCTGTTTTGGTGAAACGTCCTTTAAACTCAGAAGCCAATTCGGGATGGACGGTAAGTGATGAGCCATCATGAAAAATGACTTGTTTGAACTGCTTTAACCTCTTGGGGAGCGCTTGCTCTTCTGGCAGCAAAGTTGCCATCACTTGTTGTGTTATTTGATTGATAAATATCGGAAATGTTTCCTTAGCGAGCTGATTATGAAAAGGTTTATAAGCGACGAATTCATCTTTATAAAGCCTCATCCCATTAAACTGTCTAACGATTTCATTAATCGATGTCACATTACTTTTGCTTAATGCTGCAACAAGACTCGTCACTAACGCTAGCGGTTTAATGGCGCTAATTCGTTGCATAAAGCCAGTACGCTTAGCTTGAGCATCTAAGTTTGAAGGAATAAAAAATTTGGGAATTTGTTGTCGGTTGGAGAAGAGAAAATTTTGAAAATTTGAATGTCATTTGAAGTTCATGTCTATAGTTGAAAAAGAGAGGGGATATTTAATGTTTTATTTTGGTAGAGTTCCGTCACCACTTTCGACGACGGTTGAGTATCGAGATAGTCATCTTCCATTGAATACTCGATTTTGTATTATAGGAGCTGGAACGGCAGGCCTTACTGCTGCTACCGTATTGAAAAAATCGGGATACAATCAGGTCACTGTATTTGATAAAAATGATTATATTGGCGGGCATTGCTGCACAACTTCTCGAGGTGCTGATATCGGCGCGATTGTTTTTTCACCTAGTTATCCTTATAACCCAGGGCAATTAGCGCAAAGTTTAGGATTAGAAGTTAATTATCTGGAAGTGAGAAGCCAGTATTATAGTTTGATTACAGGTAAGGTAGAACCTTATTTCAATTATGTAGAAAAAACTCAATTACTTATAGAATTTATTAAATATTCATGGAAGCATATTTTTTACAAAGGGGTTCATTTTCCTCGTATTGTCGAAACAAGCGAGGTATTACATCAATCTTGGTTTGACTTTACTCAAACGGAAGGTTTTGTTCAGATTGAAAGAGCGACTAGAGGGATTATTAGAGGCGGATGTTATGGTAAGCATCATCCTGCATTATATGGCGTTCGAATGGCTCAGCCTCGGCCTTTATTAAAATATATTTTACAGCCTAAACACTCAGTTGCAAAAATAGAAGGCGGGTATCAACAATTATTTGAAAAATTAGCCGATACTTATCATATAAATGTTAAGTTAGGTGTGGCTTTACAAGATATTAATCGAGAGCATGGGATTGATATTACATGGTTAGATAGTGAATTGAAATCTCATAAAGCACATTTTGATCGGCTTATTATCGCGTGTAACCCTCAATATCTTGCTTCTTGTATCTTGTATACAAAAGAGGAAAATGCATTATATAATCAGCTTGTTTTTGAGCCCATATGTGTGTATGAGCTCAACATAAAAGGTATTTTACAAGGACAAGTGGGCACAATAAATTTGAGAGAAAATATCGATAAAGATTTGAATGATAGACCTTTGCAAGTTTATAAGCCTTATGCGGATAAAGAGTTATGTGTGCTTTATGTTCGCCCTTCAGATACGGTTTCTGCTGAAACTATTCTTGAAAATATTAAGAATGATTTCAAGCTCATTGGTGGTGAGGTCACGCATGTTTATACAATAAAGCGTTGGGATGATTTTAATACCACTGCTAGTAAAGACTCATTGTGTTGTGGTTTTTTTAAAAAAATGGAAAGATTGCAGGGAGCAAATTATACTGCTGGCATTGGGCTTATCTATACCTTTGATCTATTGCCACATGTTATGGCTCAAGCTGAAGATGTGACTAAAAGACTGATACGGCGTCAATTACCGAGTGAAGGTGTGAACACCGATTTTTAGCGTTGATTTTTCTTTAAAATAAGATGTTATGTTTATTATTTTATTGAGCCGATAGCAATTATATCGATTTGTGTACGGTTATGCCTAATCGTTTTGCGAGTCTAACGAGATTGGCTCTATCCGTGTCAAGGGCTCTTGCGCTGGCGGCCCAATTAAATTGGTGTTTTTCTAAGGTATGTTTAATCAGCTGTACTTGAAAGGTTTGGGTTGCAGATTTTAGAGATGGGGTGTGCAATGACAGTGAAGAAAGCGAACCTTGTGCGTACTCTGTCACGATTTTCGGTGAAATAGGCGCTCGTTTGATAATAGGGATATCACAATATTCGGGAAGAATGTGAATAATACTTTTATTCCATTGTGCTTGTTTTGCTTTTAAAGCGGCTCGACTAATGACATGTTCAAGCTCCCTTACATTGCCTGGCCAAGGATAACTTGAGAGTAAAACCAGGGCGTCTGCTGTTAAGGTTAATTGTTTAATACCGAGTTTACGTGCGGTATTTTCAACGAAATAACCCGCTAGTAAATGTATATCATTCCCTCTTTCTCTTAATGGTGGCACCTCAATGGGATAAACACTCAGCCTATGATAGAGATCGGCACGAAAGCGTCCTGCTTTGACCTCGTTTTTTAAATCACGGTTGGTGGCGGCAATGACTCGTACATCGACCGTTTTTGTTTTGTCTTCCCCCACCGCTTGTATTTCTCCACTTTGTAAAGCGCGCAGTAATTTGCTTTGTAAGTGCAGCGGTAATTCACCGATTTCATCGAGAAAGAGTGTGCCGCCATCGGCCAGTTGAAATTTGCCTTCACGACTTTTTTCTGCGCCCGTAAATGCACCTTTACAGTGGCCAAAAAACTCACTTTCAGCGAGGTTCTCAGGTAATGACGCACAGTTAAGTTGGATCATAGGTTTAGAGTGTCTTTGAGAATGTTGGTGAATATGACCAGCAACCAGCTCTTTTCCTACTCCAGTTTCACCTAAGATCAAGACATTGTAATCGGATGTTGCAACGAGTTTGATTTCATTCTTAAGGGCTTGTATGCTTGGACTCAGGCCGATAATCTCACTACCGCCACGCATAATAGCCGCTTGGCTCAACTCTTGAACAAGGGCATTAGAGTGTTTGGCTGAATCTTCAAGCTGTTCCAATCTTATTGCCGTTTTCATGGTCGCTGCACTCATTTTAGTGATGATTTCAAGTACATTTTTGTCAATATTATCAAAGCTATTAGGCGTTAAACTGTCTAAAGTTACAATACCGAGTAGTTGCTCATCTTGGTATAGCGGTAATCCCATACAGGCATGAATAGGGATATCGCCTGTTTGAGTCTCTAATAACCCGTCATAAGGATCGGGTAAATCACAGTCGTGGCTAAAAGTAATAGGTTTTTTTGACTGGCTGATCATGCGCAGGCGAGGGTGAGCGTGAATATCGAAGCGTCGCCCTAAAGTATCGATTGAGAGTCCTTCAATAGCTAATGGCTTTAGAGTGGCATTTTGATCTTGTATTTGATGTTGTAATAGTGCAATGGCATCACACTTTATGGTTTTTCTTATGGTTGATAGTAATCGAGTAAACCTATCTTGATTGGTCACACTATTGGCGAGATCCAATGCTAGCGACAAAATCGCTGAAACATCACTTTGATTCATGTCTTTTTGACTCTATATGCTGTTTTAGACTCAATTTAGTGTGTGTCAAAATGACTCTATTTACAACAAGCCTGATTGTTTTTTTTATAACAACCTATTTTAAAAGTATTTTTTATTTTGGCATGTTACCTGCAAGTAGCATGCTATGAATAATTCGCATGAAAAAGATGACAAGCTTTCCTTTATGTCATTGGCGTTGTTTTAATTGCCCTAGGTGATGAGGTAGTAAATGATGAGACCAATCAATGTAACAGAGCCTACTCCCGTGAGTCGAAAGGGTTATGATTTATTTGGCGCGCCTATCTGGATGCTTGCTTTTAGACCACTTTTTTTGGGAGGAAGTCTAGTTGCCTTGTTAGGAATAAGTTATTGGACTTTACTCCTTACTGGGCATGTGGCTTGGTCTTTAAGCATTCCGGCAAATGTGTGGCATGCCCATGAAATGATGTATGGTTTTGCTGCAGCCATTGCTATGGGGTTTTTGTTAACGGCGGCTCAAACTTGGACAGGCGTGCCGAGTCTTTCTGGAAAATATCTGATGCTGCTAAGCTTTTTTTGGCTTTTAGCCCGTATCCTGTTCTTTGTGAAATTTCCCCACAATAGCCTAATGGATCACAATACTAATTTATTTCTAGTGGTGTTATTTCAAGGAATGTGGTGGCTTGGTGGCATTTTTGCATTAAGCAGAATGCTGATTAAGGCAAGAAATAAACAAAATTACCTCTTTATTGGAATACTCACAACGCTTTTCATTTTTAATATGTTATTTCTTTTTCTAGTGCTTAATCAGCAAAGTGTTTTAGCCCTTAAACTGTGTGATGCCAGCATTTTTGTTTTCACTTTACTCATGGGCATTGTGGCTGGCCGTGTGATCCCTTTTTTTACCGCTAGAGGCTTATTATTGCCTAAGCAAGTAAAATGTCCAAGACTCGATTTCTGTATTTGGATCTTGACGCTTTGGGTGTTGATCTGTGTTATTGGGCAGAGTTTTTATTCAATTGATATGGCTTCTGGCATCAGCATTGCTGTGCTTTCTGCCTGTCATTTATTGCGAAGTGTTTTTTGGTGGTGTAAAGAAATCATTAAAGTGCCTTTACTCTGGTCATTGCAATTATCCTATTTCTTGTTAGGTATTGGGCTTATATTAATTGCATTGAGTTTTATCACAACTCATATTGATTATAAAAATGCCCTGCATATGGTGACCATTGGCTCAATGGGAATGATGATCCTTTCTATGATGTCCAGAGTGTCTTTAGGGCATACTGGACGAGCGTTAAATCCACCTTATTTTATGAATGTTGCTTTTCTTTGCCTATTTCTTGCGGCAATAACAAGAAGCTTATTGCCTTCATTGATTGGTGCACAATATGCTTGGCTATCAAGCGGCGTATTATGGAGCTTGAGTTTCTTTCTCTTTTTATTTCACTATTTCCCTATTCTTATCAAGAAGCGTGTTGATGGGCGTATAGGGTAATTCACTCATTTACCTATTCGGTGAGTCAAATTAGTCTTTATTTACTGATATTTGGAAAAAATATGTTGTCTGAAAATACGATTAAAATAGTTAAGAGTACCATTCCCTTATTAGTGAGTGCCGGAACCGATGTCACGGAACATTTTTATAATAGGATGTTTACCCATAATCCAGAGCTTAAACACATTTTCAATATGAGCAATCAAGGGAATGGTAAACAAGCGTTTGCTTTATTCAATGCATTAGCCGCTTATGCTCAACATATTGATAATCTTGAGGTATTAACATCGGCGTTAAACAGGATCAATCATAAACATGTCAGTTTAAATATTTTGCCTGAGCATTATCCCATAGTTGGGCATCACCTTATTGAAACCTTGAGAGAATTAGTGCCGAATACTTTCACCGTTGAAGTTGAAGAAGCTTGGACTCAGGCGTATCAATTATTAGCTGACATTTGTATTACACAAGAGCAAGGCTTATATCGAAGTAATGCTGAAAAAAGGGGAGGCTGGACAGGGGAAAGACCTTTTGTGATTGCTGAAAAAAATCAAGAATCTGAGCTGGTAACCAGTTTTATTTTAACTCCTGCGGACGGTGGGGCAGTCGCTGAGCACCTGCCGGGTCAATATTTAGGCATTAAAGTGAAGCCGAAAGGCATGGATTATACTGAAGTACGCCAATATTCTATTTCGGATAAAGCGAACCCTAGTCAATACCGGATCAGTGTAAAAAAGGAAATGGGTTCGCCATTGGGGCTTGTATCTCATTACTTACATGGTTTATCTGAGGGTGATGAAATAGAGGTCTATCCACCTGCTGGAGACTTTTATCTTCAATTAACCAATAAGCCTGTTGTGTTAATCAGCGCAGGTGTTGGATTAACGCCTATGATGTCTATGCTGGAAACATTAGTACAGGCTCAATTAACGCATTCTGTTCATTATCTTCATGCTTGTGAAAATAAAAAGCAGCATTCTTTTATTGAAAGAGTTGCGAAACTGTGTGAGCAGCATAAAGCGTTGAGCGCACACACTTGGTATAATGAGGTGCCTGATACATCGAACCATCATGCTCAAAAGAATAGCCAACATAAAGAATATCATGGCCTAATGGCACTGACTCAAATTCAGAAGGAATTACCCATTAAAGAGGGAGATTTTTATTTATGCGGTCCCAATGGTTTTATGAGCTTTATTAAGCAGCAATTAATGTTATTAGGTGTTGAGCCTGCACAAATCCATTACGAAGTCTTTGGTCCTCATCAAGATTTGTAATCTTTTATGAATAAGCCCGCATCAGCGGGCTTCTGGTAACCTCACTAGATTGCAAGCTAGGTGACATAAGAAGCTTGAATCGCCCCGACTGAGGGGAAGATCATTTGAATCGCAAGAGTGTTGCTGGCCAAGGATAGAGTTTGAAGGAAGTTAACAGTACATAACGAAAGGCAAGAGGAGAAACCGTACGTACGTTTCTGTGAGAGGGTGGGACACTATCGCCTCACCCTATTCGATATGGGAGCTGTTACCTGTATTTATTGATTAAGATGGGGGTTACTGCGCAATTTCAAAATGGTCTTCTTTTAAGCGTGCTGTCCCATCAGCTTGAATGACCCAAAGTTCATTGGTGATCACCCCTTGTGCATTATTCATGCGCCAATCGGAGGAAACGCGAGCACTGTTGTTATCGAGTATGCGAGTGTTCGTATTGGAGTAAATGACGTCTTTATAGCCATTTTCAATGATATTTTCCCAGAAGGATTGAATGGCTTGACGGCCTTTATAGGTACCAAAAGGCTTAACGACCATGATGGCATCTTCTTCATATAGTGCAGCAGCTGCTGCCGCATCCCCTGCATTAAAGGCATCTTTCCAAGCTTTACTGGCGGCAGCTACAGCAGTCTGAATAGCATAGTCTGATGTGGCGAGGGTATTGGCTTCTTGATTGTTGGCAAAGGCGGTACTGGATAGTAGTAATGCGATAGTGGCGATAATGTTTTTGAATTTCATGGTATAAATGTTCTCAATTGATTTGATATTGGCTATATTAATCACTTGTGTTTGTTCAATAAACATGAGTATTATTAAATAAGTGTTCATATTTAAAGAACAATGATGTTGTCATTATTACCGCTCACTTTTGTGACTATTGTGGAGCAAGGCTCGATAACCCAAGCTGCCGAGTCATTGAAATTGGCCAAATCTGCCGTTAGTCAGAACCTTAAACGTCTGGAAACGCAATTAGGCATAAAATTATTTGTACGCACCACTCGAAGGATGACGTTAACAGCTGCGGGTGAGCGCTACTATAAACGCTGTAAAGAAATACTGGCATTGGCACAATTGGCACAATTGGCATCCAATGAGCTAGAGGTGTTTGGAAGCTATCCTTCCGGTCCAGTAAATATTACCGCGCCTCATGCGTTAATTCGGCCCTTGCTTGCCCCTGTCATTGCTGAATTATCACAAATCTACCCTGATGTCATACCGTCTTTGATCGCTGATGATCAGAGATTGAATATAGTGGCAGCTGGAATTGATGTTGCCATTACAGTAGGCGCTTTACCTGACAGTGGATTAAGAGCAAAGCGGGTGGGGCAATTGCGTGATATTTTGTGTGCGAGTCCTCAATTGCTTGCTCGGCGAAGGCGCACGCTTGATGAAAGCGAGCTGCATTGGGTGCAAGCTTTGCCATATATTGCTCATAATCGAGAAGCATTGATGACTGAGTATCAAGTGAATTGTGAAGGTGTTAGTCAAACCTTGCAGTTTAAAGCCACATGTCGTGCTAATACCATAGAGTCGCAGATCAGCTTAGTACGCGAAGGTGTTGGCATTGCTCTGCTCCCCAATATTGCCGTGGCAGATGAGTTAACATCAACCGAGCTTATTCAATTACTTCCTCAATATGAATCAAAATCCATGCCGATTTATGCTGTGCATGGGTATGATACTCAGCCTCCTCTTGCCGTTAAAGCGGTGATCGAAATTGTTGAAAACCAGTTTCAACGGCTGTGGAATCGTTGATTTAGTGATAATACCAATTCCATTATATAGATGATCAATTCAGAGCTTCTCAGGCTTTTCAATTCAAGGCGCATTTATGCTGTAATGGTGATCCCCTTTCAAATGAATGCAACGCAGAAGTGGAATGTCTGAGCAGCTCACTTTGTGCGGGTTTCAACATACTTTATGTGACTTAGCTGCTTTCGATATACGACTTCATGGTCGTTCATTCACATCCATGTGAGCACGACATTTGTTCATCCGTAAACATCAGATTGGGGAGGTAGAGTGACGTTTGAACCCAAGTCGAGAATAACTATTAGCTTCAATCATCTGCGACCACCATGGATGGTGGGACTGTCTGTTAATGCAGGAGCAATTAACGACCTTGCCTACAGCATGTTGAATTCCCGCTGAAAGATCACTTATATAATGGAATTGGTATTATATATCTGCGATACTTTAAGCTGTGGGGCTTAGCTGGAATTAAAAGCCTTTTAATAAAGAGTGCGCCTTGAATTAGGCACTATCAAGGGCATAACTTAATGTTTTTATCAATTTTTTCGAGAAGTATTTCTTTTTTGAAAGGTTTGGCTGCATAGTCATTCATGCCAGAGTCAAAACAGTGTTGAATATCTTCATCTAATACACTTGCCGTTAAGGCGATAATCGGAACAGAAGGTACATTCTGCTCTAATTCATAGGCCCTAATTGCTTTAGTTGCCGTAAAACCATCCATAATGGGCATCATACAATCCATTAAAATAGCGCTATACTTCTGTCCAGATGTTATTTTATCAACGGCTTCTCGTCCATTATTCGCAATATGAAATTCATAGCCCCCTTTAGTGAGTAATGCCGAAGCTACTTTTTGATTAACGAGATTATCCTCAACCACCAAAATTAAGGGTTTTTGGTTTTGTGCCATGTTATTTGGTGTGACAGAATTTGTATTTATCTTCTCTGAGCTTTCACTGTTCTCATCCTTCACTCTTGTATTTTCAGTGTTCATTTGATGAGTAACATGTGCATTTAATAGTGATTTAATCATTCTCTGTCCTAAAATCGGCAGAGTAATCGAACCATCAATGGTTTGATCAAAATCGTAACGTTTAACATTAAAGGGCTGACATACCACAATAGGAGATAAGGGAAATTGAGTTCTTATTGCTTTGATATCATTGATTGTTTTATTTAAATCAGTTTGGAAATATAAGATAATAGTGCTTTTATCTTTAAGTTTAAGCTCAGAGATGTCTTCCACCATGATTTGAAAACTCAATCCATGCTGTTCAATTTCATTAATTAAATCTTTTCCAAGCTCAGCATGATTGCTGACAAAGGCTAATGCCTGATTATTGAGTTCTTTAGGGACAGAAGGCTTATCTTGATCTACTTTAATATCGATAGTGAAATAGAAACGGCTTCCTTTTCCTTTTTCAGAATTCACACTTATCTTTCCGCCCATAAGTTCGACAAGTTGAGAGCTAATGGCAAGACCTAAGCCTGTTCCTCCGAAACGACGAGTAATAGAGCCATCTTCTTGTGTAAAGGGTTCAAAGATAGTTTGCTGTTTCTCTGCATCAATTCCAATCCCAGTATCAATCACGGAAAGGGTTAAATTGATTGTATCTGCAGCTCGGCTATTCACTTCAAGAGTGATGGCTACAGAGCCAGAATCAGTGAATTTTACTGAATTTGACATCAGGTTCATCAATATTTGTCGTAATCTATGTTCGTCCAACATTAAGCTATAAGGTAAATCATTAGGAATTGTTACTTTCAAATCCAGTGACTTAGTGCTTGCCTTTGGCATAACAATAAGTAGCGTATCATAAATCACTTCGCGTAAATTAGTTTGGTGAGGAGTAATGGCTAATTGACCCGATTCAATTTTAGATAAATCAAGAATATCATTAATTAAGATGAGTAATGTTTGTGATGAGGTTTCTATGACACTTAAATAATCATGTTGGGATGGGGTGAGGTGAGTATCAGATAATATTTCAGTCATACCAATCACACCATTTAAGGGTGTTCTTATTTCATGGGACATATTTGCTAAAAACGAGCTCTTTGCTTTATTTGCTAACTCGGCATCTATCATAGCCTTAACTATTTGAAGCTCACTTGCTTGGCGTTCTTCAATTAACCTATTTAATTTTAATGCAAACTCACTTAATTCATCATGTCCATCACTATCAATTTTTATCGAATAATCATGGGTATTCTCAATTTCCCGCATTGTATTCAATATTCTTTTTAAATAAGAAATAATACGATTAATCAGTGAAAAACCAAGAAAACTAATAATAATTAAAATCACTGCTGTGATAACAATATAAAAATAGGCTTCATTTTTAAAACCTCTTGACTCTGTTTTAATATTATTCTTGATCTGAGTAATGGTCGTACCTAATCCATCAGATAGCACAGATAATCTTAATTCAAGGGTTTTTAGACCAGATTGAATGTCGTCTTTTGTAAGGTTTGACAATCCAGTTCTAGTGACATTATCTCTAAATACTTGTCCTGTAATAAAATCTTTAGACTGAAATATGGCTAACAATTGATTTATTTGTTCAGGATTAGCACTCGTATTAATAAATTTATCAATAAGCAATTGCTGCATGCTTTTTAAGCTAATGAGTTCTTCTTCCATATTCAGTTTAGATGTTTCCATTTCTATATGAAGAAGCCAGTCTGCCTCATAATCCCAAAATAAGATCCAATTTAATTGATACATTATTTTGACTTGTTGCTCTATCGTATCAACGCCTATATTAATTGCTTCATCCTCATACATTAGGATCAATTCGGCTAAAGAATCAAATACCCATGCTGACCAATCTTGTACATCTTCTTTTACCACATTAGGATATTCATCATAGGCTTGTGATAAACCATTAACCGCTTGCTTAAGTACATTGAGGCTAGTTGATGAACTTTTTTTATTTGACGTGCTTATACTCTTTTCAAGCTGGATTTGAATCATTTTTAATTCTTGTTTGACTTTGGCGGCACTCATCACTTTGTGGTTCAACTTTGCTATTCGCATTTCATTACTGAGTCGAATAGCATTAGCAGTATTTGATAATACATTTAATTGAACTTCTAGCACTTCTAAATTATTGACTTTTTTTAAAATACTTTGTATTTCAATAAAGGCTAAAAAAGTGGAAAAAATCAGAGGAAAAATAACGAGTAACAATAATCTAGTCTTGATAGATACTTTGTTTAACCAATTCATAAAATCCCCAATAATGAATAATAAAACCTCACCATATACTTAACTTCACGGCTTTCTTTCAAGCTCAAAAGGCGTATCTAGAGTGTAGAATAAATTAAGTTATTTAGCGCTTAATACTTGTGTTAGCTGCAGGGCAAGAGCATGAGTGGGTGTATTTCGAATATATTAATCGCAATGTAAACAATAGGTGGAAACAACGGCGATAATTTGATTGCAAAGTATACCGAGTGAGTTTAAGTAATAGTCTATTTGTGTTCGAAAACGTTCGTGATCTCACCCTAGTGTTAGCTGTGAGTGTTGAGTGTATTGTAATTATGGCTAATTCGCTCTGTAAAATAGTCTCCATAAATAACGGGCGGGTAAAGGGGGGGAGTTTGGGGGTCGATGCAGCTAGATAACACAGTGACTCGAGTATGCATATTAGGCTCAAAAAAGAAAGGCACAGAATAACGTTCAAGATCAGCGTTTATTACGCGATGGGGTGTTGCCAGTAATCGACCGTTACTCCAACGATTCAGCATATCCCCTGTGTTTAATACCAGTGCATTGGAGAGACAAGGTACAGAGATCCATCCATCGATGGGATGTTTGACCTCTAAGCCTGAGACTTGCTTTTGCAGTAACAGGGTAAAACAGCCATAATCGGTATGAGGTGCTATACCAAATTGATTGGCTTGTTTATTGGTGTTGCTTGGGTAATGCTGCAATGATAACCAATAACTCGGTGGGGAAAAAAATTGATTAAGATGAAAAGGTGCCATACCTAAACTCACAGAAATAACCTCTAATAGTCGAAAAGCGAGAGTCAGTATAGCATCGCGATACGCTTCGACTTTTTGCTGAAAGCTGTTAAGTGTGGCTGGCCACTGATTATGACCCATATAATATTGATTAGATAACGCTTCATTGTTTGGCTCTGGGCCGATAACGAAGGCTTCGCGATAATTGGGTAAGGCAGCTTGGCCCAAACTCGATAGGGTTAATTTGGACGCGTTTAGTGGTGTGTAGCCTCTAAAACTACTGTTCTGCTTGATTTTGAGCTTTTCTTGAAGTGGTAACTGATGAAATGATTGGGATGCATTAAAGATGTCCCGTATTGTGTTTGCTGGGATCTGATGATTAATCAGATAAGCGAAGCCAATTTTGCTGTAAATGCGCTTTATGTCAGCAGCAACTTTATTTATGCCATTTTCTGGATCTTGCCATAAAGGTTGTAAATCGATCACGGGAAGGCTTGCCATTTTTATGACCTCATGTGTATTTGTAGGCTAAATAGCGCTTAAGTTTAGTTTCATAAGCTGCAATCATAGATAAAATTTTAAATCCTTGCTTTTTAAAAGTGTTTACTGAAGCTTGGTTACTTGGATCTATGGTTGTCCAGCATAAATCTACTGTGGAATTGGCTAATAAACTCTCTAATGTTTGAAACATGTTATTGGCGTAGCCTCGCTGACGATATTGAAGGTTCACATATAACCCACTGATATAAGCACTATGAGTAAAATCGGGTAATAAGGCTTCTAAGTCGGTATGGCAGCTTTGTGGCAATGTGGTCAAGAATCCTTCAAGACGATCAGTTGTAGTAAAAAGACCGAGAGAGAAGCCGCTGTGTAATGAATTTTTTATAATCTGTTTTTTGGGGTGATAATAAGCCGTGCCTTTTTGTTCGACGGCGAGTTGTTTTAGTGCTAATACCGATGACAAATGTTGAGTATTAAGCGTGTTAATATTCAGTAGCCGTTTTTTAGCCTTATCTTTTGTTAACATCTATATGACCATACATTAACTCCATTACTATTAAGTATAGCCAATCAGGCTTAGACAGTAGTAAGAGTAAGAGCAGAAGGGATGAGGATCCTTGTTTTGACCTGTTGAGCCTTCTTGTCGATAGGGCAGCCTATTGATCATGTCGTTTTTTCTTGATAGGAAAGGTGAAGAATGAACATTGAGGTGATGTTTCTTCATGACATGAGAAATATGGCGTGACGAGTGTGGAATGGTTGTTTTAACTTTTAGAATGTTAACTACAGTGTTGACCTGATCACTGATGTGATGTTTTCGCGCTAGACTATCAAATTAGAGTTTAACCATTAAGCTATAGGTCATTAGAATAGAGCTATGTTTTTCCATTATATTAAGTTTTATCTGTTACTGGGTTTTCTTGTCTTGTTAACTGCTTGTGCCTCTGGATCATCGATTGTCACAGGTACAGTGAGAGCCCCCGTTAATCTAGATTCAGTCAAGTTATACTTGGATGAGCCAGTAAATTATCAGACCATCGCAATAGTGAAGGCTTCAAGTGATGCAGGTTTTACTGAGCAAGGCAGTCAGGATTATGCTGTTGCTGAGCTAAAAAAACAGGCCGCTAAATTGGGAGCCAATGGCGTGCTGATCACAGCAACGGGGGAACAATCCACGGCATTTTATAATATGAGCCCCAATACCACGAATTACACTCTACCTATTACTGCACAAACGTTAACAGGTAAAGCCATTTATGTGAGCGAGTAAGGGGAGGATGACCCGTTTCACTTGCAAAGATAAATATTCATCGTTAATGCGTGACTGATTGCTTAGCAATATAAAATCGATAATAACCTATTAAGTTACTGCTAATAAAGAGGGCTTCCATCAAGACTGCAGTAGGAGATTGAGCGAGTGCATTATGAGTGAGCCAAAAACTGGTGCCTATTATCATCCAAAGACGTAATGCTTTGTCTTGTTGACAGAAAGCCGCTTTAGTTTGTAGACAAGAGCCTATGCAACTCAATAGGCTTAATGGGCCTGTAAAAGTGATCATAGATACGAATACCGCCATTGCCATGAATACATACGCTAATGTTTTGGCTTGAGTGAAAATACTGATGAGATAGCGACTCACGGCCAGCAGCATTAAACTGGCCGCAGTCCATTGCGACAATAAAAAAAAGTGAGCAGAGATAAATAAACCTGCTATTACTAAACAACTTAAAATATGCTTTCGTGATTGACATTGAAAGGAAAGCAGATCAAAGATAATAGCGACAGCAACGAGACACTGTGACAGCATGAAAGTGGATAGTTCAAACATGGTTATCCACCCTCATTTATTTTTGAGGTTAGTGATTGATTATGCATAGCGATTCCGTTCTTAAGCCTTTATATAAGTTCTTATATAAGCTCTTTTAAATATATAATATTCAATTAGTTAAAAAAATTTAAAGATAACGAGGCAAGCATAACGTGATATAACACAGTGGCAATTAGACTTAAGTCAAGGTAGGTTGGTGCAAGATCTTTCCATAATTTTTTATACCAATATGGAAAAGTGATTAAAAAAGGTGAACTATCACTCGTTCACCAGCGGATCTTAAATCAAATGCCAATGATTGTTAATTTTCACTCAATCGCCGTTGGAGTTTGTACATTTACATTTTTGAGGGGGAGATATTCATGTAATATAATGGCTAAAATAATGCATCCACCGCCAAATATTTCAACTGTAGTGCTTAATTGTCCTAAAAAAATAAAACTAAGAATAATGGCAAAAATAGGCTCTGTGAGTTCGATTAATTGCACTGACTGACTTTTAATGAGGGTTAATGCTTTTGTTGTTGCCCAAAATCCACATAGAGTAGGCAGCAGGGCGAGTAATACGAGGTAATATAAACTTTCTAGTGTGATATGAATGCTGTCTGATGAAATAAAAGGAAAAGCTAAATAGATGACGCCAAATAAAAGTAAACCAAATAGTGTCACTAACCCTGTTCCGATGTTTAATTTTTTTGACAAGACTAAAAAAGTGCCATAACCCATACCAGATAATATGGCATTGAGCATGCCTATGGTGCTTTGTTCTGATAAATCGCCTTCAATAAAAATTAGCGATGGCCCTATGATTGCCATCACCATTGATAGTAACTCTTTTCGATGTAAAAAGCGTTTTTCGATGCAGGCTTCAAGTAGAAAGGTGGTGATAGTGGAAGCGCCGAAAAGGCAAAACACTACCACGGGGACATTAATGGTTTCATAGGCTGCCGTTTCAAAATGATAAAGTATCAATAAACCAAAAAATGCACTGGCTGCGAGTGCAAACCATTTTTTTTCAGATAAGGCAGTAATAATCGGTATTGACCTGTTAGTATCAATAAGCTTCCTACAAATATTAATGCGATAACACATTTGATGAATGCGATGCTTTCAGGGTTTAAACCCGATTGAAATAAATTCACGCTGATAATGCCCACCGTGGCATTTAACAGTGCGGCTAGTAATGCCAACATCAAGCCGATAAGGTGTTTGGGTAACACTTAACTCTCCTATGAAAATGTACTTGTTAATCTAATTGTTTGTTTTAAATTGAAAATAAACTTGCGATATAATGTGCTTAATCATTTTTGTTTGCAAGGTGCTGCTTATGTAACTTTAGTGGGTATTAATGCTTGAGGAGATCATGATAAATAATTAGCTTTTCCTCTCATAGCACTACTAACACCCTGAGCTATCAATCGAAGCAATTCACCTCTTTGCTTTTTATTTTTCCTGTATTTTCAGATCCCCATCGAAGCTACCGAAATTATTTTATCAGTCATCGTGTGAGAGGGGCACGGACGCCTAGGTAACCTTAGTTGAATCAAGGATGATGAATTTAAGGTGATAGCGTTGCCTTTTGATAAAATAATAAGGTGCTTAACTTCGCTAGGACGGCAAGGCCAATCTGTTTCAAAATCAGCAAGAGGGGGTGAAGGTGACTTTGTCACCTCTTTGCTACAAGAAGGAGTGGGAGCTCACGACTTTAGCTTTCAAAGCACTAGTGATAAATAGTGCCTATTTTCTCTAGTTTATTTATGGTGTTGCTGACGCAGACAATACAAGGCGGCGCGAAAGCTGAGTCTCGAAGTTGACTGTTGTCAATGAGAAACGAAGCTAAGCGCCAACACAGTAGTGTTAAGTCCAAGCTGCCATAAACTATTCGTAATCACTGATAGGAATACAAGCGCAAAATAAATTCCTATCCCCAAACACATCATCGATGCGATTCACGCTGGGCCAGAATTTATTGGCTTTGACTGCATCGGTAGGAAACACGGCTTGTTCGCGGCTATAAGGGCGGTTATCAAAGGCGGGATCCATAATGTCATCGAGTGTATGGGGGGCGTTGCACAGTGGGTTGTTATCCACTGGCCATTCACCAGACTCGACTTTGGCAACCTCAGTACGAATGGCTATCATAGCATCGATAAAGCGGTCTAGTTCGACTTTTGATTCAGATTCAGTGGGCTCTATCATTAAGGTACCGGCTACCGGAAAACTCATGGTCGGGGCATGAAAACCATAATCATTTAAGCGCTTGGCAATGTCCATTTCTGTGACGCCGGAGGCCTCTTTCAGCGGTCGTAAGTCCAAAATACACTCGTGAGCGATACGGCCATTTTGCCCTGTGTACAAAATAGGGTAATGACTCGAAAGCTTTTGAGTAACATAGTTGGCATTGAGCATGGCCACTTGAGTGGACTGCGTTATGCCTTGAGTGCCGAGCAGCTTAATGTACATGTATGAAATGGGTAAGATGCCTGCACTGCCAAAAGGCGCGGCTGAGACGGCGCCATTGTTATCGCTCTCAAGGCCAGTTTTGATTTGAGTGTGACCCGCGACAAAAGGCGCAAGATGGGCTTTCACGCCAATGGGCCCCATACCCGGCCCACCACCGCCATGGGGAATCGCGAAGGTTTTGTGTAAGTTTAAATGAGACACATCGGCGCCGATAAAGCCCGGTGAGGTGATCCCTACCTGGGCATTCATGTTGGCACCATCGAGATATACTTGGCCGCCGTGCTGGTGGATAAGATCACAAATATCTTTGACGCTTGTTTCATAAACGCCATGTGTGGAAGGGTAAGTGATCATGATGCAAGATAAGTTGTCGCTCATCTCGTTTGCTTTGGCGGCTAAATCGGCCATGTCTATGTTGCCGTCTTTGTCACATAAGGTGACCACGACTTTCATGCCTGCCAGTTGCGCCGATGCTGGATTTGTCCCGTGAGCCGATTGTGGAATGAGGCAGATATTACGATGGGATTCGCCGCGAGATTCATGGTACTTTTTAATGGCTAACAGGCCGGCATACTCCCCTTGGGCTCCTGAGTTAGGCTGCATGCAGATAGCATCATAGCCAGTAATGTCCACCAACCAGTCAGAGAGTTCCGTTAATAATTGTGTATATCCTTGGGCTTGCTCTAGTGGGCAAAAAGGGTGCATGTTGGCAAATTCGGGCCAGCTAATGGGCAGCATTTCACTGGCCGCATTGAGCTTCATGGTACAAGAGCCTAGTGAGATCATCGAATGATTCAGCGCCAAGTCTTTATTTTCTAATCGCTTGATGTAACGCATCATTTCGGTTTCACTTTGGTAACGATTAAAAGTGGGGTGGGTTAAAATGGGATCCGTTCTTTTGAGACTCTCTGGCATGCCTGTTTGTGGTGCGGCTTGATTGGATGTTTGACTGGATTGTGTTTGAACAAGTTGCTCATCGAGTTTGGCCACATTCAGGCCGTGATCACTGCCTAAGATAACATCAAATAAGGTTAGAATATCGGCGCGATCACAGGTTTCATCTAGACTGATCCCAAGGCGCGTATCACTGTCGAGTCGTAAATTGATTTTGGCTTGTTGCGCACGGGCTTGAATGGCTGCTACATCAAGATTATCCAGTGTGAGAGTATCAAACCAAGTGGCATTAACTGGCGTGATCCCTTGGCTTTTAAGGCCCAAGGCTAAGATATCGGTGAAGCGTAAAATGCGCTCGGCGATGGTTTTGAGGCCATTTGGCCCATGAAAGACAGCATAAAAAGAGGCCATATTGGCCAGCAACACTTGGGCGGTACAAATATTGGAGTTAGCTTTTTCGCGGCGAATATGTTGTTCGCGGGTTTGCATGGCCATACGTAAAGCGCGTTTACCTCGAGTGTCTTGTGACACGCCAATGATGCGGCCAGGCATGGACCGTTTATGGGCATCTCGTGCGGTAAAAAAGGCGGCGTGCGGGCCACCATAACCCATAGGCACACCAAAACGTTGACTGTTTCCAAAGACCACATCCGCCCCCATACTACCTGGAGATTTTAGCAGTACTAAAGACATGAAGTCGGCGGCCATGGCGACTATGGCTTTTTTGTCGTGCAACGCTTGAATGAGCGCCGTGCGATCGTCTATTTGGCCGTAACGGTTAGTGTATTGCAATAAGGCGCCAAAAAGATCGTGATTGACGGCGTCTTCGGCGGGGCCGACGATGACTTCAAAACCAAAGCATTCGGCGCGGGTTTGAATGACATCCAGTGTCTGGGGAAAGACATCATCGGCCACAAAAAAGACATTGGCTTTTTTGGCTTTAGAGACACGTTTTGCCAGTGCCATGGCTTCTGCGGCGGCGGTGGCTTCATCTAATAAAGAGGCTGAGGCCAAGTTTAGGCCTGTTAAGTCCATAGAGAGCTGTTGAAAATTTAAAATGGCTTCTAAGCGGCCTTGAGCAATTTCAGGTTGGTAAGGGGTGTAAGCGGTATACCAACCGGGATTTTCTAATACATTACGTAAAATGACACTGGGGACATGGGTGCCATAATAACCCGCACCAATATAGCTTTTGAATATTTTGTTTTTGTTGGCAACTTGACGTAAATAACTTAACCCTTCGGCTTCACTGCAAGGCTCACCTGTGTCTAAAGCTTGGGGTAAGCGAATGGATTCAGGCACAATTTGCGTGATTAAATCTTCAAGTGAGGCGGCGCCAATGGTATCTAACATGGCCGCTTGTTGGGCACTATCGGGGCCAATATGACGGCGAATAAACCGATCGTGTTGCTCTAATTGTGTCAAGGTAGCAGTCATAGGTAACCAAAATATCCTGTTGTTATGAATGCATGCAGGTTAACGTCAGTAGGGTTTTACCTTTGTTAGCAAGCAAGAATGCATTGTTGGGCTAAGGTGATGTTAATGAAGCAAGTGATTAGCGCAAGGCTCACCTTTATCCACCTAAGAGGGAATGAAGGTGAGCGATGGCGGTATCATTCATCATCGATGACGGCTTGATAATCGTCAGCATCGAGGAGATTATCCAACTCTGCTTCATCCGATGGCATGATGCGGAAAAACCAGCCATCCCCAAAGGCGTCGCTATTGACTAATTCTGGTGAATCTTCCAATGCTTCATTAACGGCTAGGACTTCACCGGATAAAGGGGCGTAGATATCAGAGGCGGCTTTGACCGATTCTGCTACGGCACAATCATCGCCAACACTGAGGGTATCACCGACTTCAGGGAGTTCAACAAAAACCATGTCACCTAATAACTCTTGTGCATGCTCACTGATCCCGACGGTATAGCTGCCATCTTCTTCTCTACGGATCCATTCGTGTGACGCGGTATAGCGAAGTTCTGTTGGAATGTTACTCATTGCGTTTGTTCCTTGTTCGATTAATTTAAAATGCCTGTTTACCATTACGGACAAAGCTTGGAGTGACGACGCTAACAGGGATACGTTTTTTACGCATTTCGACTTGCGCCGTTTTTCCTATATGGCTTGGGACTCTTGCCATGGCAATAGAATAGCCTAAGGTGGGGGAAAATGTCCCACTGGTTATCAGACCTTCTTCTTCTATGCCTTGATCATTGATAAAAAAGACTTTCATACCGTGTCGAATAACGCCTTTTTCCGTCATCACTAAACCCACTAATTTCTCGTGACCTGTTGCTTTGATGGACTCCAGCGCTGAGCGGCCATTAAATTGTCTATCTTTTGGCTCCCATGCTATGGTCCAGCCCATATTGGCAGCAAGGGGATTAATGTTTTCATCCATGTCTAAACCGTAGAGGTTCATGCCAGCTTCTAGGCGCAATGTATCGCGAGCACCTAAACCACAAGGTCTCACACCCACATCGATTAATGCTTGCCAAAGGCTTGGGGCTTGCTCTTGAGGTAAAATAACTTCAAAACCCGCTTCACCTGTGTAGCCTGTGGTGGCAATGAACAGAGAGCCTGTTTGCTTGCCAAAAAACATTTTCATGCCTGCAATATCGCTATTTTGCTCATCTGTTAGTACTTGTGCGGTCTTGGCTTTGGCATTGGGGCCTTGTACGGCGATCATGGCAAGCTTTGAACCTTCTTGAATATTGACGTCAAAAGGTTCAGCTTGAGCATAGATCCAATTGAGATCCTTTTCACGGGTGGCGGAGTTGACGACAATACGGTAATGGGTGTCAGATAAAAAATAAGCAATGAGATCATCAATGACGCCCCCTTGGTGATTGAGCATACCAGTATAAAGGGCTTTACCGGGCTGGGTCAGTTTGGCGACATCGTTTGCCAGTAATTGCCTTAAAAAGGGCTTAGCTTGTGCGCCTGTGATGTCAACCACAGTCATGTGTGATACATCAAACATGCCTGCATCTTGGCGCACTGCGTGATGTTCTTCTATTTGAGAGCCATAATTAAGTGGCATATTCCAGCCGTGAAAATCCACCATTTTAGCGTTTGCTTCCAGGTGTTTTTGAAACAATACCGTTTTATTTGCCATCTTGACTCCCTTGTTGGACCCTTGCTGTTAATGTCGATTAAAGGCTGCTGATGGTCATAATGCAAAGCTTTAGGCAAAATGAGGTGAGCAATGCGATGAGCGGTTATGTTTTGTTGGGCTCAAAGGTGCCTTTATGAATAAACAACTTGAATATGCATCAAAAATTGTTATTTAAACAGCGTGAATATTGAAATACGACAAAAGTATACCTTGAGGTTGAAAGGGAGAGCACAAAGGTTTTTCTAATCTATGGTTAGTTCAGATTACTTTTTCTCATGCCAGACAGCTAACTCTTTGAGCATGAGAAAAAGTAGAAGAGGGGGATTTATTATAACTGATTGATATTAAGTTATTTAATTTCCCTGTCGTTATAGGGCTGACAATATTGAGGGAGATCGGCTTTATTTCCTAAGGCTTGTTGAATAAACAGTGTTTTTAATGGCGAAAAATGATCGACAAGGTTTAATCCAAAGGCACTAATGGCTTTTTTAATGGGGTTTTGTCCATTAAATAAGCGTTTAAAGCCTTCCATTGCGGTGATCATTTCCATGGCATCGGCCTTACGCCAACGCTCTAAAGCGCGTAAGTTTTTATATTGACCAATATCTTTATTGCTTCTATGTAGCTTGCCAATTTCTTGGGCAATACTGGCGGCATCGAGAAACCCTAAGTTCACCCCTTGGCCTGCTAGAGGGTGAATAGTATGAGCGGCATCGCCGGCGAGGATCAGGCGGTGACGAGCAAAATGGCGAGCATAGCGCATACGAAGTGGAAAGGCTTGACGGGGGCTTTCCAACTGACATCGACCTAGCTTGGCATTAAATTGTGCCGTTAATGTGTGTTCAAATTCCTCTTTATCACAATTGAGCAAATGGGAAGAGTGCTCTGGAGGTAATGACCAGACAATCGAACACAAGTGAGGATCCTCTAAGGGTAAGAAGGCAAGAGGGCCTTTGGCGGTAAACACTTGTCTGGCAGTTTTATTGTGTTGCAGTTCGGTGCGTATGGTTGCAACGAGACCATGATGACCATAATCCCAAAAGCTCATAGGGATTTGGCAAGTGGTTCGTACCCAAGAGTTGGCGCCATCGGCGGCTACGACCAAAGCCGCGCTTAAGCTTTCTCCATTATTTAAGTTTAACCAGGCTTCCCTTTCGCCAAAAGCAATGTTGGTGACTTGAGTGTTCTCTAAATGGGTCAGCGTGCTAAAGTCTGCTGCACTTTGACTCAGAGCGTAGCTAATGGCGTCGTTTTCGATAATACTGCCTAAGTGTGAAATGCCTAAACTATGGGCATCGAAGTCGATTTTTCCTAAGCTGTCTTCACACCAAACATGCATTTTCTGATAATCGCTCACACGAGAGAGCAGTGGCCAGGCACCTAAATGTGTGAGCAAACGTTCACTGGCTTGATTGATAGCACTGACTCTCAACTTAGGTGCACCAGTTATAGCTTGTGCTTCACCCTTATCGACGAGGACGACTCTGAGTGATTCTTTCGCTAAACCTATGGCGGTAGCGAGTCCTACCATTCCTCCGCCAACAACAGCCACATCAAAGGTTTGAGTGCTTAACATGTAAAATCCTTAATAAAGTGATGACGAGAGTTTGCTACTGGCATATTAGTGTTTCCAGCCCATGGCCGTTTTAGCGATGGGAAATTTGAGTGGAGGACACCAAGAAAGCAGTCTCAAGCCGAGATCCCGTCCCAGCACTAAAGGCCAGTGTTGATTAGAAAAACTGCGAACCAATAATTCAATATAACCTAATGTACTGTTTCTATCTTGAATTCGACTGGCTAAATATTCATGGGTGACTTGACTGTTACCTAAATCTTGTGTGGTTTGACAAGCTTTTTTAATCACCTTAACCACAGAGGCCAAATCTCTCAGGCCCAAGTTAAACCCTTGTCCTGCGATAGGGTGTAAGGTTTGTGCCGCATTGCCAATAAACAGAGTTCGATGATATATGGGCCGTGCCATACTCGATAGCATTAAGGGGTAACAACTGCGTTGGCTTACATCGATGAACTCTCCTGCGCGAAAACCAAATGCGTTTTGCAACTCGCGAATAAAAGTGGATTTCGAGGCCGTTAATAATCGGTTGGCTTCCTTATCGGATAAGGCCCAGACCAAAGATAATCTATGCTGCCCTTGATGGGAACTCAGGGGAAGCAAGGCTAAGGGGCCTTGTTCGGTAAAGCGTTCATAAGCCCAATGCTGATGAGGCTTTTGAGTATGAAGGTTTGCCACAATGGCGGTTTGTTTAAAATCCACTTGTTTAAGGGGCAAGTTCATACTTTTACGTACTTTGGAATGAATGCCATCTGCGGCGATAACCAGCTTTGTCGTGATTTGACGGCCATCATTTAAGCGCAGTAATTGTTTGTCAGTATGAGTATCGATATGTTCAAGTGTGGCCGGACAAAATAGGTGTACTTGGCTTTTATCTAATAGCTCAAACAGTTTATGACCCACAAGATCTAACTCCACAACTTGTCCAAGATAAGGCACATGAAACTGGCTGCGATTAAGCTCCGTCATACCAAAATGACCACGATCAGAGACATGGATATGATGAATGTCAGTCCCCAGATGAGCAAGCTGGGGCCAAATGCCTAATTGAGTTAATTCAAAAATGGAGTGATGAGCAAGGGCGATAGATCGGGCATCGAAACCTGGATGGTCATTATTGGGGCGCTGGGCTTCAATGAGGGCGATGTTAAGTGACTGCCCACTGCTAAATGATAATTGTGACAGGGCTAAGGCTAAAATAGCCCCTGTCATGGCGCCACCCACAATGGCAATATCGACTTGTGTGTTTTCAGGTAACGAAGGGGTTGTTTGGGTCATAGCAGGCTAATTTAGTGTAAGGCTGGCTTTTCTTGTTCTGGATCGACTAATTCGGGTCCAAATTCAGAATAACAAAGTAATGCGGCAATGCGGGTAAATTCCAGTAATTCCACATAGGCGGCTTCAGATTCATCATCGTCAATGACATCTATCTCAACTTGTGCGATGTTAGCTAAATCTTGAATGACTTCTTGAACATCTTTAGAGGCTTTATTGAGCTTAGGTTGTATGATGGCAAGTCCCGTTAAAAAGCTTTGAACCCATAAAGATAAGGCCTCGACGCGCTCTGAAAGCGGCTCTTCTTCTTCAGGAAGAATAGGGCTAAAGCCAAAGTCTGGATCCGACAGCCGTGTGACACTGTCTTGATACAGTTCGCTGATCAGGTGTTGTAGTTCTTGAGGTACAGGTTGGCCGTCATTGATGAGTTCAAGCAAAGGTTGGACCCAAGCATCATTTTTTTGATTGATGCCACCACAAATAAGCCCAACTAAGGCACCGTGCACTTCGACGGCTTGTTGGCCGATTTCGGCCGCTTTTAGTGCTGCATGTAAATTATCGATCTGAAAGAAAGGGGAGGTTGCCATATGGGGGGTCCTATCGCTATATTTACTTAATATACCTAGTTTATGCTAGCAGAAGTGGCTGACTCGACCAAGGGGTGGAATCACAAACTTAAGCAAAACCATGACAAAATGCGTTTATTTATTCCATTGTTTTGATACAAGTGGTCATGTAAACAACAATTAATACAATTCATGTGCTTTTAGTATCAGTCTCGTGTTGCACTTTATGTATGAGACCGATATAGTCCGCACAAGTGATGATAAAAGGATCCTTCGCGACATGAGTAGCAAGGCTATCGACATTACCCTAATGGGGCGAACCTACTCTATTGCTTGTCCAGTTGGTCAAGAGGCAGCACTTAGACAAGTTTCGCAACATTTAGAAGCACAATTATCGACATTAAAAGCGAAAACCAATAGCCTTAGTCGTGAAGAAATTGCTATTATGGCAGCCTTAAATATCGGTTATGAATTGCTGGAAGAACAGCAAAAAAGCCAAGATTATCATCAGCAAATCGATGAGAAAATCGGTTTGTTGCAATCAACCATAGAAGATGCGCTTGTTGAACGCTCTGCTAAAAGTTGATGAGTCCTGTCTTGCAGGATAAAAGATAAGTTTATTTGATTGAGCACTGCCTTCAAATAAGCGTTAAAAATTTGCTCCCTGGGATACGCGCTAGCTGGTTATGTCCCTGTGCCGATACTTTTAAATCCAGGGTGAATGTTATGCTGACATTGAGCAAGCTCGGCTCGTATCGAGAAGCCTTAGGAGGCATTCATTTACCCGCCTTGAACCTACGGTTCAAGGGCTACGCCGGTAACGGTATTCTGGGGAGCATCTTAATTTTCGTAAATAACGCCTTTTCATTATCCTTTCTCTATATTTTACTTTGGATAGGGGGTTAAATGGTTAAGTCTTCTCCTCCTGTTGAATATATCAGTGACCCATTGGATTTGATGCATAGCCTTTATTCTTCTAGTGACATCAGAAAAACCATTCGACGCAGGCGCCGCGCTATTTCTTTCGATCGCCAACAGGCAATGAGTCTTAAGGCGAGTCAACTTATTCTGATGCAAGCGCCCATGTTAACGGCTAAACATGTTGCACTTTATTTGAGTCAAGATGGTGAGTTAGACACAAAGCCTTTGATTGAAGCTTTGTGGCAAAAAGGCATTCAAATTTATTTACCCCGCTTGCATCCTTTTTGTTCAGGCCATTTATTGTTTTTGCATTTCCATGAGAATACCCCATTGCTACCAAATCGTTTTGGCATTTTAGAGCCAGCCCTACATGTGACAAATGTGATGCCAATAGAAAATTTGGATGTAATGGTGACGCCACTGGTGGCTTTTGATGTGAATGGCCAACGTGTAGGAATGGGCGGCGGGTATTATGATCGTACCCTCGCTCATTGGAGGGAAAGAAACAAGCCTGTACCTATAGGCTATGCCCATGATTGTCAGCAAGTTTCTCATATTGAGGCACAGCCTTGGGATATGCCTCTACCTTATATTGTGACGCCCACAAAAGTCATATATAACACTTAACTTTCACTTAATAGGGTAAAAGCTTGTGTTGCCAGTACGCCAATGGTCCAGTCGACGCTTGTGCCGTTAATATCATCTACCGGATCAAAGGTTTGGTAAGTGTCATTTAAGCCATAACTGTCTTCTAATAATGCGCCTTGATAGGCGGCGCCCATACAATAATAAGGTAAGTAACTTGTACTGACATCTGGGTAGTCCGCTTGGGCTTGGCTCCAAGTCAATTCGCAAAATAATTCAGCCGCATTTTGCAGCGCCGTTAATGAATAGTCATCGGTAATGCCAAAAAATTCAGCGGAGTTATAATAATTAGACAGTAAATCATAATAGGCAATATTGACCGCATTAGGCGTATCGACAGTAACAGTATTATCTATCATAGTCTTGGCCGCCGTACGGCATTCGGCATAGTTTCCTGCGGCAGTGTCAGTAAAGCCCTTGAGGTTACATGCATCGATTGGTGATAAGTCGGCGATAATGACATTTTGGCCTAGAGGGTAGCTGTATCCTGTAATGGAATACTGAGTATTGGCAATATTAATATTGACGTTAGGGGCGGTATTATCGATATACGCGATTTGTGTTGAGGCGCCACCGATTTCCGCTGAGCCTAATAAGGTACCTTCAAAAGCGTTTTCTAGGTAATTGACGGCGGCCCATCCATAGCTTGCTTCTTCTTCACCGGGAATAGTGCGCACGTCTAATCTTGATTCATTTAATGGAATGTCGTTAGTGGTTAACCAATTTTTTATCCATGTATTAATGTAGGCGTTTTTTGTTGCTTGTTCACTTGCCGGTAAAGCTCGCATACCTGCAGTGGAGTAAAATTGAATGCCATTTAATAAAGGGTTACTGGTACTTCGGCCTTGCTCAATGGATAAGAGGGTAATTGTCTGTGCCAGTTCATCGGTAAAAATCGTGCTTAAATAACTGTTGAGCTCTGTATTTTCAACATCTGCAACCCCTGGTTCCGCTCGATTTTCTGTATTGGTGATGATGTCATATGGCAGGGCGTTTAGCTCATTATATTGATATAAATAGAGTTGAGTCTTAGTACTGCCAGCATCGAGCACGATGCGGTATTGAGTCTGGTTATTGTTGTCATTACAAGCCGTAAGCATCAATAGCAGTAGTATTAAACATGAAACCTTGTATTCAGTCAGTAAACGCATTTTTTTTCCCAGTTTGTGTTTATTTTGTTAATAAAAGATAGTTCAATAAGTTGGCGTTGGCAGGCAAGGTTAAGACCAGATGATTGGTATTAGCTTAATGGAATAGGACATGGATTATTTTTGAAGTTTAATAGGCTCTTGTCATTATGGCCTATTAACATAAGAGTAACGATTAGAGGAATGTTCGCTCTTTCAGTTCGATTAAAAACTCAACCGTGATGAAAATTGCAAGAATTTGACTCGCATTATGGCTCAATAGACTTCTTGATATTGTTTGGTGAGGAGCACGCCCAGGGGCCAAACGATTTCTTTATGATCAAATTCATTCACTGGATTGAGTTGTCGAGGCTCAGTAATATGATAATGGGAATTTAATAGTGTCGATTGGTAGGCCGCCCCCAAGCAATAATTGGCTAAGTAGTCTTGGTTTATATTATGGTATTCGGCTTTAGCCGTTTCCCAATGCAAATTGCAAAATTTCTCAGCTTGGCTTTCCAGTGCATTTAATGAGTAGTTATTTTCTATACCAAAGAAGCGCGCCGTATAATAGAAGTTAGACAACAAGTTATAGTGGGAGACATCGGCAGCATTGGGTACAGGAATATTAACTTGTTTACGCAGTAATCTTTTAAGTTGTGCTTTGCAACTAAAATAATCGCCATTAGAAGTATTGGTATAACCTCTTAGAAAGCAAGCATCTAGCTTTGCTAATTTTTCAGCAACAACTTCTTGTCCCATAAGGAAACCTTTACTGGTTAATGGGTATTGTGTATTGCCTACAGTAACATTCACATTGGCTAAATTAGGATCTAAATAGGTAATTTGAGAAGATATTGGACCAAGTTTTGCAACGCCAGACGGCGCGCCTTTGAAAGAGTTTTCTGCGTAGTTTGTCGCAACCCAAGTATAAGCTCCCTCTTCACTATCTGATAGTGTTCTACTTTCAATTTGTTGGGGTTCGATTTTGAGATTATACCTGCGAACCCAATGGGTGAGCCAGAGTTTAATGAAGGTGTTTTTAGACTGACATTCTTGTGGTGACAGTAAGCGCATGCCCTCGGTTGAATAAAATTGAATATGAGTGAATACATTTGAATGACTTTTTGAGTTAGTCATTAACTGTCGCAGTTGCTCGGCAAGTTTGGGGGTGAAAAGGGTATCAAGGTAATCGCTAAGCTCTAGGATGGGAACATCGGCGACACCTGGATAGTGGACCTTTCTACTGAGAGTGTGAATATTCGTTGGTGTATCGTTATATTTGGAGTATTGATATAAAAAAAACTTTGTTTTGTTTTTTCCGGCATCAAGCACAATTGTATATTGTGTTGTGTTTTCACTTTTTTGTTGAAGATCGACAGAGTCTACTGCATAAGCATTTGAGTATGCACCAATAAAGAGTAAGCTTAATATGATGGCGATAAATTTAGTATATTGCATTCACTCTTGTTCCGTTGGATTTATTATTATTCCTGAGAGGTTAGCATTCATTAGGCGATTATTGCTTAATATCACCTGTCCATGTGTGTAAAGTTAACCTTTGTAATGCCTGTTTAGTGTCATTTTGCCTTTTGAAAATTCATTTTGAACCTTGCGATTGTGTGTTTTCATCCTGCTTTCATTTCCCTTATTGACAATGCATTAATGATCCATTGCACTATTGAATGACAAAACTGCATCTTATTTGAAAATATGGATTTTCAATATGGGGTCAACACCTGATTTAGCGTTAAGTGAGTTAGCAATAAGTCGTATGAGATCAGACAGAAGCGGTAGAATGAGGAGGGGGTATTGTCAACGAATGATAAGACTAAAGGCAGGTGTATTGACCTGCCTTTGAGGTAGTGGGTTTTATTCTTGGTATTTTTGGGTGATCAGCAGTCCCATAGGCCAAGAGATTTTGGTGTCATTCACCTTTTGTATGGGGTGAAATTCATGTTTATCACTTAAATGGTAATTATCTTCTAATAAGGCGCCTTGAAAGGCGGCCATCATGCAATAACTTTCCATCTCTTCAGGATCGTGATTAGGGTACTTGCCTTTGGCTGCTTCCCAATCTAGGCTACAAAAAATATCGGCTTTGTCTTGCAAACGTTTAAAGGAATAATTGGTTTTGATATCAAAAAAGTGGGCATGATAGTAAAAGCCCGCAAATAAGCCAAATTCGTTCACATATTGATTGCCTTGAAACGTCTCGCCTATTTTTTTAGTAATAACGTTTTTAGCGGCTTCACGGCATGAGGTATAGTCCCCCCTAGCGCTATCATTGTAACCAAGTAAATGGCATTCATCGATATTTTGCAATGCCGCCTTTACAACATTACGCCCTAAAGGATAGCTTTGGCTATAAATAGGGTAGTCTTTGCCGCCAATGGTAATGTTGGCATTGTTGAGGTTAACGTCTTGGTAAGCAATTTGTGTTGAAGCGCCGCCGAACTCTAATATGCCATCGAGCTCACTTTTAAATTGATGATTAATATAGTTATAGGCAGCCCAAGAATAAGCGCCTTCTTCTTTACCGGAAACGGTTTTGACCTCAATGTTATCTGTTAAGTGAACATCTTTATCTTTTACCCATTTGGTGAGCCAAGTATCGATAGCCGTATTTTTCTCTGCACGCTCGCTATAACTTAAGTCGCGCATGCCAGCGGTTGAATAGAACTGGATCCCTTGAATGAGTTTTGGCATGGCACTATTGTGCTTTTTAGAGGCCTTTTTAATTTTTTCAATCAAGTCATCATTAAACATTTTGCTTAAATAAGTGGGGATTTGACTGGTTTGTATTTCAGCAATTCCAGGGCTTTGAGTCGTAAAGCTAATAATCTCAATCTTAGTTGCCAGCTCCTTGTTTTCGCTCTCGTACTCATAAAAGTAAAGTGACGTTTTAGAACTACCTGCATCGACAATAATGTGGTGATGTAGATTTTCCGCTTGTTCGTTTTTACCGTCTTTTTTACCTTTTCCATGTATATCGTTTAATGCTCCGTCACACCCAAGTAATAAAAAGGGCAACAACAATAAACTGTAAACTCGTAAACGCATCTTGTATCAAATTCCATTAAGTGGATAAAAATGAAGCGCGAGCCTAACATAGCTCTTTTAAAAAAGATGCTTGCCATGCTAAAAGTGCGTTTGAGTGCATATTTTGACTAAAGAATGGTGTATCGGTGTTAAACTTTAGTTTTAATTGGTGTTGATAATCAATGATTTAAGTGTTATTAAGCGTTTAAGCTTAAAGGCGGGATTGAGTGAGGCTTGCATGTTCAAGCTTTACTTCTTGAACATGCATGTTGAAGTATCAAAAGGGTAACATGTGGCTGTGATTATTGCAGCGTGTTTGGCTGCTTGGCACGGGCGACATAGTCACTTCTTTGTTGGTAATCTTGAGTGAGGAGTACGCCAACAGGCCATGACACTTCTAATGAGCTTGACTCGTTGATCGGGGTAAATTTTTGTTTATCGGTTAGATGGTAACCTTCATCCAATATGGCAGTTTGGTAGGCCGCAGCCATACAATAATTGGCTAAATAGGCTTTATTGACATGACTGTATTGGCTTTGAACATTTTGCCAACTAAGGCTGCAAAATTGAGAGGCTTTAGAGGCTAATTGACTGATAGAATATTGGTTCTCAAGATCAAAAAATTGTGCTGTATAGTAAAAATTCGATAACAAGCCATAACGGTGAATATTAGCTGCGTGATTTAACGCTAATTGTGGCTCATTTTCAATGAGTTTGACCGCTTGATGATGACACATGGCAAAGTTACCTTTGGCTGTATCATTGATCCCGCTAAGTTGACAAACATCCAGTTTTGAGAGTTTTTTAGCGATCAGATCTTGCCCAAGCATATGACTTTCACTACTAAGGGCATAGCTTTTGCCGCCAACGCTAATGGTAATATTGTTATGTTGTTGATCGAGAAAGGTGATTTGCATGGAAGCGCCGCCAAGCTCTAATATTCCGCTGGTTTGGCGAGTGAAGTTATCTTCTACATAGTTAAAGGCCGCCCATGCATAAGCGCCTTCTTCAGCGCCGGAAATAGTACGAACATCAATATTTTTATCGTCAAATTCAATATGATTATTGGCGATCCATTGGGTGATCCAGTCCCTTACGGCTTGATTTTTAGCTTCGCGATCGGCATTTGAAATTAATCGCATACCTGCTGTGGAGTATACTTGGATTTGTTCCAGCAAGCTGTTAGCGGCATCTTCTTGCTCTGCTTGTGATAGCTGTTGTAATTGTGATGCCAGTTCTTTTGTAAAAAGCTGGCTTAAGTAATCATTGACTTCATCCAATGAAATCGCCGCTAACCCAGGTGTTTGCTTTTTTTCGAGTAAAGTTTCAATATGCTGAGGAGTTTGTTTTCCTTGTGTCTCATACTGATAAAAATAGAGCTTAGTTTTGCTGCTGCCTGCGTCTAATACAATTCGGTGGTGGCTTAATGCCTCATCCGTTTTTGGCGTGGGGTAAAAACTACAGGCTTGTAGCGTCAGCAGACTCGCGATGAGCACAGAAAATCTTGATTTGGTCATGAAAAACAGAATCTTTGATAATGAAAATAAATGCGCACCCTAGCATAGGGCTTTGATAAGGCAAACACTGGACAATAAATATTAAATTAATGCATTTTTTCAGTGGGTTATTTGTAATTAAAGGGTTTGGTATGTTTGTGTTTTTGCTTTTAATGTTGGCAATTTTTAACGCTTTTGTTGTTTTTGTTGAGTGACCTCTTCAAAAGAAGACAACTTACAGACTCATCTGTAAGTTGTCGTTGATAGCCGTGACAGTTAAATCCCCAGTCACGGTTAATAACTAATCTGCCTCTTTGAGGCTTTGGGTCAGTTCGACAATGGCTTTTTTACCATCTCCAAATAACATTAATGCATTATCCATAGCAAATAAGGGGTTAGGTAAGCCTGCAAATCCTGGGCTGAGGGAGCGTTTGACAATAACAACGCTACGTGCCTTATCTACATTGAGAATAGGCATGCCGTAAATGGGGCTGCCTTTATCTTCTCGTGCCATGGGATTTGTGACATCATTTGCACCAATAACGATGGCCACATCCGTTTGCTCAAATTGAGGATTAATGTCATCCATTTCAATCAGCTGTTCATAAGGGACTTCGGCTTCAGCCAATAACACATTCATGTGTCCAGGCATACGGCCCGCTACGGGATGAATGCCATAGAGGACTTGTGTACCGCGACCTTCAAGTATATTGGCTAAATCACGCACCGCATGTTGGGCTTGCGCCATAGCAAGGCCGTAGCCAGGTACAATTATCACGCGTTCGGCCGTTTCTAACATCATGGCAATTTCTTCTGGTGACGAGGATTTGACTTTTCCGGCATAAATTTCATCAGCATCTATGCTGTCGCCACCTTCTGCCATAACACCAAATAACACGTTAAATAACGAACGGTTCATGGCCTTGCACATGATTTGTGTCAGAATAATGCCTGATGCACCCACCAGAGCGCCAGAGACGATCAATACCGTATTACCTGTAATAAAACCTGTGGTGGCGGCCGCAATTCCCGAGTAAGAATTGAGTAATGCGATGACCACTGGCATATCGGCGCCGCCTATGGGTAAGACTAATAGGACGCCAAGCAATAAGGTAATAATGATAAGCAGATAGATTAAGATCGAGTCGTTGGGATGTTCCACTATCATGATGGACAAAATGATGGCTGCTATCAGTAATAGACCATTAAGTAATTTATTGGCGGGTATGGCGATGGGGTGACTTGCAATCAGCTCTTGCAGTTTGGCAAAGGCCACAAAGGATCCCGATAAAGTGACGCTACCAATAATGATGGTTGCGGCAATCGAGATTAAGGCGACAGTGTGGGTGGCCGATTGTGGATCTAAAAAATTCGCCAGTGCAATTAATAAGGATGCACCGCCGCCAAATCCATTTAGCATGGCCACTAATTGTGGCATAGCTGTAACTTGAATTTTCGTGGCTAATATTGCACCAATGGCGCCGCCGATAATAACGCCAGCAATGATCCATTGATAACTTAAAATACTTTGATCAAATAAGGTGACAATAACGGCAATAAACATGCCTAAAGCAGAGAGTTGATTGCCTCTTACAGCAGTGCGAGGTTTAGTGAGGCCCTTAATGCCTAAAATAAATAATACGGCTGCGACTAAATAAGCGAGGTAAATAATGCTGGTACTCATCATAATGAAAGCTGTCCTTATTTTGCGTTCTTATTTGCGTTTAAACATGGCAAGCATGCGATTGGTGACCATGTAACCGCCCACAACATTAATCGTGGCCATAACGACGGCAATGAAACCGAAAATATTGACCCATATTCCTGCTCCTGATCCTGCTGAGAGTAAGGCGCCCACTAAAGTGATCCCTGAAATGGCATTTGAACCCGACATTAACGGTGTATGTAAGGTGGGTGGCACCTTAGTGATCAGCTCAACACCAAGAAAGATAGCAATAACAAATACGGTTAATAAAAGTAAAATATCCATTAATCTGCTTCCTTATGGGTTGTGGTGTCGTTATCAAGGGGTTTGGCTTTATCATCGAGTGTGGCGCGAGCTGGAAGGTTAAGGACGTCCCTAAGCCTGGGGCTAATGATGTCACCTTGATGAGTGACTAAGGTGTCTTTGAGGATCTCATCTTCAAGATCAAGGGTTAGCACACCTTCTTTATTTATTATCAGATTGAGTAAATGTTCGATATTGGTGCCAAACATTTGGCTGGCATGGGTGGCGGCGAGGCTGGCTATATTACTGGGACCTATGATAGTAACGCCATTATGATTGACTTCTTTATTGAGCTCAGTGAGTTCACAATTACCACCCGTTTCAGCAGCCAAATCGACAATAATACTGCCATTTTTCATACTGTTGACCATATCTTTAGTGATCAATATGGGAGCGGTACGTCCAGGAATAGCTGCGGTGGTAATAATGATATCTTGCTGAGCCAGTATATGGGTCATGGCCTGTTGCTGACGCTTTAAAAAGTCATCACTTTGCTCAGTTGCATAGCCGCCTTTGGTCTCGGTATTGTCGGTTTCAAGATCCAGCTCAACGGGTTTGGCACCGACCGAAATGATTTGCTCGCGAGCGGCAGGACGAATATCGTAAGCCTCTACCACAGCACCTAATCGTTTGGCTGTGGCGCAGGCCTGTAATCCGGCGACGCCCACGCCCATAATAAGCGCGCGGCTGGGTTTAAGTGTGCCGGCGGCCGTCATCATCATAGGAAATAAACGCGGTGCTTTATAAGCGGCCAAGAGGACAGCTTTATAACCCGCAATGGTGGCCATGGAGGACAAAACATCCATACTTTGCGCGCGAGTGATCCTAGGTACCAGTTCCAGTGCAATGGCACTGGCTCCAATGCTAACAAGGCGTTGTGCATGCTTAGGGTGGGCGAGAGGATCCATCATACCAATCAATAATTGCGAGCTTTTGAGCTGACTTGTGAGTTCCTCCAGTGGTTTCCCTTTTGCATTGACGACGATAATAATATCAGCTTGAGTAATAATAGTGTGTCGATCGTGAATGCTGGCACCTGCATTGAGATAGTCTTCATCCACAAAACCCGCATGACTTCCCGCGTTTGATTCAATCATTATTTCGAGGTTTTTTTTCATTAGACGTGCCACGTTTGCCGGAATAAGTGCGACGCGTTTTTCGTCGAAATGATGTTCTTTTAATAGGCCTATTTTCAAAAGGATCACCTGTGCGTGAAAAGTTAAGTGTCGAAAATTAAGGAATACAAGAAGATCCCTAAGTCGTTTCTTAATCTGCTATTTGTCACTGAGTCGATAAATCAAAGTCACTTCAAGGAGCTTAAATATTGAGTGCGCTTTACTTGACAGAGTGTTGTGAGTATCAATTTACTTTATATTAATTAATTCAATCTAATACACCTTCCTTGTACGTGTGTTAATACCAATGTGTTTTGCTTAAACTTAGCTGGAAATGAATATTGTTCGTCAGAGTAAAAAGCGCATTTAACCATTTATATGAGCGCTGATTACGCCGCATTGAGTCTGGCTAGGTAGATAAAGACGCCTTTTCCTTGTGCTTATTTCAGTAAAATAAAAGTGTAAACAGGACACTTATCACTTGCATTGACGAGGTGCTTTTTATTTGTTGTTATGTTGTAGCTTAATTTTTGCACTTTGTATATTCCAAAATGGAATTAAAAATCAACTTTTATTCTTTTTTACTTTTGAACGCAACGGCTAAGCTAGTCAGCATTAAACTGATCTAGGGCCGTTTTCATGTTGTTAAAAGAGCTTTCATCACTGACTTCTCCGTTGTCGGAAGCACAAACTGAGAAATTAAAACAACTCACCTCTGAGTTAAATGCCGTACAACTCGCGTGGGTGAGTGGCTATCTATCTGCTACTGCAGAGCAAGGGGCACAAGGGCAATCAGGACTGACACTCAGCGCTGAAAGTCAGCCAGCTCAAACAATAACAGTACTTTATGGTAGTCAAACGGGTAATGGTCGTGGTGTGGCGTCTGAATTAGCCGCTAAAGCGCAAGCTTTAGGTTATGGGGTTAATTTGGTGTCGATGGGCGATTACAAAGTTCGTCAATTAAAACAAGAAACCTTATTATTGGCTGTGGTGAGCACCCATGGTGAAGGCGATGCGCCGGACGATGCCATAGAACTGCATAAATTTCTTTCTTCTAAACGCGCCCCGAAATTGGATAATTTGCATTTCTCTGTGTTGGCACTGGGGGACTCTAGTTATGAGTTTTTCTGCCAAACTGGCAAAGATTTTAATGATAAGTTTACCGCACTTGGCGCCAAAGCCTTATTGCCTATGGTCGAATGCGATGTGGATTATGAAGCGGCCGCTGAGCAGTGGCAAACCGAGGTGTTAGAGGCGGTTAAACCTTTTATTCAAAATGAGGCTTCTGCCAGTATTGTGCCTTTTGCGGGTGGCAGCGCCATCAGTGCGGCGAATAGCGGTTTTACTAAGCAAAATCCTTTTACCGCTGAAGTCTTAGTGAGCCAAAAGTTGACAGGACGCGATTCCGACAGGGATGTGCGTCATGTTGAAATTGAGCTAGGTGAGTCAGGTATTCAATATCAAGTGGGTGATGCTTTAGGGGTGTGGTTTACCAATAACGAGCGTCTCGTCGATGACATTCTGGCAAAATTGTCGCTTAATGCAAGCGAGGAAGTAATCTTAGCTGACAAGCGCTTAACATTAAAGCAAGCCTTGATAGACAATAAAGAGTTAACCCAACTGAACCCTAATACCGTTAAAGCATGGGCAGGGTTAAGTCAAAATGCGACCTTATTGGCTTTGTGTGAAGATAAAGCCCAGCTTCGTCAATATGTGATCAATCATCAAGTCATCGATCTGATCAGTCAATATCCCGCAACTGTGACGGCCGCTGAGTTTGTTGATTTACTTCGTGGGATCACACCCCGTTTATATTCCATTGCTTCCAGTCAAAGTGAAGTGGAAAGTGAAGTGCATTTAACGGTAGCGCTGGTGGAAGAAGAACATGATGGCGAAACCCGCTTCGGTGGTGCGTCACAGTTTTTAGCCTCTGCGGAAGAAGGCACACAAGTGAAGGTTTATGTTGAGCCAAACAATCATTTCCGCTTACCCAGTAACCCTGACACGCCTGTGATCATGATAGGTCCTGGTACTGGCGTTGCGCCCTTTAGAGCTTTCATGCAAGAGCGCGCCGCGCAAGGCGTATCGGGTAATAGCTGGCTCTTTTTCGGTAACCCTCACTTTGAGCAAGATTTTCTATATCAAGTGGAATGGCAGCAATATTTAAAAGCAGGCGAATTAACGCGCTTAGATTTAGCCTTTTCTCGTGATCAGGCCCATAAAATCTATGTTCAACACAGAATTACAGAACAAGGCGCCGATTTATGGCAATGGCTGAATGAAGGCGCTCACTTGTATATTTGTGGTGATGCAGAGCGAATGGCTAAAGATGTTCATCAAGCTCTCATAGAAGTGGCGATGACTCACGGCGAGCTCAGCCTTGAGCAAGCAAATGCGTATTTTGAGACCTTGCGCACTGACAAGCGTTACCAAAAAGATGTTTACTGATCCGCTTTTATAACATGTCAGTTACGTATAAGAACGAAAAATAACGCATATAAAGATGGCTGTGACATTAAGCGCAGCCCGAATAAATTTAAGAGTGAGACGAGAGCCATGAGTGATAAAAAGAGCGATGAAAAAGCGGCAACAAAGGATAAAAAATTAGCGGTTAATGAGTATTTAAAAACAGACAGTGATTACTTGCGCGGTACCATTAAACAGGGATTAGGGACAGCAGTGACCGGCTCTTTTAGTGACGGCGATCAGCAACTCATTAAATTTCATGGTTTCTATCAGCAAGATGATCGTGATTTACGCAATGAGCGTAAAGAACAAAAGCTTGAACCTTTATACAGCTTCATGCTACGAGCTCGTGTGCCAGGCGGTGTGTGTACCACACGTCAATGGTTAGGTGTGGATAAAATTGCATCAGAGTTGACCAGCTCAAACAGCATTCGATTAACCACAAGACAAACCTTTCAGTATCACGGTATTCCAAAGCGTAATTTAAAAACCATTATCAGAGATTTAGACCGTGAAGCCCTCGATTCTATCGCCGCTTGTGGTGATGTGAACCGTAACGTGATGTGTAACCCAAATCCAGTGGAATCTAAGTTACACGCTCAGGCTTATGAATGGGCTAAAAAGCTATCAGATAACATGCTGCCACACACTAAAGCTTATGCTGAGATTTGGTTAGATGATGAAAAGATCATTAGCACTAAAGATGATGCTGAGCCTGTGTATGGTGAAACTTATTTACCTCGTAAGTTTAAGATGGCCGTGGCCGTACCGCCGGATAATGACGTGGATGTGTACACCAATGATTTAGGTTTTATTGCCGTTGCCGAAGAGGGCGAGCTTGTGGGCTTTAACTTAGTGGCGGGCGGTGGCATGGGATCGACCCATGGTGAAGTCGAAACCTTTCCGCGTCTTGCCGACGACTTTGGTTTTATTAAGCTTGAAGATACGCTGAAATTTGCCGAAGCGGTGATGACAGTACAACGTGACTGGGGTAATCGTGTTAACCGTAAGCGTGCCCGTTTGAAATACACGATAGTCGATCATGGTTATGATGCCTTTAAAGCGGAATTAGAAAAACGCACCGGCGTGGCGTTTGAGCCAAAACGTGACGTAGTGATAGGTGATCGCGGCGATCGTTATGGTTGGATAAAAGGCGTAGACAATGACTGGCATTTAACTTTATTCATCGAAGGTGGCCGTATCAAAGACATGCCGGGTCAGCATTTACAAACTGGTATGCGAGAAATCGCTAAAGTCCACAAAGGCGATTTTAGAATGACCTCTAACCAGAATGTCATTATTGCCGGAGTACATGAAAACGATAAAGCCCAAATTGAAGCCTTGGCACGCCAGCATGGCTTAATGGGCAGACTCATCAGTGACACGCGTGGTCACTCTATTGCTTGTGTGGCATTGCCGACTTGTGCTTTAGCGATGGCCGAGGCCGAGCGTTATTTTCCTGACTTTTTAACTAAAGTGGAAAGCTTACAAGAAAAACACGGCATTTTGGATCAAGCTATCGTTATTCGTATGACAGGTTGCCCCAATGGTTGTGCCCGCCCATTTGCCGCTGAAATTGGGTTAGTGGGTAAGGCGCCTGGGCGTTATAACTTGTATTTAGGGGCCAGTTTTGAGGGGACCCGATTGAACAAATTACACAAAGAGAACATTCAAGAAGCTGAAATCATGGCGGAATTGGATAGCTTGTTTGGTCGTTATGCGGCCGAGAAAAAAGCAGGCGAAACCTTTGGTAATTTCACGGTTCGAGTCGGGGTGGTTAAAGCCGTTCATGATGCAGCAAAGGAATTCCATGGTTGAGAATATTAGCAAGGCTGTTCACAAGCGCATAGAGCAGACTTTAGAGCAAGGTTTAGATCACAGTCTAGAACAGAGTTTAGAGCAGAGTCTAGGGGATAGCCCTGTGACTAAAGATGAACTAACGGCATTACTAGACTCACCTAAGGTTGAGCAGGCTGCGGTGCTTGAGCGAGTGAATGCTTATTTAGCCTCATTAAATGCGAAAAAACGCGTGGCATGGGCCTTGGCATTTTTGCCTAACACCCATGCATTATCGTCTAGCTTTGGGATTCAGTCGGCGGTGATGCTGCATTTAGTGAGTCGCCAAAAAGCGGATATTCCAGTAATTTTAACCGATACGCAATACCTCTTTCCTGAGACCTATCGCTTTATCGATGAAATGACTGAACGCCTAAAGCTAAATTTAAAAACCTATACCGCTCCTTACAGCGCGGCTTGGCAAAAGGCACGTTACGGGAATTTGTGGGAGCAAGGACTCGATGGTCTGGATCGTTATAACAAGATCAATAAAGTTGAGCCTATGCAACAAGCCATGAAAGAGCTCCAAGTGGGCACTTGGTTTGCAGGATTACGTCACAGTCAGTCAAGCACTCGCGAAGCTTTGCCCATTTTAGCGATAACGGGAGGCCGATATAAGATCTTGCCTATTGTCGAATGGACGAATAAGGATGTTCATGAGTATTTAACAGAGCACGAGTTGCCTTATCACCCCCTTTGGGAGCAAGGTTATGTGTCGGTAGGCGATACCCATTCAAGCAAGCCACTCGAGCTGGGCATGAGCGAAGAAGAGACGCGTTTTAATGGGCTTAAGCGTGAGTGTGGTTTGCACTACGATATCTAGTTTTTTGCGCTAGAGGGTTAGCGCAAAAGTTAACATTATTAGTTTGCCTTTAGCCATACTCGTTATCAGAGAGTATGCTTTAAATTATCACTTCATTGTTGTTAATTGCCTGCCGCAGGCTTCTGTGTAGGCACTTTTATGACTCGCTGTGAACCCATCCTTGGGAGCTCTACGAAAAAGTCCTTTTTTCGAAGGTCATAACTGCGCCTACACCTAGTCTTAAAAGCAAAGTCGTGGAGTAAACTCCGCGGCGGCTCTTGTATTGGTATAAAGCGCCATCAGCTTCCTTGAGGGCTCTGAGTATGAGTCTTTGTCAGCAACGCCATTAATATTACAGAATAAGTGCTCAAATCGCTAAAGGGCAAGTGGTTGCTTAAGTTTGACCTTGCTTGGAAAATAGAAAGAGTGTTGGCACTTAGCCACTAGCCACTTAGTTTCATTAATATTAGTCTCATTGACTGGAGTCAACTTCGAGACTCAGCTTACGTGCCACCTTGTCGCCTTGTCTAAGCACTTTATACTTGTCGCCTTGTCTAAGCACTTTATATAAGCTGAAGTCAGCGATGCTATAAATAATTGTATGATTATAGATAGAAATTAATGAGAACCAGCCTCAACGGCGATTGAGTGCACATTAGCAATCAACGGCGATTGAATGAGAACCAGCCTCAATGGCAATTGAATGAGTATTAGCCGCTGCTCATTTTACTTAGGTAAACGCCGCGGCTCTTGTTTACAAAGACCAATCCAATCGTTTGGAGGCAAGTGGCTACTTGGACTTGCTCATAGCAGTTACATCATGGTGCTCGTCTTGAAACCGACACTCACACTTGTATTCACACAATGTTTAACGCTGAAAGCAATCAAATAAGTTTTAACAGTTGTAGTTGTGGGCTGTTTGAAGTGGAGTGATTCCTATATAGCTACCTACATTCTATTTTTTGAGTGCTTATTCATTGCATTTTTAAGCCCATGCCGCGTATAGTCAGTTGTTAACTTTTACCCCTTTTTTTACCCTTGTTTTTTCGCTCTTTAACAACTCGATTAAAAATCAATAAGTTACATTGTAGTGATTTTAACAAGGGTAAAATACGAATTTTACGCTAACTGATTGCCATTCAATATTTTTTTGTTACACTGGCATAGTTCACCGCCACACAGGCGGCTTAGAAAATGACCCAATATCTCCATGCCAAACCAACGTTGTTCACCGCCACACAGGCGGCTTAGAAAACTATCTGAATTTTTTGGGATTTGTTTCAAAAGTTCACCGCCACACAGGCGGCTTAGAAAAGGTTGAAAATCTTTTACTTTGCCAATGGTGAGTTCACCGCCACACAGGCGGCTTAGAAATATCTTGAAAATCCCATAGGGGCTTTTCGCCGGTTCACCGCCACACAGGCGGCTTAGAAACATGTCTTGCATTGTTGCGATTTCATCATACAGTTCACCGCCACACAGGCGGCTTAGAAATCACAATGCGCTTGAGCTGGAACATAACATAAGTTCACCGCCACACAGGCGGCTTAGAAAAGTGATAATAGTGCTTATCACTGGCCGTTTTAGTTCACCGCCACACAGGCGGCTTAGAAAGCTAATGTACTGTTTATGTATAACATTTTCAGGTTCACCGCCACACAGGCGGCTTAGAAATTAAGTGTTCAGGTAACGCATTCGGGTTAGGTTGTTCACCGCCACACAGGCGGCTTAGAAATCAAGAGCCTCAAGGGGATGAACGAGACTGTAGTTCACCGCCACACAGGCGGCTTAGAAACCCACCACCCAGCGGTGATAATCGTTCTAGGCGTTCACCGCCACACAGGCGGCTTAGAAAAACCTGTACCAAATGAGCACAAAACATTATTCGTTCACCGCCACACAGGCGGCTTAGAAATTGTGATGTATACAAGGATGATGTGATGTACAGTTCACCGCCACACAGGCGGCTTAGAAACGATTGTGGAAATTAATCCTGGTAATGTCGTTGTTCACCGCCACACAGGCGGCTTAGAAAATTCCGCCGTGACTATTAATATCTAAAATAATGTTCACCGCCACACAGGCGGCTTAGAAAACTTTTGTATTTCGTGCAAATAATCAGTTGAAGTTCACCGCCACACAGGCGGCTTAGAAAGTTAACTCCAATGCCTAAAACAGATATTTTTCGTTCACCGCCACACAGGCGGCTTAGAAAACTGCAACGGTGGGCAGTAAATTATCTGATTAGTTCACCGCCACACAGGCGGCTTAGAAAAAAATTCGGAATATAATATTTATTACCTCCTCGTTCACCGCCACACAGGCGGCTTAGAAAATAAGCTCGGCTTGATACTGCATTTCAGCGATGTTCACTGCCACACAGGCGGCTTAGAAAATAAGCTCGGCTTGATACTGCATTTCAGCGATGTTCACTGCCACACAGGCGGCTTA
>NZ_CANLZC010000026.1 GCF_947495455.1 uncultured Shewanella sp. | reverse complement strand
TAGTAGAAAGGCACAAGCAAGATGTATTAATGCCGTGTTTATGCAGGATGTGGAGTTTAAGGCGAGTTTAACAAGGGGTTAAACAGGTATACGACTTGTGTGACATATCTACTTTGCTCCCTAATGTGACATCTTTAACTTGCCTTAACAGATAAATCAGAGAAATGTAGATCCTATATAATGATATGGTACCTTGATTGGTGAATACTAATGGCTATGAATAAAACCACTCATGTTAGAACATACAAAGATCAATTCGAGACAAAGGACTGGATTAAATTTGAACAACTTAATGATCCTTCTGGAACGGTAAGATATTACACCAGAGAATTAATGACATGTATTACATTAGGTATCTCAGCTACCAGCTTCCTTGAATTACTTGAATTACTTGAATTACTTGAATTACTTGAATTATGCGTACGACAACTGGTTATTTATTATATTACTCATCATGACATGTCGTTACCAAAAGCAATACAGTCTCACATTATTGAAGATAAAAAAAATAAGTTTAAATGAAAGAAAAATGGATGTTCAAAGATATAGTTAACCAACTTAAAGATAATGGTTTTTTCAATGCTACTGATGCGAAAACGGCTAAGAATATCTTTAAGACTCACAGAACTCCATAATTCATGGATTACCTTCAAGATTAATTGATGAAGATGAACTGAGTTTGAAGGGTTTATGAGTCTAATTGGTTAGTCTAAATCGGCAAAACAGCCAACATCATATTGCTTAATAATCAGATAGATAGATTGACGGCATTCGTTCCTTAATTTTCATCCTTAAACTCTTAAATCCTTAAAAAATAGAAAATTAAATTGTCCTCTTTTTTGTGGAAAACACCAATCATTAATGTAGTATCTTTTTAACTTGCATTGAAAGTATCAAAAAAATAGCGGATATATTGGTTAATAATCAAATTTAAAGTTTAATGCCGATAAGTATCATTATCGGCATTAACACATCACGCTAAAATGGGCAGAATCTTACTCAATACCTTCTAAATGATTGAGTGGTTTATTTGCAGCACTTTGATGACGTTCAGTCTTAGAAGTATGTAAGTATTGAGATGTCGTATCAATACTTTCATGACCCGCATCAGCCTGTACATGGGATAAAGGCCGATGATTTAAATTAATATCGTGAGTGATCCCAGTATGGCGAATATTATGCACAGTTAACGTGCGCATATCGGCTGCATCATCATTAAAACCTTCACGTTCAGCCTTATCGGCAGCCAAATTAATAATATGTTGCACTTCATCACGTAAGTGCCGAATACCTAGGTTGGCACTTAACACCCCGCTATCTCGCCCTCTTCCGGCCGCCTTATGTCGAATAAACAGTGGGTGCGTTTCACGGGGACTGGGATAATCGCTTAACCCCAAATACTGACGGTAATTCACTAGCGCATTTAATAATGCATGAGATATTGCGACATTTCTTTGTTTACCCCCTTTACTTTGAGGAATAAAAAAGCTCCAGATCCCTGTTTGCCTATCTTGTTGAAACTGGCTCATCATCGGCGAATACCCTGCCCTTGCGGCCACTTCTGAAATACGTAAATAACAAGAATAAATGAGTTTGATTAAAAACAAACTTCTTTGGTATATTTCAGGTTTATCAAGTGCCAATGTTTCCACTGTTGAAATCACATAGGACCATTGTAATTCTGTAAAGGCTAACTGTGATATGTCTTCTGGATCCCGTTGATATTTCTTCTTTGAGGCAAATCGACTTTTATTGAGCCAAGCTTGTGCTGGATTACGTTCACAATAATCTTCACTCATTAAATAACCATAAAATGAAGATAAAACAGCTAATTTGGTTTTTAAGGCATTATCACTTAACTGATAAGGTTGAATTTCACCCATTTTTTTCTTACCTAAAAAAGGCCGCCATTGAGCATTAGGAACACGCCCCCTCTCCCCTGCCTCCTTAAATTGTGCGACATTATAATAAGCAATTAAGGTTTCAGGCGGATGCTGACAATATTCAACATATTGACTGATTTCTCTTCGCCCAATCAGTGTTGGGGATTGTTTTATTACATCAAAACACCAATGAAAATAGGTGGTTAATTCACTGCGGTAGGCCTTATAATTATTTTCATTATATTTCTGCTCATATAACCAATCGCTGGCATGTTCAACTAAAATCCCCGCATCTTGTACGTCGTGTAAAGAAACTTGAGTGATATGCTGATTAACAATAGCGTTACCCAATAATAAAAAATCATGGCTATCGAAAAGAGGCATAACAGGTGGTAATTCCATAGGCTGTATTGCTCATTAAATTTAAAAAGAATAACGTGTATTATAGAATTTAAAACAACAAAGTCATAGTTTTACCATCCATTACGCTAGGTTTTTTCCATATAAAAAACAGAAGGTTAACTAACAAGCAATTGAAGGTCAATTTCAGCACAAAATACCATCTAAGCATATATTTATTGATCTCCCCAATGAGAGGCATAATACTTATTTAAACTCCCCTGAAGTCAAAGGGGAAACATTGACTATTGATGGTAAAGGACAATATGACAGGCATTATTTTTATTGAACTGATAAACGTCATTAAAAGCAATTTCGGTCTTGAACTCTTTGAGGCAATGAAAGAAGAGGCGAATGAAGATGGCCAATTTGTTAAAACCGGAAGCTATTCTCATCATAGGTTATTCAACATGATTAACTCACTGAGTCGGCTCACGAGGATTTCTTCTCAAGATTTATTAGAGCTCATAGGTCAACAGGTCTTTTTACCACTGCTAACCAGCCTTCCCATTAAAATTGGTAGCATAAGTAATACCATTGATTTCGTTATTCATGTGGAAACCTACATTCACCATGAAGCACAGAAATTGTATCCTAATTCCACAATGCCTACCTTTAATTTTATTTTTATCTCAGAAAATCAACTCATCATGGATTACCATTCGCCTCGCTGCATGGGGTATATCTGCTTTGGTTTATTAAAGGGATGTGCCCAGTATTTTGAGGAAAAAATCAAAATCACCCTACAGTTAATGGATGATTCAGGCTCTCACGTCCGTTTTAACTTGACTAAACTTTAATGGTCTTAGTACACCTTTCAGTCATTGTGTGTTGACGTTTTTTCTTTTGCCAACAATACTTAGCTAAAGCGTTTATCGTTCAGCATCCTTGTTAAGGAAGATAATATGAAAGGACTCATTTTTACAGAGTTTTTTGAGGTTGTAGAAGAAGCATTTGGTGTTGACATCTGTGAAGAAATGCTAGAACAGGCTGATGATGACGGAATATATACCAGTGTTGGTAGCTATGATCATAAAAAGTTAGTCAAAATGATCGTCATTTTAAGCAAGCTTACCAAAGTCCCCATTGAAACCCTACAGGAAGTCTTTGGTGAAAAAGCGTTTTCAGCCTTAAAAGAGAGCCTGCCTATAGACACTGACAATATCACTAACACCCTTGATTTTATTCAACATGTAGAATCTTTCATTCATGTCGAAGTGAAAAAACTCTATCCAGACTCAACCTTGCCCACTTTTGAATTTGTTTCTGTTACACCTGAACAATTGATCATGGATTATCTTTCTCCTAGGTGCATGGGACATGTTTGTTTAGGGCTAATGAAAGGCTGCGCTGCGCATTTTAATGAAGACGTTAATATCGATATGGTTCCAGTCGATGACATTGGCTCTCACGTGCGTTTTACTATTACTCGGCAATAAAGCATTAACATGGATCTTGAAAAAAATAATGCATTACTGACTAAAAAACTGGCTCGAGAAAAAGCCGCTAGAAAAGCGGCTGAAAAATTATTAGAAGCAAAAAGTTTAGAAGTCTATAACGCTAATCTAGCGTTACAGGAATCATTAAATACAGTACAAACTAAATTAGATCAAGACTCCATGTTACTGGCTTATAAAGCAAAAATGGATAGCCAGTTGTTACATTTCAGTCAACTTTTTTTAAAGCAATCCCCCACAAATACACTGCTCGAAGAATTTATTGATAAGCTGACCGATCATGACATCATTAGTGGCATGCACATCAACATTAAACTGCAGAATAAAGATACCATTTTTTTTCAACATACTTATATGACTGGACGCACTCAAACGTGGACATTACCTAACGAATTGACTTCAAATAATAGCTATTGGGATCAACATAATAATTTATTTTGGGTCTCTCTATCTGGCCTGGATAATTGTTATTTTGCCGCAAAAATTGATCCCAGTGTCACTATCACTTATCAAAGCTGGCTTAACCCAATACAAAAACATTTATCTCTATTTGGTGAATTATTAACCTCAGTTTTTATTCGGCATATTACGCTGATTGAAGAAGTCAATGCAAGAAAACAAGCTGAAGAATCAGAAAAAGCGACACAAAGCTTTTTAGCCATGATTAATCATGAGCTTAGAACACCATTAAATGGGTTATTGGGTAGCGCCGAGTTATTGGCTGACACCTCACTTGCAGATAATCAAAGAAAGCTACTAACAACGTTGAACAGCTCAGGTGAATTATTGAGGAATATTATTAACGATTTGCTCGACTACAGTAAAATGAATGCCAATATGTTTGAACTCATCGAAGGGGTATTCAATGTTCAAGAAGTGGCCGATCTCTTGCTGACCATTTTTAATCATTCCGCAGAAGATAAAGGACTTAAATTTATTATCCATCGTAGTGAAAGCATTCCACTTCATCTCATGGGTGACGTCGATAGACTCAAACAGATCTGTGTCAATTTAATTGGTAACGCCATTAAGTTCACGGAAAAAGGCAGTGTTAAGGTTGAATTTGATTGGCGTGAAGAGCAGCTCATTTTTGCTGTTACTGATACAGGGACTGGCATTCAAGCCTGTGATATCGACAAATTATTTCAACCTTTTAGCCAAATCGATTTATCCAGTAAAAAAGCCCATGAAGGCACAGGGTTAGGACTGTCTATTTGCAAAAAGCTGTCTCAACTTATGGGGGGAGATATTCATGTCAGAAGCCAGTTCGGTCAAGGATCCACCTTTAGTGTCCAGCTCCCTTTAGTAACTGCTAGCAAAGAAGCGCAGGCAGATCATCAAAAAAGTTCAACAAACACCTCATTGAAAGGAATGAAAATTCTTGTCGTCGAAGATGTCAAAACAAATCAAATGATAATTAATTTGATGCTAAAAAAACTTCAGCTCACCCCTCAGTTTGCCGATAATGGCCTGGAAGCTTTAGAGCAACTTAAATTCAATAATTTTGACATTATTTTAATGGATTGCCGCATGCCAGTTATGGATGGTTTTACTGCAACAGAAACCCTACGCCATCAAGGCTATAATAAACCTATCATCGCCCTCACCGCAGGAACAACATCCACTGAGCGCGAACAATGTCTTCAAGCCGGTATGGATGATATTTTATTTAAGCCTTATAAATTAGAAGATATTCAAGATACCTTGTGTCATTGGAGTCAAACACAATAAGTGAGGCTCAAACAGTGTTATCGGCTAAAATGGCAAAAACAAGCTCACGATTTTCACCTAAATAATCAAAGGTTACAATAGCATTCCAAACCATATAACCACTACTGCAACTTCCATATAATAACTGACCAGAGTACTGCTTATCACTTATTTGGCTCAGTCTTATGGGAATAACACCCATAAACATATCTCTCCCTTCGAGACGCATCGTCATATTTTTAACGGCTTTGTTAGCAGATATTCGAAATGCAAAAGGCGTTTCACTGGGCGCATCTGGGCGAGTTAGCGACAAAGAAACCGCTAAAGCAATATCCTCCACACTTTTTTGGCATGGTGATGAATGAAATTGACATAAATCAGGATCATGGGAGTAGGTCACCACATCGGTTTCTTTTTGACCACAGGCCAATAACAAAGCACAAATTGCCGTAACAATAACCAACTTCATTAAAATATTTCACACCTTGAATTGTTATTTTTCATCTCAATAGACGAAATGAATAACATTCTATTGAGTAGCTTGATCCAGATCAACTTTTAAACCACCCTAATTCCTATCTTTTTTAACATGGCTACAGTATCATGAGCGCACCCTAGGGTCTAATTGTAAACCTTAGGTTACACTCTGGCATAATTGTAACTTTTTATTAACTTTTAAGTGTTAATTTTGTCATTTTTTACCGAATTGAGCTCGTCTCTATTCTAACAATAAATAATAAGTAATAAGCAGTGGAAGCAATATGATGAACCATTCCCAGCCTAAAGGCGCTGATTACAATTACACCGTCGTCAGACAATTTGCCCTAACCACAGTGTTATGGGGAATTGTTGGCATGTCTGTCGGTGTATTAATCGCAGCTCAGCTAATTTGGCCTCAGCTAAACTTTGAAACACCTTGGTTGACTTATAGTCGACTCCGCCCACTTCATACCAATGCCGTTATTTTTGCATTTGGTACCTCCGCGTTATTTGCAACCTCTTACTACATCGTACAACGTACCTGTCAAACGCGCTTATTTGCGCCAAGACTGGCTGCATTTACGTTTTGGGGATGGCAAGCAATCATTATCGCCGCAGTCATCACTTTACCTTTGGGTTTCACTCAAGGTAAAGAATATGCTGAACTTGAATGGCCAATTGATATCGCCATCGCCATAGTGTGGATTGCCTACGCGACGGTTTTCTTTGGCACCGTAGTTAAACGCACAACCTCGCATATTTATGTTGCAAACTGGTTTTTTGGCGCCTTCATCATTACGGTTGCCGTGCTTCACATCGTGAACTCTATGGCAGTGCCGCTAACGTTATGGAAATCCTATTCCTTATACAGTGGTGCCGTTGATGCCATGGTACAATGGTGGTATGGACATAATGCCGTTGGCTTCTTATTGACAGCAGGCTTTTTAGGCATGATGTATTATTTTGTGCCTAAACAAGCGGGTCGTCCCATTTACTCTTATCGTTTATCGATAGTGCATTTTTGGGCATTAATTGCCTTGTATATTTGGGCAGGTCCGCATCACCTTCACTATACCGCCCTACCCGATTGGACTCAGTCACTGGGTATGGTGATGTCACTGATTTTATTTGCCCCTTCTTGGGGAGGAATGATCAACGGTATCATGACCTTGTCAGGTGCATGGCATAAGCTGCGTACCGATCCTATCCTTCGTTTCTTAGTCGTTTCACTCTCTTTCTACGGCATGTCGACATTTGAAGGGCCGATGATGGCCATTAAAACAGTCAACGCGCTATCGCATTATACGGATTGGACCATTGGACACGTTCATTCTGGCGCATTAGGTTGGGTGGCAATGATCTCTATTGGTTCGCTTTATCACCTCATTCCTGTTTTGTTTAATCATGGCCGTATGTATAGCACGAGTTTAATCAATGTGCATTTCTGGTTAGCCACTATTGGCACCGTTTTATACATAGTCTCCATGTGGATTTCAGGTGTCATGCAAGGCTTAATGTGGCGCGCAGTAAATACTGATGGCACACTCACTTACAGCTTTGTTGAAAGTTTAGAAGCTTCTTATCCCTTCTATTTCGTGCGTTTCATCGGCGGCTGTTTCTTCTTAACGGGTATGCTCATCATGGCATATAACGTTATTCGAACCGTTAAGGCGCCTAAAGATTCTTTACCCGCCTTGGCTGAAGCCAAAGCTGTTTAAGGAGAGATTTGATGAAATTCAATCATGAACTCGTAGAGAAAAATATCGGTTTATTAGGTATTTTTACTGTGATAGCCATCAGTTTTGGTAGCCTGGTCGAAATTACACCTCTGTTATTTCAAAAAGATACCACTGAGCCGCTTGACGGACAAATCCCTTATACTGCTTTGCAAATAGAAGGTCGTGACATCTATGTCCGTGAAGGTTGTTATAACTGCCACAGTCAAATGATCCGTCCACTTAGAGCTGAAACTGAACGTTATGGACATTACTCTGTTGCTGCAGAGTCGGTCTGGGATCACCCTTTCCAATGGGGCTCTAAACGTACAGGCCCCGATCTGGCTCGAGTTGGAGGTCGTTACAGTGATAAATGGCATGAAGTGCATTTAATCGATCCTCGTGCTGTGGTACCCCAGTCAAATATGCCTGGCTTTCCTTGGCTTGCAGAAAATACGTTAGATGGTGAATTAACGGGTAAGAAGATGAGTATCTTACGCAGCTTACACCCTAACGATGATATGTATACCGATGAAGAAATTGCCAATGCAAAACAAGCTGTTGAAGGTAAGACAGAGCTACAAGCTCTGGTTGCTTATTTACAATCCCTTGGACACGCATTGAAATAAGGAGCGAATAATGGATTACGGTACATTACAGGGGATAATTACTCTGGTTGTTTTGTTGACCTTTGTTGGCATCTTTGCTTGGGCATACAGTTCACATCAAAAAGCGGCATTTGACGATGCTGCTAACCTTGTTTTTTCTGATGAGGAAACAACAAGTGAACCCAGCCAAACGACAAATGCAGGGGAGCATAAGTGATGGCGAATGTAATGACAAATTTCTGGAGTTTGTGGGTATCTATACTCACAACAGTGGTCATTTTAGGCTGTATTTTCTTATTACGTGTGTGTACGAAAAACACTACAGGCGTGAAAGAAGGTGAGTCCATGGGCCACTCTTTTGATGGTATTGAAGAGCTTAATAATCCACTACCAAAATGGTGGAGTTATATGTTCTACATTACGATTGTATTCAGTATTGTTTATTTGATCCTTTATCCCGGTATGGGAAATTATAAAGGCTTATTTAACTGGTCTAGCGCTAACCAAAGTGTTCGCACTCTTGAAGAGTCAAAAGCGGCGGTGATCCAAGCGGCAAAAGAAGGCCGTTGGGTACAATACGATCAAGAAGTAAAGCATGCTGATGAACAATTTGGCCCAATTTTTCAAGCTTATGCGGATACGCCACTTGAAGAGTTAGTCAAAAATAAAGAAGCGCTAAAAGTCGGTGGACGTCTTTTCTTACAAAACTGTGCCATGTGCCACGGTTCTGATGCCAGAGGCAGCAAAGGCTTTCCTAATTTGACCGATGATTCTTGGTTATATGGTGGGGATTTAGCCACGATTAAAACCAGCATCATGAATGGTCGAAATGGCATGATGCCCCCTAAAGGTGGACTGCCAATTGAAGACAGTGAAATTAAAGGCTTAACTGAATATGTGGTGAAGCTATCGGGTCGTGAACATGACGCGGCATTGGCTGCACAAGGTCAAGGCTCATTCATGAAAGGTTGTTTTGCCTGTCACGGCATGGATGGTTCTGGTAATAAGTTCATGGGAGCGCCTAACCTGACCGATAATGCTTGGTTATACGGTGGTAGTCGAGGTGCCATTGAACAAACCATCAAGCACGGCCGAACCGGTGTGATGCCAGCATGGAAAGAGGTATTGGGTAAGCAAAAGGTGCATGTGATCGCCGCTTACGTTTACAGCTTGTCACATAAAGACGATAAAGAGTAATCAAAGCGCAGTCCTATTGACGCCAATGGATAAGGCCTTCGACATAACGTTGAGGGCTTTTTTTTAAGCGGCCTTCATTTCCAATATGTTATTTTATTTTGAATTTATAGTATTTATATCTTTGTTTTAACGTTATTTATAAAAGGATAGTGTCATGTCATCACCACAAGCCTGGTATAAGCAGTTCTGGCCTTGGTTTCTTATTATTTTACCTTTATGTGCCGTTGTCGCGAGTATTAATCTCTTGATGCTTGCCATTGATAATAAAGATCCCTTAGTGTCGGATGATTATTATAAAGAAGGAAAAGCCATCAATTTAGACTTACGTAAAATGAAGCAAGCTCAACAACTCGGAATGAATTATGCCCTTCGATTTGATGATGAATATGTCGAAATTAAGCAAGAAGGTGGCGAGGAATATTTAGCCGCCTTAAGTGTGGGTTTTTTCCACCCTACTATCGCCTCAAAAGATTTCAGTGAAATCGTGACTCCCGACGCCAATGGCATCTACCGTATTGAACTTAATCAAAATATTTCTGGTCCCTGGGAAGTGAGATTAGAAGGTTATGATCAATCATGGCGCATTCAAAAACGCTTAACTTTAGTTGATGATTCTGACTACTGGTTGAATTAATATGACGACACAGACTCGCTGTTTTCACTGTGGTGAAGCCGTATTATCAGGTAAGCCGTTATATACCCGTATACAAAATAACGATGAGGCCATGTGCTGTCTTGGTTGCCAAGCGGTATCCCAAGCCATTGTTGATGCGGGTCTGTTAAATTATTATCAATTTAGAACGCAGTCGGGTACATCACAGCAACACTTAGTGCCAACAGAACTGACTCAGTTTAGTGCTTATGATTTAAATGAAGTACAAGAAGAATTTGTTTATCAACAAAATCAATTTAAACAAGTCTCCTTAACCATTGAGGGGATCACTTGTGCCGCCTGCACTTGGCTTATCGAACATAAACTTAAACAATTGCCTGGTATTAAAAATGTTTCAGTCAATTCCACCACAGAGCGAGCACTGATTGTATGGGATCCGAAGCTGCTAAAATTAAGTGATATTTTAAGCCAAATCACCCATATTGGTTATCAAGCCCATCCTTTTCAAATTGATGAGCAAGAAATCAAAACCAAAAAAGACAGTCGGCAATTTTTACTCCGTTTAGGGCTAGCCGGTTTTGCCACTATGCAAGTCATGATGTTCGCCCTTGCCCTTTACTCTGGCTTTTTTACCGATTTAGACCATGAATTTAGAGACTATTTTCGCTGGGTCAGTATGCTATTTGCCGCCCCTGTTGTCTTTTATTCTGCTCAGCCTTTCTATTTCAGTGCTATTCGCGCATTACTCATGGGCCGAGTCAATATGGATGTTTCTGTGAGTATCGCCATCTGCGGTGCTTACATTGCCAGTTGTATTGAGACCATCAATGGCAGCGGAGAAGTCTATTTTGAATCCGTTTCTATGTTCACTTTTTTCTTATTGCTTGGACGATACTTTGAACAGAATGCTCGCCAAAAAGCCTCGGTCAATGCCAGTAATTTACATAAACTTACCCCGCTGACAGCCAATAAGGTCAACGGTGAAACGATTACGGAAATTCCAGCAAAAAAATTAGCCCTAGGTGATATTATTTTGGTCAAACCCGGTGAAGTGATTGCCGCAGATGGAAAAGTACTGAGTGGTAGCAGCAGTGTCAACGAATCCATGTTAACGGGTGAGCCCCTTCCTATTATCAAGAAAAAACAGAGCACTGTTTTTGCCGGTACCATCAATATAGATCACCCCTTAAATGTTGAAGTCACCGCTGTGGGCCAGGCCCAATTAGTCGCCGATATTATTCGTCTACAAGAAGCGGCCAGTCATAATAAGCCTAAAATCGCATTATATGCCGACAAGTTTTCAAATACTTTCACAGCAGTTGTATTAATACTGGCTGGACTGAGCTATTTTTTTTGGCATTTTTATTCACCCAGTGATGCGTTTTGGATAACGCTTTCTGTATTGGTGGCCACCTGCCCTTGCGCCTTAGCTTTAGCCACACCAACAGCGATTACCTGTAGCACATCAATATTGACACGAATGGGGATCATTAGTCGCCAAAATGATGTATTGGAAAAACTTCCGCTTATCGAACATGTTGTCTTTGATAAAACGGGCACCTTAACGTGTGGTACCTTTTCTATTGATTCAGTGACATTAGTTAATCAAGAATTAGCGCATCAAGAGCACGGAGCCACAACCTCTTACACTAAAAACTTGTACAGCAAAGAAGATATTTTAACCATAGCCGCGGCATTAGAAGCCCATTCACTCCATCCAATTGCTTCAGCATTTAGGCCTTTTCAACAACAAAACATTATCGCGAGTCAATGTCAAAATGAAGTAGGTCTAGGCATTTCTGGTATTGTTAACGGTAAACATTATCGGTTGGGTAGTGCTGAATTTATCGGGGTCAGTCCTGAGTTTAGCCAGAAAGAAAAAAACCTAAAAACCGGACAAATGATTTGGCTAAGTGAAAACAACCAACTTGTAGCCAATATTCTTCTTAATGATACCATTCGAGTCGATGCCATCGACACCATCAAGCAATTACAGCGTTCTGGTTGTAAAGTCAGTATGGCCACTGGCGCGAATGGTCCACAGGTCAAGGTACTTGCAGAAAAATTAAATATTTCAAATGTTCATCAGGGATTAAAGCCTGAGCAAAAATTAAAGTTGATCCGCAAGTTGCAGCAAGGCGCTCATGTCGCCATGTTTGGAGATGGGATCAATGATGCCCCCGTATTAGCTGGCGCCAATATGTCAATTGCGATGGGCAGTGGTGCCGCTATCACCAAAAGCAATGCTGATTTGATTTTGTTAGGCGATCACCTTTCGCGCTTTAATGACGCCATGAAGGTGGCTAAAAAAACCAAAGCCATTATTCAACAAAACTTACTTTGGGCATTGGGTTATAATGTCCTCATTATTCCACTTGCTTTATCGGGCCACCTTCTCCCCTATGTGGCAGCACTTGGCATGTCAGCCAGCTCTCTGATTGTTGTTTTTAACAGTTTGCGATTATTAAAGGTTAAAGTATGAGTATTATTTATGTGTTAATCCCTATTGCAATTATTTTTGTCATTATTGCAATAGGCGTTTTCTTTTGGGCGGTTCGTTCCGATCAATTTGATGATCTCGAAAAGCAAAGCGTATCGATATTATTTGATGACGAACCGACTAAAGCAGACTCAGAGCAAGGGAAAGCAGGCAATATTGAGAGGAACAACCCTTGATAAATGAGTATGGCATAGTGGGTGCTTTCATTGTCGGGCTCATGGGTGCGGCACATTGTGTTGGAATGTGTGCAGGGATTGTCGGTGCACTATCTAGCCAACAAGACACACGCCCAATAACAGGATTAGCACAGCGCAAACCGAACATGCCCTTTGCCAAACAATTATCACTGGTGCTCAATTATAACCTCGGCCGAATAAGCAGCTATACGCTTGCAGGCGCTATGGTAGGTGGTTTTGCCAGTGGTTTAGGAACCTTGTTTAATATTGACGCTTACCTACTATTTCTACGTGTTCTCGCCGGTTTTATGATGATTGCCACTGGGCTTTATATTGCTCAGTTTTGGGCTGGAGTAATGCAAATTGAGCATATAGGCAAATTTGTTTGGCGATGGTTAGCCCCCATGGCACAAAAATTTATTCCCGTTGAGACGCCTCGCCAAGCCATTGCGGCAGGACTGCTTTGGGGCTGGTTACCCTGCGGATTAGTGTACAGCACATTAACATGGTCGGTTGCAGCTAACTCAGCCTTAGAAGGTGGGCTCATTATGTTAGCCTTTGGACTCGGCACCTTACCCGCTTTACTGAGCATGGGCATGGCCGCAACACAACTCAGTTTCTGGGTTCAAAAAAAATCCGTTCGCAAATTCAGCGGTATTATCCTCATTTTATTTGGTACACAAACCTTATATATCGCTTTGGCACAATACCTTCATTAGTTGTCCTGCTTTCATATTCTTTACGCCTATCAAAGTTTATTTCCCTAAAGTAACTGAAGAGCCTATCTTTGTTTAACTTTGGGGGCTATTTTTTATCATGCTGATTTTTGAAGCGATCAACATCACACTATCCTTATAAAAAGTAGGTTAATATGAGATGATAATGCCGAAAGACGAAATTTACGGATGTTAGTCAATGAAAATAGCCTCGAATCAAGCTTGCCGAAAAGTGACCTCAACCCTACATTGCCATGACTGTAGCATGGCAGAATTGTGTATTCCTTTTAGCTTAAACCATCAAGAACTCGATTTACTTGATAATATTATTGAACGTAAAAAGCCCATTCAAAAAGGGGAACAGATCATTAAAGCCGGAGAGCCATTACAATCTTTATATGCCTTACGTTCAGGTACATTAAAAAGTTATACCATAACAGAACAAGGAGATGAACAAATAACAGGATTTCATCTTGCGGGTGATGTCATTGGTTTCGACAGCATTTATTCTGGCATTCATCAAAGTTTTTCACAGGCATTAGAAACATCAATGATATGTGAAATCCCCTACTCAACCTTAGATACATTATCGGGTACGCTTCCTAAACTGAGACAACAAGTCATGCGTTTAATGAGTAATGAGATCCAAAGCGATCAAGAAATGATTTTATTGCTCAGTAAGAAAAATGCCGAAGAACGCTTGGCCACTTTTTTAAATCAACTGGCGAGACGTTTTAGTGAGCGTGGTTTTTCTAAAAAAGCGTATCGCTTGGTGATGACAAGAGGTGATATTGGGAATTACCTTGGATTAACCGTTGAAACCATCAGTCGACTGCTAGGGCGCTTTCAAAAAGCCAATATACTTCAAGTGCAAGGAAAAGATATCAGTATTGTTGATTTTGATGCCCTCGAAAAACTCGCTGGACTGGAAAAGACAAGAAATAGACAAGAAATAAGATAAAGCATAAATAAAATGGCTATCAAGCTTTGCTTTATCTACAGTAATATCATTAAAACCCTATTTAATCGCGCTATGAAGGCACAGCTTATAAGGAGAATGATGTCATGACGGAATATAAAAAACTTCTCGTCGTTATCGATCCCAAAACGGATAATCAAGCCGCACTGGCAAGAGCTGTCGAACTTGCTATCCCGAATTCAGCTAGTATTACTGTATTTCTCTCTATTTATGATTTTTCATACGAAATGACTTCGATTGTCTCTCATCAAGAGCGCGAAGCCATGAGGGCTGGAGTAGTAACTCAGCGAAAAACTTGGTTGGAAAACATACTGACTCAGTATCAAAAAGAAGGCATCACGATTAACACTAATGTGGTTTGGCATAATCGTCCTTTTGAAAGTATTATTCTTTACGCCATCAAAGGAGAATATGATCTTATTGTAAAAGGCACTCATGAACATGATAAATTCAAGTCAGTTATTTTCACCCCTACCGATTGGCATTTGATGCGTAAGGCCCCTGTTCCGGTATTATTGGTTAAAGATCATGATTGGCCAGTCCAAGGGAAAATTTTATGCGCAGTTAATGTGGGCTCCGAAGATGATGCTCACCAAGCACTCAACAATAAAATTATCGAAAATGCGAATCAACTGGCTGCGCAATTTGATGCACAAGTTCATCTTGTTAATGGCTATCCAGGCACTCCCGTCAACCTTGCCATAGAACTGCCTGATTTTGACAGCTACGCCTATACAGAAACCTTACGTATGCAACATGAACAAAGAATTCACTCCCTTGCCAGTCATCATGCCATCGCAACGGATTGTTGTCATGTTGTGGAAGGGTTAGCTGAAGATGTGATCCCTGATATCGCTAAGCAAATTGATGCCGAATTAGTCATATTAGGCACAGTTGGGCGAACAGGTTTTTCAGCAGCCCTGATTGGTAATACGGCAGAACATGTCATTGATAGCCTCAATTGTGATTTATTAGCCATTAAGCCTGATGGTTACCGCTCACCGTTAGCGGATGATTAGCCACTAAGATAAATATGGACGTTATTGACGGAATCAATAACGTTGAAAAGCCCATTCTTAATGGGCTTTTTCATTGCTGGTGGCATATAGATGTATGAGCATCTATTCAAAGTAATGCTATTATAATCTTGTTTACATGGGATAATAGTGCTTGTGGATCTTTATCAATAAAGAAATGATCGCCTTGAAGATAGGTTAATGTCGCCTTATTACTTGTTAAGTCTTGCCAAGCAAGCAGTTGCTCTTCACTAATATCATCATCACATCCACTGAAAACATGTATTGGACACCTTATCGCTTCGCCAGTAGCGACATAAGATTCTGCAATCGAAAAATCGGCTTTAAGCATGGGATATAAGAATGACATCAGCTCCTCATGCTGCAGCACGGCACTGGAAGTACCATTTAATTTCTTTAATTCATGCACAAATTCAGCTTGTTCAAGGTGGGCGATATTGGGTTTATGGCTCAAGACATGAGGCGCTCGGCTGCCAGAGGCGATTAACACCTTAGGCAAAGGTTGACGCTGTGCCTGTAGTTGTAAAGCCAATTCAAACGCCACTCGACTGCCTAAGCTATGACCAAAAAAAGCATAAGGCTTTTCAGTAATAAAATGCATATTTTTCATCAATTCACTGATTAACTGCTCCATTGTCACCGCTGGTGGCTCATCAATACGTGTCGATCGCCCAGGCGGCTGAAAATACACTAATTCGATATCATTGGGTAAATCATTTTGCCAGTGCTTAAAGATGGCAGCACTGCCGCCGGCATAAGGAAAACAAAATAGCCTCAAACGGGCATTTGGCCGAATATGGGGTAAAATAAAGCAAGACTGAGACACCAAAACACAAACCTTAATAATCAAAAGAGGTAAAAAGTAACGCGACAACATGATTTAAACAAGCACAATGACTTTTTCACTAATTAAAAATAGTTCACTTTATATAAACTTACTCATCTTTAGGAAAAATCAAAAGTAAGCAGTCATTACGCTTTACCCTTAAGGTGTAAACTGAAATAATATGCGCCTTAAATTGACCGTAATGAAGTATGTTTTATGTCTGAAGAAAAATCCCCCAAGCAAATCACTCGAATCAATAAACTGCGTAAGCGTTTGCGTCGTGAAGTGGGTAATGCCATTGCCGATTACGCTATGATTGAAGACGGAGATACGGTTATGTGCTGCCTGTCAGGCGGAAAAGACAGTTATGCCATGTTAGACATTTTACTGAATTTACAAAAGCGAGCACCCATCCAATTCAATATTGTGGCAGTCAATTTAGATCAAAAACAACCTGGCTTTCCTGAAGAGGTGTTGCCTCGGTACCTTGATACTTTAGGCGTCACCTACCATATTCTAGAAAAAGATACCTATTCCATTGTAATGGATAAAGTTCCAGAAGGTAAAACAACCTGCTCTTTATGCTCACGTTTACGCCGTGGCACCTTATATGGTTTTGCTCAAAAAATTGGTGCCACAAAAATTGCCCTTGGGCATCACAGAGACGATATTATTGAGACTTTGTTTTTAAATATGTTTTTTGGCGGAAAAATGAAAGCTATGCCACCTAAACTATTATCTGATGACAAAGCCAATATGGTGATCCGCCCCTTAGCTTATTGCCGAGAAAAAGACATCGCAGAGTATGCTAAATTGAGTGATTTTCCCATCATTCCTTGCAATCTATGTGGCTCTCAAGAAAACCTTAAACGAGCAGCCGTTAAAGATATGCTTAAGCAATGGGATAAAGATCATCCAGGCAGAATTGAAACCATTTTTACCGCCATGCAAAATACTGCTCCATCACAAGGTATCGATAGAGAACAATTCGATTTCCTTGCACTAAAACGAGATGATTCTGTTGTTGCATCAGGTGATGTTGCCGAAGCCTCGCTTCCAGCTTTTGATTTTCTCGATGTATCCAACAGTGGTCACATTAATCTTGATCAATATGCTGGCGAGCGAATTGATATCGTCAATACTTACACACCGAAATAATACCACCTCTCAAGCTCGCCGCTTTATCGATTAGCAGAACTTAACGCCTTTTAAGTTCTGCTGTTATCTACTGCTCAACTTTATTCATATCAATATATGCCAGATGCCATAGATTGGTTGACTATACTCTACACTTATCATGTTCATATAATAAAATTGGTATACGAACACTTAAAGATAAGTGGGAAACATATGGCTAATATGGCTAAGAACAACACGCATTTTCAGGTCTTAATATTGTGTAGTTTAGGCGGATTACTTGAGTTTTTTGATTTCATGATTTTTGCATTATTTTCAAATGAGCTGGCACAAATTTTTTTTCCAAATCAAAACAAGATAAACGCCCTCTTTGCAACTTTCTCAACTTTTGCCATTGGCTATTTAGCCCGTCCGATGGGCGGGATCATCTTTGGGCATTTTGGTGATAAATATGGACGAAAACGTACATTTACTACCTCTATTCTAATAATGGCAATGTCGACCTTTTTAATTGGTTTTGTGCCAAGCTATCAAAGTATTGGTATTGCAGCCCCCATTCTTCTCATTTTTCTTCGCTTATTACAAGGATTATCAATTGGGGGTGAAATACCGGGCGCCATTACCTATATCTCGGAATATTTACCTCAGAAAAAAGGCTTAGCTGTTGGAATGATTTTCTGCTTTTTACTTTCAGGGATCAGTCTTGGCCTGCTTATGCAAGTAGGATTACATGTTTTTTATACTCAAGAAACTATCATAGACTGGGCATGGAGGCTGCCTTTTTTTATCGGTGGCGTGTTTGGGTGTATGGCCTATTTTCTAAGAAAAAAGTTGCTAGAAACTCCGAACTTTTCACCTTTTATGCTACAAGAAACGCGTTTCCCCTTTATTGCGATATTCAAAACACAGAAACGGACTTTCATTTTCACAGTACTTCTCATGTCATGCAGTGGGATGCCGCTTACTATATTATTTATATTTTTACCCACCTATTTATCCAGTATTCTCGAAAAGACTAACCTATATTCAGCCCCTTCCATGATGAATGCTATTTCAATAGTATTGGCTTCCTTATCTTGCCTTTTAGTGGGATGGATATCAGATAAAATGAATCGATTTTATGTATTAGCTATTTTCGCCGCTGCAAGCTTATTGCTCCCTATCCCCATTTATATGATTTATATTGACAACACACAGCTTTTCCCTTTGGCTATTTTAATGAGTAGCTTATTAGTTGGTTTAGCTTTGGGTAACAGCCCTGTCATTTTGTCTGAGCTCTTTAATACTAATATTCGATATTCAGGTATTGGACTTGCCTATAACATTGGTATTGGGATCGTTGGAGGATTGACCCCTTTATTATTACTCAGCGCAATCAGTACATTTAACTCTGTGTTGATACCCGCTTATACACTTATGATTAATGCATTAGTGCTACTAGTAGTGACTTTCTTTTATCACTTTTATCAAAAAAAACAGAAATAACCTTTTCTCCAATGTCTGGCTTTTTCTTTTATTTTTTTAAAACAAATTAGAATGTAGGTAGTGATATTAACCAAAAAAAAACGAGCTGATCTTTGCCTGTTTACATATCTGCTCGCTATTACCTTCAAAGGCATGGTCATCATCATTTTCTGCTTCTTGTATCCCACGGTCGAAGTTAACAAGTCATTGTTATCAGGCAAAGCTTAGTCAATATATCAGTTATCATGAAAGTAAGCCCAAAACTTAGCGCTGAACTCTTTTGAATTCTGCATTCTGGTGAAGTAATTATGATATAGCGTCCACATATTTTGTTTCTTTACTTTAAATACACCAGTATGGTAATGATTAAACAGTCGCTCCAATGCATTCGGAGAAAAATCATCAATAAAACGGTCAAGAGCACGCTCAATTTGCATTTTTAATTGTTCATTATTTCCTGCTTGAGTTGATGATACATAAGCCCCATTTTGCTGACAATTTATTTGACTATCAGTTGGCTTTGGAAACGAAAGGACTTGATTACCTACAGTTAATGAACTCTCCTCTGCAGCATGAATAAGCTCCTGTGTCGATATCACTTCCATACCATGTAACGCTTGATAGGTATTATCTTCTTGAAAGACAAATTCAGACGATTCAAGCTGGCTTTTAAAAGGATCAGCTTCAATCTCATCGAAATGCGGCACAATGTCACTTTTTCGGTTATTTGAAACAGGTTTTTTATTGGGTGCGATAAAAGGATCAACTTGAACTTTGTGATCCACATCATTAGCCTCATTATGTATGATCCCAACTTCAGGCTCTTCATTAACAATTTTGGTAGAAAACTTCTCTTTTTCAAGCTTGTCTTTTTCAAATTCAGTAAAAGGATCCCTATAGGACTGAAGATCTGAGCGGTCAACAACAGGTCTATCCTTAACATCAAGTTTATTTTTAAAAGGATCTTCAACTTTAGGATCCAAGGTTTTTTCAATAGGTTTGGCTTCACTTAATTGAGGATCAAAGCAAGAAACTAATAAACGATACCCCCCAAGATCCAATAAGTCACCATCTCTTATGAGGGCTTCATTTTGATAACCAACAGGTTTATCCGCACCATTAATAACAACACCAGACTGGCTAATATCCTCCAAAATATACTCATTATTTTCTTTACGGACTAATGCATGAACGGATGAAATTGTTTCTGTCTCATCAGGCAGCATTAAACTATTACTCGGCCCTCTTCCTATGCTTCCTCCTTCTTCTGGAAGAATAAAAGTCATGCTACCTAAAGCTTCGGCATCTGGTACAACAATGACATGAAAAGAGATCGCCATAACTACTCCCTTTTAATTGACTACTCAACTTCACATATTCTCATTTGAGTATAAACCACCATTTCGATTAACACCTAAAAGAACTATAAATAAAACACCTCCCCCCACCATTAAGAATATATTATGAGCAAATAAACCCAAAAAAACCTGATTTCACCGCCTAAATCATTAGTACAAAGAGCTATTGCTAGTGATATTTTGTACTAAACGAGGGGCGTTAAATGCAATAGCCGCAATTCGGTTACACCACACAAAACAACTGTATATAAATACAGTTGTTTTTGTTCATTCCATTTTATAACACAAGTGTTAATACAATATTTAAGATCACTTTAACTTCATAACCATAAATACAAAGGTGTTAGCCATGTTCATAAAAATAAATTAAACATTAAAATCAGATACTTACAAACTATGTTTAACGTAAAGTATGAAGTGAAATAACATTATTGTGCTTGCTTACACAACAAAAGACATTAAAACAAAAACCACTGTATGTAAATACAGTGGTTTTTGTTGCTTGTTCATAGAGTCATAAAATTTTTAATACCGCTTGTAACGCCCGTCTTAATGTAATATGACCCTTACAGTTTATTCTCTAGGCTTTTATCGCCTCCGCGATACCATTTCCACCTCGAGCAATATTTAAGGCCATTTTACAGTAGTAAGCAAAACGATCTTCTTTATGCTCACCATCAGGCAATATCGCACATAAATTAACCGCTCCAGCAACTGCTTTCGCATACAAATATAATGGCGGTTCAGTACTTGGCTCTCCTTTGGGAGTAATACTTCCCCCCGACCAAAAAACAGCTTGTGCAATCCAGCCTGGTGCTGCATCCAACCCTACATTTTTCATCATTAATTCTGCATGTCGACGGTGATGTTCATCGGGGTTCTCAACCCACAATTTAGCCGATAAAATAGCATGATGCTCATCATGATCCCAATCATCACGAGAAGAAAGGCATTGATATCCCCACCAAATAGCCTCCCTTAAAGGTAATGCATGTGCAAAAAACATAGTCAACTCTATATTCCATTGACGCTCTCTCATTTGCTCAACGAAATCATCAATGCCATGATGCGCTTCTGCTAATTCAATTATTTCTTCACTGGGATCAAATAACGCCAAAACATCTATAGCGCTAGCATAAGGAATTTTAATATAGTTATTCATTAGCAATTAGGTATTCTTTAAATGGTGTAATGACATAAGAATAGACAATAAAGCACCATTCAGCTGAATTGATTTATTGCTCACTTTTTGACATATTTTTCAAAAATAAGTTATTTCTCTCAAGCTGATGACCCAATAAAGAAATACTATCTAACATAAAGCTAGGCCACCAGCGATAAGCTCAGACAGTTTAAAAAGGTAAGTCAATATGTTCACTATCAGAGGGTAACATTTCAAAACAATTCAACGTCATTGCGACATAACTGTAATAACCGAAAATACCAATAAGTTCGACAAGCACTGACTCGCCAAAATAAGCGGATGCTTCTTTATACAATGTCTGTTCAATCCGTTTTCTTTGGTATAAAGATTGACCCACTTCATAAATAAGTCGCTCTTCATCAGTATTAAAGCAAGGTATTGCTCCTACCCTAATATCCTCTACTAATTGTGGATCTAATCCTTCTGCGAGCGCAATTGGTGCATGAATAAGCCACTCTGCTTGTGACTGCCACCAAGCCGCAGTGACCAAAATAGCCAATTCTGACAAGCGTAGGGGAAGCTTTGTATGATATCGACAAAATGCCCCCAATTTTTGACTGTGTTGAGCCAACTCTGGACTATGAATCCAAGCAAGAAACGGTCCTTTCAAATCCCCTCTTGCACGTTTAATATCCTGTAAAATCGCACATTGTTCAGCACTCAGGTTTTCTTGTTCTAGCATACTTAATCGAGACTTCATTCCATTCCTCTTATCATTCTTTAAACAAAAATGGTCATTCTTATTATTCACTGCATACGAGATATTGCTGACTTTATCAAAATAATGAATAATAACTACTCTTTAAGCACTTGAAATAATGTATTTTTAAGTACCCTTGTTATCTCATCAATATGTTGTTCTTCGATAATAAAAGGAGGCGCCAATAGAATGTGATCCCCCACTCTTCCATCAACCGTTCCCCCATGGGATAACACATTAAGCCATTTTGCATTGCAATCTGTTTAATACGAGCATGAATTTTTAATTGAGGATCGAAAGGTAATTTCAATTCTTTATTTGCCACCAGCTCCATTCCAATAAAAAGCCCTCTTCCTCGTATATCTCCCACATAGGGATGTTCTAAAAATGTCTGGAATAATGATTGAAATAAACGCCCCCCTTGGCGACGAACTTGTGCCAACAAATGCCGTTCCTCAATGGTTTTTTGTACCGCTAATGCGCCTGCACAAGCCATAGCATGTCCGATATAAGTATGACCATGTTGGAAAAAGCCGCTTCCTTGTTCGATGCAGCGATAGATAGTATCACTAATAAGAGTTGCACCAATAGGTTGATACCCTGCCCCGAGACCTTTTGCAATACACAATAAATCAGGGCTAATGCCCTCATGCTCTGCTGCAAATAACTCTCCGGTTCGCCCCATGCCGCACATAACCTCACCTAAAATGAGCAAAATGCCATATCGATCACAAATCTCTCTCACGCCTTGAAAATTTTTCAATATAATACTGACGAGCAAGTTTTAAGGCCGCTTCTACCGCTTCAAAACCACCAGAAACAAAATACGCATAATCTAGGCCTTCTGGCGCTCTTTTGGTTAGGAAGTCTGCTAATTGCTCCATAGGCTCTGATGTAAAAAAACCACTATGAGCATAACAAAGACTATCACTCTGTGACTTTAATGCCGCAATAACAGAAGGATCAGAATGCCCTAAGCAAGAAACTGCCGCCCCACCACAGGCATCTAAGTAATATTGTCCTTCACTATCGATGAGATAAACACCTTCACCTTTTACTGCAATTGGGTATTGAGAACGCAAATTTCGATGAAATACATGACTCATAATCGACAACCCTTTTTATTAAACACGCTTATAGGAATAAAAAAAATGTGGATTGATTTGAAAGTAAAGTTAAAAACACTGATATTCAATTTCTTTTGCTCAACATTAATCCATCTATTGACCCCTCCTGTAAAAAAAACATAAAAAAAACCAAAAAACCACATTTAAATATCCACATGAAAACACATGAATTACAATTGCTCAGCGAAAAATCACCCAGTATTTCATTTCCCTTCACTGGTTTGTTTCTGTTTCTTTAAACTTATTCTTAAATTTATTTCTATACTCATAGAACTCAAGTGCTATACAACATCAATTTGCCGTCTTATCTCATTCGAAACCAATAAGGATATATTCATGATCACAAAGCGATCCCACTTTTATCTATGGCGTGCTTTCCCTCTCTTAATCTTAATGAGTTTTGCTTCAACATCGCTATTTGCAGCAGACAAACCCAACATACTCGTGATCTGGGGAGACGATATTGGCCAAACAAATGTCAGTGCATATGGTTTAGGTCTAGTCGGTTATAAAACCCCAAACATAGACAGTATTGCTAAAGATGGCATGATGTTCACCGATTATTATGCAGAGCAATCTTGCACAGCGGGGCGCTCCACTTTTATTACTGGACAAACAGTGTTGCGCACAGGACTCAGTAAAGTGGGTTTACCTGGCGCTGATATTGGCTTGCAAGCAAAAGATGCCACTATTGCCGAAGTCCTTAAACCTTTAGGGTATGTAACGGGGCAATTTGGTAAAAACCATTTAGGTGATAAAGATGAGTTTCTTCCGACTAATCATGGTTTTGATGAGTTTTTCGGTAACTTATATCACCTTAATGCAGAAGAAGAACCTGAAAATGTTGATTACCCTAAAGATCCAAAATTTAGAAAAAAATTTGGTCCACGAGGTGTCATAAAATCCTCAGCTAATGGTGATATTGTCGATACGGGCCCCTTAACCAGAAAGCGCATGGAAACCATTGATGATGAAACGGTCTCTGCTGCAATCACTTTCATGGAAAAAAGTGTAAAGGCCAATAAGCCGTTTTTTATCTGGTGGAATGCGACACGAATGCATTTCCGCACTCATGTCAAACCCGAACATCAAGGCATATCAGGCATTAGTAATTATGCCGATGGTATGGTTGAACATGATAATCATGTGGGACAGCTATTGAATAAAGTCGATCAACTTGGCATAAAAGATAACACCCTAGTATTTTATTCCACCGATAATGGCCCCCACGCAAATACTTGGCCAGATGCCGCCACAACCCCTTTTAGAAGTGAGAAAAATACCAATTGGGAAGGCGCCTATCGTGTACCTGCCATGGTCAGATGGCCAGGAAAAATTAAAGCGGGTCAAGTTTCTAATGAAATCATGCATCACATGGACTGGTTCCCTACTTTTGTCGCCGCTGCAGGTAACGATAAAATAAAACAGCAACTACTCAAAGGCTATAAAGCCAATGGCAAAACCTTTAAAAACCATTTAGACGGTTATAACTTTTTGCCTTACCTTACCGGAAAAGAAGACAAAGGACGTCGAAACGAAGTCTTTTACTTCACCGATGATGGCGACCTATCTGCATTACGTTATAACGATTGGAAAGCGGTGTTCATGGAACAAAGGATCACTGGCACATTGCAAATATGGGCTGAGCCTTTTGTTACATTACGTTTTCCTAAATTATTTAACTTACGTAGGGATCCCTATGAAGTTGCCGATCAAACATCGAATACTTACTATGATTGGGTGATTGATCGCGCCTATTTGTTTGTACCAGCACAGGCTTACGTGGCGAACTTTTTGAAAACGTTTAAAGAATTTCCTCCGAGCCAAAAAGCTGCAAGTTTTAATTTAGAACAAGTCATGAGCATACTTGAACACCCAGCTCAAAACTAATGACTCGCGGTGCATTAGGGCCATCACTAAGATGGCCTTTTTTATGCTTATAAATTGCTAGCTTTTTGCCTAAAAATAACGGATGTTAAAAAAGTCACCTTGATTAAACTTTCGATAACATCATGAGCCAAAACAAACAAAGCACCTCCACATACATCAAATTAATTCACCCTGTAATATGTATTAGCACTTTGATTATATTATTTTCTCATTCCCTTGCTCAGGCGACAGCAAGCATTAAACACTCAACTCATCACTTAACAACACGTCCTGAGCACAATATCGAAGCCAAAACCTGCATTCAATGCCATGAAAAGCAAGTCACACAATGGCAGGCATCACATCACGCAAAATCAATGCAACAAGCTAATCAAAATACGGTATTGGGTAATTTCAACCATTTCATGTATAAAAACGCTGATAGTTGGACACTCTTTAATCAAGATGCAAAAGGCTTTTATATTGAAACAGGGTTAAACAATCAAACTGGCAAACGATATCCTGTTCCTTTTGTCTTTGGTTTTTATCCTTTACAGCAATTGTTAGTTGATATTGGAGGTGGACGATTACAAGCATATACCGTCGCTTGGGATGCACGAACCAAAAAACAAGGAGGACAAAGATGGTATGACTTATATGACGATAGCCATCAAACTCACAGTCCTTTTTATTGGAAAGGACAATTTAATAACTGGAATACCCGCTGTGCTCAATGCCATTCAACAGGATTAACACGTGGATATGATCTTAAAACGGATAGCTATGATACCCGTTGGCGTCAACCTAACATTAGTTGCGAAGCATGCCATGGTTCAGCGATACAACACCTCAAGATACAAAATAATGAACCTTCCTCTTCCCATTCAAATGCAGGGTTTGCTCAGCCTCTAAAACTAACGCCTCACTTTACATTATTGCCTGAAGAGGCGACAGCCAAATTCAGTAAATCACTCACCTTAAAGCAAAAAAGCGCATTAAATAATGGTCAAGCAAGCCTGTGTATTTTCTGCCACAGTCGAAGGCATCCTTTAGTTGAAGGCCATGGCAGCGGTGAAATTAATCAAGAAATGCTTCCACGCCTCGCCCTGCCGCGCTTGTACCATGAAGATGGACAAATTCAAGATGAAGTCTTTGTTTATGGCTCATACAGTCAAAGTAAAATGGCCGCTGCTGGTGTAGTATGCAGTCATTGTCATGACGCCCATAGCAATAAATTAAAAAGCCAAGACAATAACCTATGTGCACAATGTCATCGAGCCAGTCGTTTCGATACTCCTTCACACACTTTACATGTATCATCAACCGCCAATGCAAGCAGCTTAACGAAAAGCCAGCCCAATACACCTCTGTGCATAGATTGTCACATGCCAAGTCAAACCTATATGGGCGTTGACTTACGGCGAGATCATAGTTTTCGCATTCCCAATCCTTGGGTCAGTGAAGCACTTAACAGCCCAAATGTTTGCCTAAGCTGTCATAAAGACAAAAATCATCTTTGGTCACAACAGGCTCTTGCTACTAAAAAAGAAGTCATCTTCCTCCATAACTCAAATATCGGCGCAGCAAGGTTACTCACTAAGACAGCCCCTCAACAGGCTCACCAGCTTATTGAAAAATGGGTGCTTGATCCCAATGAAGCCCCCATGCGACGAGCAGTATTGATCAATTTATTAGATTTATCACTTTCCAGTCATGTTAACACGCTCAACACACTCGCTAATGATGATGAAGCCTTAGTTAAGCTTGGCGTATTACATAAGCTGGAGACAGCCCCTTTCACCTTACAATTACAGATAGGGTTTGGTTTACTCTATGATCCTCACAAAAACGTCAGACTTGCGGCCATAAAATTACTTTCTCCAGCTTTGAGAACCGACATCCCCACCAAAGCACAAACCAAACTCCATTCTGTATTAAAAGAAGCCGTCGATACTTACAAAACTCAACAAGATAGTCTATCAGGACAACTATCGTTAGCTGACTTAGCCTATAATGTGGGTGATCTGCCACAAGCCATAGTACATTTTGAAAATGCACTCTCATTGCAACCTCATTTTTTACCCGCCAAGCTCAATTTAGCCAGCGTGTACCGAGAAACCGGGCATTACACGCAAGCAAAAGCACTTCTTGGCACCATATTGAATGTTGAGAGTCAACACAGTTTAGCCCTGTATAATTTGGGCCTGATTTATGTGATTGAAAAAGACTGGCCTAATGCTATTAGTACATTAAAAAGTGCCATTCGAAGCGATCCTAACAACCGGCAATTTGCCTTTGTTTATTTATTAGCACTAGAAGCCGGTGGACGTGTAGAAGAAGCGTTACTTCAATTGAACGCACTCACGCAACAAACACCAAACGATCCCGCGCTTGTTGAAATCAAAAACAGGCTCTTGCAAAAACATTGAAAAAGAAATTGACAAAAAAGAAATAATGGCAATAACCACTACATTCACTATGCTTAATTGCAATGAATCAATATACGTCATATACGCTCACTGTAACTCTTTGGAATAGGAAATCTTATGGCAAGACGACCCACCAGCAGACTTGTCCTTTTCATTAATGCCTTAATCCTACTCACCACACCTCCTTTTCATCTGCACGCACGCTCCCATGGCTTCCAACAACCTATAAAAAAACCTAAGCTTGTCTTACAAATTACTGTCGACGCCTTAAGAGGAGACTTACTGAATCGCTATCAGCATCACTTCACAAATGATGGATTTAAGCACTTAATCAATCATGGCATTGTTTATACTAATGCTCATTACCAACATGCCAATACTGAAACCATTGTTGGCCATGTTTCTTTAGCAACAGGGGCGCCCCCCTCAATACATGGTATGATAGGCAATATTTGGTTTGACAGAAGTCAAAGCCGAGTCGTATATAACATCGAGGATGCTGATCATACCTTACTGACAAAAGGCGGTGGCGTGGATCAAGCCAATGAAATTGATCCCACACAAAAAGCAGCCAAAAATCAAGGACGCTCACCTATAGCCATACTCACATCGACCATCAGTGATGAAATGGCAATGGCTGATCCTCACTCGAAAATCTTTGCCGTCTCCGTCAAAGATAGAGGGGCAGTCTCCCTTGCTGGCCAATACGGAAAAGCATTTTGGTTCTCTAAAGCAAGTGGTACCTTTGTGACCAGCAACTATTACTATCAAAATTATCCTCATTGGGTTAATGAATGGAATAATCTGCGCCCAATTGAACAATATCACAATCAAGAATGGACACGTAAGCTCGCTGAAAACCAATATCGCTATACCAATGAAGAAATGAGCAAATCAAACACACATTATAAGACCAATGTTGCCAACTTTGGCACTCGCTTCCCTCACCCTTATGGCGCAGCCCATGATAAATCTTTCACCACCAAACTCACTCTTGGGCCTGCTGGGGATGCTTTAACTGCATCATTTGCAACAACACTGATAGAAAATGAACAATTGGGGCAAGATAAGGCAACCGATTACTTATCTATTAGTTTCTCTTCCAATGACTATGTATTGCACTTATTTGGACCTTCTAGCCAAGAAGCAGAAGACAATTTAATTAAACTTGATCACACACTGGCTCAGCTCTTTCAATATATTGATAAACAAATAGGATTTAACAATACGCTCATTATTCTCTCCGCTGATCATGGTGCCCCCGAGATCCCTTTATACCTCAATGCTAAAGGCAATCAAAAAGCCCATTACTTTTCTATGGAACAACTCTCTAGCCCCCTCTTTTTTGCCAACATTGAAAAACAGCTTAATCTCGGTCAAGGGCAAGGTAAAACACTCATTCAACGCTATGCGCATCCCTATCTTTATCTCAATTATGACCAAATTAATAAAAACAAACTTAAGCTTCAACAAGTACAAGATGCCTTTGCCAAGGCGATCCGTAAACTGAAAGGGGTGGCCTATGCCATCCCTAGCCATCAAATCGCAACGGGACAATTACCCCAAAATCCTATTTCAACTCTTGTTAGCAATAACTACCACCACTCCCGTTCAGGAGATATTCACCTTATTTTCTCTCCTCAAACCTTCATCAATGAGCTCGATGGACTGGAAGTCGCATCCATGCATGGCTCTCCTTGGCAATATGACACTTATGTCCCCGTCATTTTTGCAGGAATGCAATTACAAGCTAAAACCGTCAACCGCGCCATCACTCCTTATTCTATTGCCCCCACTATCGCTGCTTATTTAGGTATTACACCGCCATCAGGCACATGGGCAAAAAGGTTACATGAAGTGCTTGCTAAGCAATAAATAAAAAAACAGCGACAAAAGAAGTGCATGACACTGACGACTTCATTTTCCTTTTATTGCCCATCTTCTTATGCCAGTACACGTTTCGATTATTATGAACTTTGTCTTTTTCAAAAAACCATTTATTCATTTTAACGAATAGGCTGTCATGTTTTAAACACACTCGCTAGAAGATAAAAACACAAAGAATCACTTCGAATACTTGTTTATATGAAAGTTTCAATATATGTTAAATCGATAATATGCATCACTTGCTTAAACAGCCTAAAAATCGAACTAAAAAAGCGTCAATGTTGCTTAAGCTATATCTATTTTAAGGGAAATACAGTGAAAAAAGTCGTAATAAGCGGGACAGGCCTCTATACACCTGAGCATAGCATCTCAAATGATGAGCTCGTTAACTCTTTTAACACCTACGTTGCCCAATTCAACGAAAAACATAAACAAGACATCCAAGCAGGAAAAACATCAGCATTAATGGAAAGTAGCAGCGCCTTTATTGAAAAGGCATCGGGTGTCAAAAGCCGATATGTTATCGATAAAGCAGGTATATTAGATCCTAATCGCATGAAACCTTATATTCCTGAACGGACTAATGAAACCAATTCACTCCAATGTGATATGTCCATTATTGCGGCCAAAGAAGCCCTTAAGCAAGCTGGGAAAAAAGTACAAGATGTGGATATGGTCATTGTGGCATGTTCCAACCTACAACGCGCCTACCCAGCAATCGCCATTGAAATTCAAAACCAACTCGATATACAAGGCTTTGCCTATGACATGAATGTCGCCTGCAGCTCAGCAACCTTTGGCATTCAAGCTGCGATGAATGCCATTCAAACAGGCAGCGCACGCTGCGTATTAATGCTCAACCCCGAGATCTGCAGCAGCCACTTAAATTTTCGAGATCGCGATAGCCATTTTATTTTTGGTGATGCTTGTACAGCGGTTATTCTAGAGGATGCAGAGCTAGCAAACAGTCATTCGCAATATGAGATCTTAGGCACTAAGCTACACACTCTTTTTTCAAATAATATTCGTAATAATGCGGGCTTTTTAAATCGATGTGACGATTCAGGTCTTAATCAACCCGATAAACTCTTTATTCAAAATGGTCGAAAAGTCTTTAAAGAAGTCTGCCCTATGGTGGCCGATCATATTACGGCACATTTAAACAAGCTATCTCTCAAGCCCGAAACCATCAACCGATTATGGCTACACCAAGCTAATTTAACCATGAACCATTTGATTGCAAAACGAGTATTAGGCCGAGAAGCCAGTACACTAGAAGCCCCAGTGATCCTAGACCGCTACGCCAATACCAGTTCTGCTGGTTCCATCATCGCTTTTCATTTGCATCACACTGATCTACCAAGGGGTAGTCTAGGCGTCATTAGCAGCTTTGGTGCTGGTTATTCTATTGGCAGCATAGTGCTAAAGAAGTGCTGATCTTAAACCTATCAACCTATGTTCACAATAGAGATCAAGTCTTTCTCCTGCTGTTCTCTATTGTGAAAGCGTTACGATAAATGAATTAAGGTCGAATCGATAAAGTGATTGATCGCACGTTTTTGTTGCTCATCACTGAGCAAATGTAAGTATTGAATAGGATCACCCAACGCCAATTCAAACAAGAGCAATTTTTGCGTTTTTTCACAACGGATCATATCGATGCGACATTTATGTACCTTTTCTCCCGTCAAATGTAAAATACTGTCCAGTATTTTTTGAACAGCCAAAATATCCTCATCACAAGGGGTGACCAATTGAGATATCCTACCATATATTGAATGTAGACTATGAGCCAAGCTTGAAGGCAATTTCAATACTGAATGAGAAATGTGATTATTATAAATAATAAAACTGTATTCCCCTTCTATTTTTAAATTCGGCATGAATTTTTGTACCGTAATACACGGATTGATATGCTTGATTGATGGATCAAACTCATCATCAATTAAATTTACCAAAAAATGGTGTTCGTCATATGTTCCATAAGTGGGTTTAACCACTATCATATCCCCCAATGCATGTTGTTTCGCAAGTTGAGCTAACATGGCATGATCTTTAATGGGTTCATTGGAAAAATGAGTGGGAATAACGGGGATCCCAACAGAGGCTAAAGTCGTTAAATATTTTTTTTATCGGTATACAACTTCAACGTTTCTAAGCCATTAAACAACTTAACGCCGGCAGATTTAACTTTCTCACACCAACGCCTAAATTGTGCATAACCACTGGGGTGTCCTATTTCTCCAATATTGTGCATAACCACTGGGGTGTCCTATTTCTCCAATATAAGCCGCTTTAAATTCTTGCCAGTTGATACCATCGTCTCTGTCCCAATGAATCTCTTCAACACTGACATTTTTTTCCTCTAGACCTTGTTTTAACAGTGCTATTTCTTTTTTCCATAACGCCGACACTTGACTTAAGACATTAGCGCTTTTTATCACAGCAACACTATCCATCTGTTATCCTTTACATCCATTCGTTTTACTTTGGCTATCATTAAGCATAGTTAGTCATCATGAACTCGCTATCATCACTGTGTATGATCAAAAAGCTATCAACGGGTACTATCAACGGGTACTATCAACAGGCAACAGGTATTAAGGCCTATCACCTATAGAGTCTAACATCGACAATCTTTCAGTATTTGGACTCGCGCCTCCCCCAACTGAACGATACAATTCCACCATAGCCAATAACTTATCTCGCTGAATTTGACTTAATGACAATTGGGCACTGAATAAATTCCGCTGAGCATCCATAAAATCCAACGAGCTGGCCACACCATTAATATAACGTAAGCGTGCTAAATGTGTATACTTGGCGGCCGCATCGACTAAGGTGGTTTGCACTAATATCGATGCTTCAGCACGCTTATAGCTTTGAATCGCATCGTTCACTTCGAAATAAGCCGTTAGCAGGGTATTACGATAGGTTAATTGTGCTTGAATGGCTTCTTGTCTAGCGACCTCCACATCAGCTTCTAAGCTACCCGCGTTATAGATTGGCGCCACAATATCTGATAATAAAGACCAAAAAACCCCTTTTCTAGTCAATAATTCAGCAAACGAAAGGGCCTCAAAACCATAGGTCCCCGTTATGGTAAAACTGGGAAATAATGCCGATTCAGCGAGACCAATGTTAGCATTAGCGGCGATCAGTGCTTGTTCAGCGGCTTTAACATCTGGGCGAAACTTCAATAACTGGGAAGGCACCCCCAGCGCAAACCAATTAGGAAATTGCTGAGTATTCATCAATAACTGCGTACTGGAAACATTCATCATACTCTGTTTATCATTTTTTGACTTACTCGCAGTCTTTTTTCCATGCATTGGGTCATTCAAGGCTTCATTGGCTATGGTATCGACCACACTGTCCAACTCTAAAGGCGGAACGAGAGGAAAATCAAACTCCCCCAACAAAATACGCAATTGACTCTCTAGTAGCTTCTTCTCTAAAGCAAGATCAGGCAATGTGGCTAACGCCGTTTGATACTCCACTTCTGCTTGTTGCACTTCTAAGCCCGATATTACGCCATTTTTATGGCGTAATATCGCTAAATCATAGGCCTTCTTACGTAATTCAACGGTACTTTCAGAAATCAGGTATCTTTGATGGGAATCAAGCCATTCATAATAATTTGTCGCTAAATCACCAATGAGGCTCACGTAAGTATAATGCAGTAATTCTTTAGCGGATAGCATGGTGGCAAACGCAGACTCGCTACCTCGTTGAAATTCGCCCCACAAGTCCAATTCCCAAGTTAATACGCCAGACAAATCAATCAAATTTTCATTCAATGGCGGAGAATTGGTTATTCCACTTAACCGTTCAGGCTCTACTGACAGCTCAATCTCAAAGGTGGGATAGCGATCGGCATCGGTTGAAATAAAGGTTGCTCTCGCTTCAAGCAACTGAGATTGCATACTTTTAACAGTTAAATTTTTATCAATCGCATGTTGTATTAATAAACGTAAATAAGGATCAAGATAAAAATCTTCCCACCTGAAATTGGCAAGATAGGGCGGCAGACTCTTCATTTGCAACTCAGCTTCAGTAAATAAATTGATTGAATGAGGGTGATTAAACTCCTTTGACGAAAAGAGGGTATCGGCATTTAAATAATTAGGAGCAAGGCTTAGCTCAGGACGAACATAATCAGGGCCAACGACACACGCACTCAGTCCAAAAAAGAACAAGACTGTCAATAGAAAGATTCTATATTTGAAAATACTTTTCAAATTAGATCGCTCCAACACATTACACCTCCTTGCATACCCTTTAGCTTCCTGACTATCCATTTTCCATGATACTTGGCAATATCCCCGCCCCATAGTAACAAGCATCCTCTTTTTAAAAAGTGTAGCACCTCACTTGATTATTTATTGACATTGATAGGCAGCTGCTTCACCCAACTCTTTACTGTCACAAAAAATAACGGCACAAAAGTGATCCCTACTGTCGTCGCTAAAATCATGCCATAAAAAATCGGAATGGAAATAGATTGGCGACTGACCGCTCCTGGTCCACTTGAGATCACTAAAGGTAATACTCCCAATATAAACGCAAAAGAGGTCATCAAAATCGGACGAAAACGCATCTGGGCTGCCCTTACCGCTGAGTTCAATAAATTATGTCCCTGCTTATTTTGCTGCACAGCAAACTCGACAATCAAAATGGAATTTTTTGCCGCCATGCCAATGAGTGCAATAAAGGCAATTTGAAAAAACAAATTACTGTCCATACCACTCATCCATGTGCCTAACGACGCACCAAACATGGCAATAGGCGTAATAAGCAATACCGCAATCGGTGTCGTCCAACTTTCATATAATGCAGCCAAAAACAAAAATACAAACACAACAGCAAGACCAATAGCAATGGCTGTTTGCCCTGAAGCTTTGACCTCTTGATAGGTCAGCCCTGTCCACTCATATTTAAATTCATTGGGTAATATTGTTTCTGCCAAATCTTCAATCACGGCAATAACATCACCCGTTGCATAACCCGCCGCTGGGCTCACACTAATGGCTGCACTGGAAAATAAGTTATAATGTGATACCGCAGCAGGTCCAACTGCATAATCATATTTCGCTAATACACTAATGGGCACCATAGCCCCCGTATTTGAACGAACATAGTAATTTTCAATTTGATTTGGATAGCGTCTATATTGACCTTCAGCTTGCAACCTCACACGGTAAACTCGACCAAATAAATTAAAATCATTTACTGTGGTCGAGTCAGTAAATGTCTTAATGGTACTATTAATGTCGGCAAGCTCTACACCCAATGCTAAGGCTTTGGTTTTATCTACAGTCAAGGCTAATTGAGGAATGGCATCTTGCAATGCCAAGGTCGCATTGGCTACCTCTGGCCGCGCATTCAACCTCTGTACAAACTCATTTGCCGATACTAATAAGCCATCGAAATTTGCTCCTGAGCTGTCTTGCAATTCAAATTCAACGCCAGCACCATTACCAAGACCGGGCACAGCTGGCGGAAGGTAAGCGTTAAACTCTGCCTCTAATATATGCTCTAATTCTCCTCTTAACTCCTTCATGACTTTTTGAACGGTATCGCCATCTTGCTTACGTTGATCCCAAGGCTTTAAAATCACTTCCAATTCACCATTGGCTTGATTGTATCCCAAACTTTGACTCTCTCCTGCCAGCGAAAAACAATAAGCAACTGCCTTATGGGCTAAAATGTATTTTTCCGCTTTTTCAAGTACAGCTTGAGTGCGATTCACCGTTGAACCATTGGGTAAGGTAATATCGATAAAAAATTGCCCCTGATCTTCATCAGGCATGAAACTACTCGGAATATGTGTCATCAGTAAGTAAACCAAAACAATGATCATCCCAAACAGAATATAGCTTCGCTTTGCATGCTGCTTTGCCAGAATAACACCTAATACATAACGCCTAGAATACAAGTCGAGCTTCTTATTCATCCAATGAAAGAATCCCTTATGAGCAACTGGAGTGGGGGTTAACAACATTGCACATAAAGCAGGACTTAAGGTTAAGGCAACTAATGTTGAAATCAACACAGACACGGTAATGGAAATCGCAAATTCACGATACATGATCCCAGTGATCCCCGGTAAAAAAGACACTGGAACAAACACAGCACACAATACTAGACTCGTCGCAACCAGCGCCCCCGAAAGCTCTTTCATCGCTCGACGTGTAGCAGGAATAGGCTTCATCCCTTCTTCATTAATCAAACGTTCTACATTTTCAACCACCACAATCGCATCATCTACCACAATACCTATCGCTAATACTAATGCCAATAAGCTCACGGTATTTAACGTAAAACCAAATGCCAATAATGCAGCCAATGTGCCAATTAAGGATACAGGTACCGCAATAGCTGGGATCACTGTCGCTCGAAAGTTTTGTAAAAAAATAAACACCACAAAAACGACTAAAATTAATGATTCAATGAGCGTCAATACAACTTCTTTTATCGACTCCTCAACAAAAATAGACATATCATAAAATATTTCCCAATCCACACCTTGTGGAAACTTTGAGGATAAATCAATCATCTCTTGCTTAATTAATTTCGTCACGTTAAGGGCATTAGCACCCGGTAACATATACACTTGCAAAATCGTTGCACTATTACCATTTAACGCAGATTGTAACGTATATGCCGCTGATCCTAATTCAACTCGCGCAATATCCCTTAATCGAATAAGAGAACCATCCGCTGCTGCACGTACCACAATTTCATTAAATTCATATACACTGCTAAGCCTTCCTGGTGCCGTTATAGGCAAAGTCACACTAACAGCATCAGAGTTAGGTTGAGTGCCAATTGTCCCTGCAGGCGACTCTTTATTTTGCGCTTCAATAGCATTAATCACGTCATTAGTGGTTAACTTATATCCTGCCATTTGATCTGGCCGCAACCAAATACGCATAGAATAACTGCGAGATCCTGTATTACGTGTACCTCCTACTCCCGGAATACGTCTAAGTGCCGATTCAATATTAATACTGGTATAATTACTCAAATAAATTTCGTCATAACGTGGATCTTTTGACGTTAATGCCAATTTTAATAATTGAATGGGCGCTTCTTTAGAAACAGAGATGCCTTCGTTTTGAACTTCGATAGGCAAATTCATCATCGCTTGCTGCGTCGCATTTTGTACATCTACCGCCGCTAAGTCAGGATTGGTTCCCACATCAAAGGTAATACTGATCACCACATTACCCGAGTTTGTACTCTTAGACTCCATATAAATCATATTTGGCACACCATTGATTTCTTCTTCTATCGGTGTTGCCACAGAATCCGCCGCGGTATTTGACGTTGCGCCTGGATAAGAAGCTGAAATTTGTACCTGAGGAGGAGTAATATAAGGATATTGATCTATGGGCAATAAAAACATGGCGACCACGCCAAGCAATACAATGACGATGGAAATAACACTGGCAAAAACAGGGCGATTAACAAAAAACTGCGCCATAATTAATGCCCCGAAACAGCAGGTTCAGGCTGAATAGGCTTTTGTTTAGTACTTTCGAGCTTCAAATATTCTTCTTCTGTTATAGGCTTGGTTAAATCACCATGATTAACTCTATGTATTCCTTCCACGATCACCCTCTCTCCCGCTTTTAACCCGCTCTTCAGTATCATGCCTTCTTTGCCCTGATGTTCAATCACGATAAAGCGACGCTCAACACGGTTATTAGGTAAGACCACCATCACATAAACCCCTCCTTGATCCACCTGAGTAGCTTTTTGAGGAATAACAATGGCATTGTTAAGTTCACTTAACTTAATCCGCACATTAGTATACTGACCAGGTAAAAGTTCTTTATCTGGATTAGGTAATACGGCTCTCACCTCAAAGGTTCCCGTTTCAGGATTAACGGATGGCTCGGTAAAACTCACTTTTCCAGGGTAGGCATATTCGCTGTAATCGGGTAAAGTGACTCGAACAAAACCAGTAAATACTTTTCCTTCATTTTCAGCGGCTTTTTCTTCGGATCGACTTACCATTCGCCTACGCGCATTTAAATAATCCAACGCAGACATATTAAACATGACATAAATCGGATTCACTTTCTGCACTTTAGTCAATAAGGATTGCCCTTTACTGCCTACCAATGCCCCCACATCCACTTGAGTCTGACTCACGAGTCCGTCGATGGTCGCGGTAATTTTTGTATAACTCAATTCAAGCTCAGCGGACTCCAATGCAGCCTGACTGGCCGCAAGTTTCGATTGAGCTTGAGAAAGACTCGATACGGCGGTATCTAAATCTAACTGACTGGCCGCATCTTGATCGTATAAAGGTTGAAGTCGCTCTACATCTCGCCGTGCTTTGTCAACAACCGCTTGTTGTGACGAAACTTGCGCCTTCGCTTGATTGACTTTCGCGGTATAAGGTTTGCTATCTATCTGATATAATAGATCCCCTTTTTTGACTGCGCTGCCCTCTACAAATGCTCTTTTTTCCACAAATCCATCAATACGAGCACGGACTTCTACATTCAAGGAGGCTTCAGTGACCCCCACATAGTAACCATAAATTGGCACGGTTGATTCAACCACATTGGCCACCACCACTTCTTTGGCTTGAAAAGCAGGCTCTTTTTTATGACAAGCTGTCAGAATAATCATCAAGAAAAAGAACGCAATAAGTTGCAGGCTCCTTTTTTGTATAAAAAAAGAAGGATGGATCGCTATCTTGGGTAAAATAAATGCCATTTAACGCTTCCTGCCAATATCAATGAACAAATATTAAAACGACACATCGAGTAATACGGCTTGAATTTTTTAACGGCAGAAATTCGTTACTGATAAAAAGGTGCGCTACACACTTCCTCTCGTTTCCTAATCATGGATTGTGTATTGACTTGAATAAAGTGTAGACTGTCATTGATATCTTTATCGATTTATTCGTAAAAGAAACGCAAAATAACCGATAAAAGCAAAATATTGTTCGTATCCCCGCGATACTTAAAGATACAAGAATACGTAAAAATACAGGGTTTGTCTGGCATGAAACGCTTTTGAAATTTCATATAAAATCAAAACCGCTATTTTGACTTTACCGCAAGTTGATAAGCCTGTTCAAAAGCATCACGTTTAATGGACAAAGGCACTAATGTTTGCGAAGACTGTTGACTTCGTCCATAAAGGGATGAACTCACAAATAAATCAAACCAAGCTGTCAACGCATTGGCATTGTCATGCTCTCCATTCACCGCTAGAGCCAGTGCAGCGACCTCAGCTGTCCCTAATTGAAAATCACGACTGCCTTTACGCAAAGCATAGTGAGCCGTATGCTCTGCACTAAATGATAATAACGGCAAATGATGCAAATATGGACTATTTCGAAACATTTTAATGGCTTCTCGCCAGCTACCGTCAAGCATAACAAATAAGGTTTTTTTTTGTTTTTGCAATCCCGTTTTATTTTCCAGTAAAGACACCGAGTCTGATAACGAATTAATAACAGGCTGATTTTTCATCGCATATTGACTTGGAAAAATAACATAAGCCTGATAATTAGGATCCTTTAACAAGGCAAGCATGGCTCGATTGGCTTGTATTCTTGACCAAATATAGGCATGAGTGTTAGGGATCAAATCAGCAATGAGCCGACCACTGTTACTGGGTTTCAACACTTCATCATCATACATGATCAATAAAAATTGTGTCTGCGTCGCTAAAGGTTTTCTCACAGCGCAAGTACACAGACTCTCGGCAAGTAAGCATTGCGGACAACGCACAACATTCTTGCCTCTTGCGTTATACGCTTTTGTTGAGATGGCTTTTCGATATTGATAAAGCCGATGTACAGCATGTAATGGTTGAAACATCTTTATCGCTTATGCAAATGATCTCCAACATTTTGATGTTTTGGCACCAACTTATTGAAAATATTTTAATTTAAAAATTAAAAGCCGACTCAATAAAGTCGGCTTTATGACTACTCAGTCAAACAGACATCAGAATATAAACAATACTATAAAATGCGTCTCAATAAAAAGTCTGCTTTTAGTCGTTTTATTCTCTTCATTATTTTTTTCACCGAAGGTGGATAATGCTGTAATGTTTGGATCTGACTGTAATGATAAAGCCGCTCAGTATGCTCCAAAATATGCTTTTGCTCTTGTTCAAACTGTGCAGTCCACGCCCCTATTTCATCTTGCAATAACAAGCCATTTTCAAGATCCAACGCAAAAGCTCTTGGGTTTAAATTACTCCCTGTAATTAAATGCCGTTTTCCATCGGCACTGATCCCCTTCAAATGAAAACTGTTTCTATCATGCCGCCATAAATGAATGTTCAGTAAGCCCTTTTCAATAGCCCATTGCTGTCTCTTAGCAAATTTACGAAGGGACTGCTCATACATATAAGGTAAGGCACCAATGGTCGAAAACGTTTCTTCTGGTGGAATATAAAAATCATTTGCGGTTTTATCACCCACCACAATATCAATTTTTTTGCCTTTACGTAAATGCTTCGACAAGGCTCGCGATAGAATATAGGGAGGGTTAAAATACGGCGTGCAAATAAACAGCGTCTCCTCCGATTCTTCAATTAAGGCGATCACTGTCTTATTTAGCTGATTTTTCTTGCGGCCTAAGCCTACAATGGGTGTCACTCGGTTACCGCTTGTCACTTTATCAAATTGGTAACTGGCTTTACTCAACCTTTGTTTTAAGCTTGTGATCTCACTTTTTATCGGTAAGCGTTCTGTATCTTTGCAATCAGAAAGCGAATTGACCGCTTCATCATTAACCAAATACACTTGGATCATGTTCCGCATACTGTCAGCTAGTGCTTGTGACTCAATTTGATGATAACGGTCAAATCGATACTTATCATGTTGATGCAAATAAATATTATTAATACTTGCACCACTGAATATGACAGTATCATCAATAATGAATCCTTTGAGATGTAATACGCCCATGAACTCTCGGGATTTAACAGGTACCCCTAAAATGTCGATGCCATGCTCAGCTTCTTGCATCACTTTGCGATACATCAAATAATTACCGCTATCACCCTTTTGGCCGATAAGACCACGACGGGCACGATGGAAATCAACTAAAACTTTAATGTCAAGTTGAGGGTTACGTGCCTTTGCTGCCATTAATGCCGACAGGATCTCTCCTCCCGCTTCATCATCTTCTAAATAAAGTGCAGCAATGTAAATTGAATGTACTGCATTAGCAATACGCTCTAATAAACTTTCTTTTAAAGCACAGGGTGTTAATAACCAGCTTAATGCTTCTGGTTGGATCGGTATTCCACCTAGCTTTTTCAGCAAGGTCTATCTCCTTTAATCATTAAACTTGAGTCAGCCATAGGCATGGGATAATCATCAATAAAATGAAATCGTTCATTAATGGTTCAGAAACGGCCTACTTAGCCCACTCTAATAAGGTAACGTTATGAGAAAAAACGGGTATCTCCTTCAACCTTGCTTAATTTTGCACCTTCTTCCAATAAAGAGGATTTGACATATAAAATTCTCAAAACATGAAGCCATAGAAATTACCTATTTACGCGCCTCTGAGCAAGTGTTATTTTCTTTATCGGCCTTGTAAAACGTGTGTCAGGTTATTTTACCGTCATTTTGATTAAAATTTTTAAACGCACTTTCTAACACAGCCGCTTCTGTATGCATGCCTTTGAGGTGAAACAAAAACTGAATACATTCAATAGTACAGAACCCCCCTTCGACTTGGTTACGTCGTAATCTAAATTGTGATCGCTGCTTAGCAATCAATGTTTCAGGTAATGTATATTTCATCGCTTGTTTTAAATAATCACTGCGCCGGCACATTTTTCTCGCTTCTTGCCAAGTGGCATCCAAAATCACAACCACATTAGGCACATTAAACTGACTCATTTCATCCCCTTCAATCACCCCGCCCCTAGGCTGATGATTAAGCGACTCAAATTGCTTACCCACATTCAGGTCTAGTTGCATTGTTTCCTGATCATCAGGAAACAGTAGCGCCCCTTGTCCCTGATTTAACAAATCAACGACTTGAGGATCGGGAGCAACTCTAGACCAAATAATGCGTTGGCAGTACTCAGGATAATATTCTAAGGCAATGGCGCCGGTATTGGATGGGCGATCAACTTCTCTTTCATGGGTTAATAGTATTATTTTAAGGGGGCTAGTCATCAAAGTACTCAATCACTAAAAAAGCCATATGCATGGATAAAAATATTATTATGGCGACAAGTATAACCATAAGATGAGCACCTTTATACTCGAGAGCATGATCAATACAGTTAAACAGTCTCAGTTTCCCATTGTTTGACTTTTTTACACAGAAACACTCGCTGTAAAACCGTAAACTTTTATCTCCCATGACTCTTGTTGCACACTATACTCTATAGGCCAAAATAAGATAAAGAATAAACAAGGAAGCATTATGTTACATGTTAAAAAGACGGAAATAGAGTGTACCGATAAAAGTATTTTTACATCGAATGATACGCTAAAAAGTTTGCCTAAATATGCCATGCCCGATACCACTCATAGAGGCGATGTTATCAAGCAATTGATCCATGATGAATTACTACTGGATGGTAACTCAAGACAAAATTTAGCCACTTTCTGTCAAACCTGGTTTGAACCAGAAGTGATTGAGCTTATGGCGTTAGCCATCGATAAAAATATGGTCGACAAAGATGAATACCCACAAACGGCAGAAATAGAGCGCCGCTGTGTTCACATGCTTGCGGATCTCTGGAATGCTCCCCAAGCCAAACAGAGTATAGGCACATCCACCACTGGCTCAAGTGAAGCTGCAATGTTAGGTGGAATGGCCTTATTGTGGAAATGGCGAGACCGACAAAAAGCACAAGGAAAAAATGATCAATCACCCAATCTCATCACTGGACCAGTACAAGTTTGTTGGCATAAATTTGCCCGTTACTGGGGAGTTGAATTAAGAGAAATTCCCATGGAAGGCGATCGTTACCTCATGAATAGCGATGAAGTGATCAAGCGCTGTGATGAAAATACCATTGGCGTTGTAGCCACATTAGGTGTCACCTTTACGGGACAATATGAGCCCGTAGAAAGTATCTGTCTCGCACTCGATGAACTGGAAAGACAAAGCGGTTTGAATATTCCTGTCCATGTTGATGCCGCAAGTGGCGGCTTTGTAGCACCTTTTTTACACACAGATTTAAAATGGGACTTTAGGCAACCGAGAGTCCGCTCTATTAACGCATCCGGACATAAGTTTGGTTTATCTCCATTAGGTGTAGGTTGGATCATTTGGCACGAGCAAGAAGATTTACATCCCGATCTTGTTTTTCACGTTAATTATCTAGGTGGTGATATGCCTGATTTCGCACTGAACTTTTCTAGACCCAGTGGACAAGTGATCGCACAATACTATCATTTCATCCGCCTAGGACGTGAAGGCTACACTCAAATACATCAACATTGCCAACAAATTGCCATCTATCTCGCAAAAGAAATCGCTAAGCTAGGCCATTTTGACATTATCTACGATGGCACTGACGGTATTCCAGCACTCAGCTGGAAACTCAATGACAAGCCCCATGATTTTAACTTATTTGATTTAGCCGATAGACTCAGAACAAAAGGTTGGCTGGTCCCCGCTTATGCTATGCCAAAGCACCGTCAAGATTTGGTGATCCAGCGGATCTTAGTCAAAAGAGGCTTTAGTCAAGATTTAGCTGAATTGCTTATTCAAGATTATAAAGATGCTTTAGCCCACTTAAACAAACATCCATTAAACGCATCGCTCACTGAAGCCGAAGCGGGTGGATTTAAACACGGATAATGGCAAAATCACAGGAAAGGTTTGGGTATGGATCATCATGCCCATATTTTAACCTTAGCCGCCTACTTACAATATTACCAATAAATTAATTCAAGAGAGTCAATTCACGAAAAGCAAGACAGGACATAAAAAAATATGAAACCAGTCATACCTTTCGGCTTTGGTCTTCCAGACGCTTAGAGCAAAAAATGGCTGTCATTAACCAGTTATATTCAATCTTGCGGCTGAATATTTATCCAATATAATTTTCTAGTTCATTTAAAGTTTCTAACGCTATTTTCGAGTGGTGTAGTAAGTTATAGCCATGACTATCTTCATATTCTAGATAGGCAGCCAAATGATATCTAATTAATTGAATTTTAATGACAAAAAATTCTGAGGAATAGTTGAAATTCAAGCCCGTTAGTATGTCTTTATTATTTAAAATATTATCCGACAAGGCTTTTGTTGCTGCAAAAATGGCAGATTTTTCATATTCATTTTGTGCTTCCATAGCAAGAGTTATTAGCTCTTTAAATTTATCTATTGAAAGAGGTGCGGAAGTCATTTCTTATACCTACCCTCCAAACCCTAAATTATATAATAAATTTAGCACATATTAGTTCGCTAGTTATTCTGTAAAAATGTAACCGATTATTTGAAGTAGAGACTCAATTTTACTATGTGACATCTTTAACTTGCCTTAACAAAAAATACAAACGCCATTGAGACTCCCAATGGCGTTAACAACAAGGTGTCAATTAATAATAAAACAAAATGAACATCAGTCTTTTAATGCATTATTGATCAACATACTGGCTTCACTTAACACTTGTTCAAGATGCGTTTGGCTGACAAAACTTTCTGCATAAATTTTAAATAAGGCTTCTGTACCTGAAGGTCTAGCTGCAAACCAAGCATTTTCGGTTATCACTTTCACACCACCAATAGCCGCTTGGTTACCTGGAGCATGGGTTAGCACCTGAATAATCACTTCACCAGCCAATGTGGTCACATTTAGCGATTCAGGTGTTAGATTGGCAAACTTCGCTTTTTTCTTCAATGAAATAGGGCTATCTAGACGCTGATAATAGCTTTGACCAAACTCTGCTTCCAATGCATCATAGAGGGCTTGTGGTGTTTTTCCTGTTACCGCTCTAATTTCGGCAGCCAATAACGCTAAAATAAAGCCATCTTTATCCGTACACCAAGTCGAACCATCACGCCTCAAAAAAGCCGCCCCTGCACTTTCTTCACCACCAAAAGCTAAGCTGGCATTCGCCAAGCCTTCAACAAACCATTTAAAGCCTACCGGCACTTCTTTAACAACTCGGTGATGTTTAGCACACACTTTATCTATCATTGCACTGGACACTAAGGTCTTACCAATCGATAAGTCTTTGCTCCAATCAGGGCGGTGAGACAATAAATAATCAATCGCTACCACTAAGAAATGATTTGGATCCATCAGTCCAGTACCAGGACAGACAATGCCATGGCGATCGTAATCCGCATCATTGCCCACACACACATCAAATTCATCTTGATGCTTCAACAAACCGGCCATGGCAAAAGGCGAAGAACAATCCATTCGAATTTTACCGTCTTTATCTAAAGGCATAAAACGAAAACTAGGATCGATACTCTCATTAACAATTTGAATATCCAGATTAAAATGCTTAGCAATCGGCGTCCAATAATGAATGCCCGCGCCCCCTAAAGGATCCACTCCAATGCGGATTTTTGCATCACTTATCGCTTGCAGATCTATGATACTGCCAAGATCCCTGACATAAGGTGTCACAAGATCTTTTTCAGCCACCAGAGAGGTTTTCATTGCAAGGGAATAATTAAGACGTTTGACTCCTTCCAATTGTGCGGCCAAATAGGCATTGGCACGAGCTTCAATCCATGCCGTCACTTCACCTTCAGCAGGTCCACCATGAGGAGGATTATATTTAATACCGCCATCTTGGGGCGGATTATGAGAAGGGGTAATAATCAAGCCATCAGCCAGATCGTTAGCTTTAAAATCACTGGAATGATTATGGGTAATAATGGCGTGAGAGATAACCGGAGTCGGTGTAAAACCTTCTTCTTGCTGAATAATCACTTGAACTTGATTCGCCGTCATCACTTCTATCACACTCATGCTCGCGGGTTGCGATAATGCATGTGTGTCTATTCCCACATATAAAGGCCCTGTTATTCCGGCATGCTGACGATAATCCGCCACAGCTTGTGCAATAGCTAAAATATGGGTTTCATTGAAACTGCCATGAAGTGCTGTCCCTCTGTGGCCTGACGTACCAAAGGAAACACCTTGAGCAACATCATCAATATTAGGCTTACAACGGTAATAAAAGCTAATGAGCTTAGGAATATTAATTAAATCTGCTTGTGTCGCAAGGGTTCCTGCACGAGGATGTATTGGCAAAGTTTGCTCCTTTAAACCATAAAATAAAGGGTCCAATACCCTGTTTGTTTCCGTAAAAAAGTGAATATGTCGCACTTACCTACCGTTTAATAGTAGAACAATATCATTTAACATCAACAATTTATACTATTTTAAAATAATAAAATGACGGGTTCAATGCCCTGTTTTTCTCCGTATTTCCGTGAAAACGTGGGTATGTCTCAATTAACTACGGCTGAAATATAGCTAATAGCTTAATATTGTTTAATATTGTTTAATATTGTTTAATATTGTTTAATATTAAAATCTTGCACTATTTAAAATACATGAAATAAACGGGCTCAATGCCCTGTTTTTCTTCGTATTTCCGTAGAAACGTGAATAACACCTTTCCACGGCTTAACAATCCCTAATAATTAAATAGTATCAATCACTTGCTCTATTTCGGCATCATCAATATTAAACTGTTCTAACACTTCCGTTAATATGGTTCTTTTTTTAGCGGTATTGTTATTACTTGTCACCCAGTATCCACTTTGGCCTATTTCTTTGGGGTTAGCCGTTTTACTGGATTTCAATAACGCTTCTTTTGACGTCGCAAAATACAAGCGCCCTCGACCTTGAACCTGAAGAACTTGCTCAAATTGCTCATGAGACAGTTCATATAAGGTTTCTAATAAGAATAAAAAGCGCCCAACGGCTCCTTTTTGCTCTGCTAATACACGCTTATCGATGTGCTTAGCAAAATGTTCAATGGAAGGAACGGGCTTTAAAGGCTTAATAACTTTAGGAACTGGAGTAAGGGTGTCGGTGCTTTCATTACTAGGTTGACTGATCGCCTTAGGTGCCAATGATTGTGTTGCCACCTTAGTATTATCAAGACTTAATCCAAGTAATCGACGTAGGATCTCTGAAGCACTCTCACCGATCCTCTCCGTTTTACCAGCGATATAGCGGTAAAGTTCTTCATCAATCTCGATATATTTCATTATCTTAATCTTCCTTAAGCTAAATTATGACGTGATCAGATACACTCTTTCGGATCTAGATCAGATCAAATATGCCTCCAGTGTAACGGGGTTTAGACTCTTGATAAAGCATCAATAAATCAATTTTGTATTCATTATCACCAATCAAACACATTAATCACAAATAAACGCCCAAAAAAAAGACAGAAAATCGTATCAATCGTGAACTTGACCTTGTCAACAGACTGGCCGACAGGCAAAATTAAGCACTCATTGGCTAAATAAGATTTAATATAATGCATTTTATTTCCAGCTCACAAGGCCCAGTTGTGGTGCTTATTCATGGTTTATTTGGCGATCTCGATAATCTAAAAGCATTGGGTAAAAGCTTAGAGTCCCGTTATCGTGTCATTCGTATTGATGTACCCAATCATGGTAAGAGTGAACACGGCTTTGCCATGAGCTACCCTCTTCTTGCCAAAAAGGTCATCAACTTATTGGATAATGAAGCAATCAGTCAGGTTCACCTGGTTGGGCACTCTATGGGCGGAAAAATCGCCATGGCCATGGCATTAGATAACCCCTCTCGTGTAAAAAGCCTAGTTATTGCTGATATTGCGCCAGTCGCTTATGCCAGTTCACATACTCAGCATGTATTAGATACCCTATTATCCTTACCGCTCGAGCAGATCACTGATAGGCGTACGGCACAAACTTATCTGGTGGACAATGGCGTCGATGAACATACCGCTTTATTTTTATTAAAGAGTTTAATTCGGCAAAACAATCATTTTATGTGGAAAATGGATATTCAACAGCTCAGACGCTCTTATAGCGATATCATTGACTGGCCCTATCAGGATAAACAATACTTAGGCCCCAGTTTATGCATTCGCGGAGAAAAATCAGATTATGTTAAAAAAGCATACACTCAAGATATTATTCGCCAGTTTCCTGCAATAGAAGCCAGAACCATCTTGGACGCCGGACATTGGTTACATGCACAAAAGCCAAGCCTTTTTAATCGATTGGTCAAAGACTTCCTCGATAAGCAACCAAACTGATTTAACTCACAAGTCTCGATAAACAACCTAGCAGCACCTATTTTTATATGCTATATTTCGCGCTCTTTTTTTGCCTTATGAGGACTATCACATGCTAATGCAGTATATGGAACAAATTGAAGCACTTGGGTTGAATTTGTTTTTTGCTTCAATTTTCTTCTTTATCGGCATGGCAATACATGATGTGCTCAAGCAAGGTAAAGTACCGAAATTTGGTCAATATATCGTGTGGTTAGTCTTGTTTCTTGGCTGCTCAGGCTTCATTGCAAAAGGCATCATACAAATGACTTGGGAAACCACTGGAATAGGTTAAAGGCTCATCCAATGGCTAAAGAAACCTTTGATAGAACCACGATAGACTTATTTGCAACAGAAAAACGTCGTGGCCGACCTCGCAGCAATCCTTTGCCGCGAGATCAACAACTTAAAATGAATAAGCGTAATCAAATGCTGCGTGATAAAGAAAAAGGCTTGAAGCGCATTGAACTTAAGGTCTCACAAGATGTATATAATGCCTTGAATGAACAAGCTATGACCAGTAATATGAGCCGCAGCCAATTAATCGAATCGATACTGCTTAAACATTTGAACGATTAATCCCTCTTGAATGACGCATTGATAAACATGCACAGAAAATGAAAGGAACAACAATGGCAACAGTAGGTCTTTTTTTCGGATCTGATACAGGTAATACCGAAGCCATCGCTAAGATGATCCAGAAAAAACTGGGTAAAAAAATGGTGGAAGTGAAAGATATTGCCAAAAGCACTAAAGAGCAGATCGCTGAATATGATCTGTTAATATTTGGGATCCCAACTTGGTATTATGGCGAAGCCCAGTGTGATTGGGATGACTTCTTCCCTGAACTTGAACAAATTGATTTCCAAGATAAATTGATTGCCATCTTTGGTTGTGGCGATCAAGAAGATTATGCAGAGTATTTCTTAGATGCCATGGGTATGGTCAATGAAATCGTTGAAAGTCGTGGTGGCATAGTGATCGGTCACTGGCCCTCTGACAGCTATGATTTCGAAGCATCAAAAGGCATGGCTGATGACAAACATTTTGTTGGTTTAGGCATAGATGAAGATCGTCAGCCCGAATTGACTGAAGAACGTGTTGATCAGTGGGTTAAGCAAATTTATGAAGAGATGTGCTTAGCCGAATTAGAAGATTAATTCTCACTCAAACATGAATGCCCTCCAGTGATTGAGTGCATTCATGTTTTAAGCCATTATATTGGCATTGCTTGCTAACGAAATATCATATCATGACACCCTCTTCCACTTCGTTATCACCTCACTGGGATATTTTTTGTACCGTCATTGACAATTTTGGCGATATTGGTGTTACATGGCGCCTTGCAAAACAACTTTCTACGGATTTTGGTATTCAAGTGACTCTCTGGGTCGATTGCCTTGACAGCTTTCAATGTATTTTACCCAGTCTCGACGCTCAACTGACAACACAAGAACATCAAGGGATCACGATTGAACACTGGCAAACGCCATTAAAGCAAACGTGGAAGCCCGGACGAGTGCTCATTGAAGCCTTTGCTTGTGAGCTGCCTGATAGTGTCATACATGAACGAAAAACGCTCGCTCATCCTCCTCTTTGGATTAATCTAGACTATTTAACGGCAGAAGCTTGGATTGATGACTGCCATGGACTCCCCTCATTACTCAGTGATGGTCAGCAACGCTTTTTTTTCTTTCCCGGTTTTAGCCCCAAAAGTGGTGGACTCTTATGTGAAAAAGGTTTATTTGAGCGACAAACCTCTTGGCTCAATAACCCTCATGCCCAACATGATTGGCTAACGCAATTAGGTTTTACACATTTAGCGACAAAAAATGCCGATGCTACTTACATCAGTGTATTTAGCTATGCCACGCCCGCCTTAACGGCACTCAGTCAGCACTGGCAACAAGACTCAAAACCGATACATTTATTGGTACCTCATGGAAAGAGTTTAGACAGTCTTCAATGGATGCTGAGCAGTCATGAAACGCATTTCATAACAGGTAATAGTTATCATGCGGGTAATCTTCATGTACATGTACTTCCCATGACATCACAGGAAGAGTTCGATAAGCTACTCTGGTATTGTGATCTCAATATTGTACGAGGAGAAGACTCTTTTCTGCGAGCGCAATGGGCACAAAAGCCATTTATCTGGCATATCTATCCTCAAGAAGATAATGTCCATATCGATAAGTTAACCGCTTTCATGACACAGTATTGCGCATCATTAGACTCTGAAGCAACTCAGTGTTGGCAGGCGCTTTGTTTGGCTTTTAATGAAGACAAAAGTCAAACATGCGTTGATGCTTGGCTAGCATTTGTTCAACACAATCAAACGCTCAAAAAACACGCTGAAAAATGGCCTAAACAGGCATTAAATGCAGGCGATCTCGCCACAAGACTAGTGAACTTTGTTAAAAAAAGCTAATATCTCTACCTAAAGAAGATATTCGTAAATATAGGAATAAACATAATGAAAACAGCTCAGGAAACCCGTGTCGGTAATGTCATCATGGTCGGAAACGATCCTATGGTTGTGCTTAAATCGGAATTCAGCAAATCGGGACGTAGTTCTGCTGTCGTCAAAATGAAACTGAAAAACTTACTCTCTGGCTCTGGAACAGAGACAGTCTTTAAAGCTGATGATAAATTAGAAGCCATTCAACTGGACCGTTTAGATTGCACCTATTCTTATTTTGCCGATCCTATGTATGTATTCATGGATGAAGAGTTCAATCAATATGACGTAGAAGCTGAAAATTTAGGGGATGTGATTCATTATATCGTCGATGGCATGGAAGATATCTGCCAAGTCACCTTCTATGAAGGTAAAGCCATTTCTGTTGAACTCCCCACAACCATTATTCGTGAAGTGGGTTACACTGAACCATCAGCCCGTGGCGATACTTCAGGTAAAGTCATGAAACCTGCGACATTATTGGGGACTGAGTATACTTTGAGTGTGGCTGACTTTGTTAAGACTGGCGATAAAATTGAGATCGATAGCCGCACTGGTGAATTCAAAAAGCGTGTTTAATCGCTAATGCATCCATAGCTTTCATTTTGCGAGGGTGCATATTGACTTGAAGCGACTACGAACAATAAAAAACCAGTCCTTTAGGACTGGTTTTTTTAATCGCTAATACCCTTTATAAAACAGCGGCAATGGCCTTGCAAATAACAGGCATATTCGTCTTTGTCATACCCGCAACGCTTATTCGGCCCGATCCCACAATATAAATACCAAATTCATCTTTTAAACGTGCCACTTGTGTTTTATTCAAACCAGAAAAGCTGAACATTCCATTTTGCTTCGCAATAAAGTCAAAATCTTGGCTAACACCACAGTCTTTTAACGATTGAACAAACAATGCTCGCATCTGCGCAATACGCTCACGCATTTCCTTAAGCTCAGATAACCATAAGGCTTTTAATTCGCTATCAGCAAGAATAGTGCTCACAATTAATCCGCCATGAGCCGGAGGATTGGAATATAGCGCACGAATGGTGCTTTTTATCTGACTAAAACTGTTAGCGGCTTGGGTTTCATCATTACCAACGACAGTCATCGCCCCAATGCGTTCATTGTACAAACCAAAGTTTTTAGAAAAAGAATTAGCAACCATTAATTCCGGTACTGTATTGGCAACCAGTCTTAAGCCTTGTGCGTCTTCATCTACACCTTCACCAAAGCCTTGATAGGCAAAATCAAATAAGGGCACCAATGATTTCTTCAAACAAAGATCAGCCACTTGTTGCCATTGGGCAAGGTTTAAATCAATCCCCGTTGGGTTATGACAACAACCATGCAATAACACCAAATCTCCTGCACTCGCTAGCGCTAAATCCGCGAGCATTGCCTCAAAGTCTAAACCGTGGCTATTGGCTTGATAATAACGATATTGTTTCACTTCCAGTCCAGCAGAACCAAAAATGTTTTGATGATTTGCCCACGTTGGATTACTCACCCAAATAGTGCGTGAAGACGTATGACGCATCACAAACTCAGCAGCAACCCGTAAAGAGCCTGTTCCACCGGGTGCTTGAGCGGTAAACACACGATTATTCGCGATAACACTGTGATCGTCACCAAATAATAAGCCTTGAACTGCCTTATTATAAGTCTGCACACCTTCCATGCCTAAATAGCTTTTACTGCTCTCTTCTGCAAGAAGTTTTGCTTCAGCCGCTTTTACCGATTTCAAAATGGGCGTCTGACCTGACTCATCCTTGTAGATCCCCACCCCAAGGTTGACCTTGTTTGCGCGCTCATCAGCTTTAAAGGCGTCGGTTAAGCCTAAAATCGGATCGGCAGCAGCGTGTTCAACCAGGGAGAATATCATATCAATGTTCCTCAAATGAATAATTAAAAAGGGCCTAAGTTTCTAGACACGTTATAACATTGTCCAGACGCGTCTCAAAGGGAGATTTTCACCTTATGCTGATATTCATTAACAAGTGTTGTTTTAACTATCAAATCTGACTTTTTTTTACAAAAAAAAACCTTAAGTTCACATAAAACCTACTTCCCTAGACTATTTATTGTCGAGCGACCCAGTAATGTTTAACTCTCATTATCCTCAAGTGTACCTTTCGATTTAATCCTGCTTTTTTATTTATAATAAACCGCAGATTAGAATGTAGGTAGCGATATAGAGCACTTTAACAGCATAATCCACTCAGTCATATTCTAATGACCCACTTTCCTTCGATAACTACCTTCGACGACATTGATTGAAGGGCAATGTCAAAAGTGGGTTGTTGAGCCAATGCCTAATACAACGAAGCAAGACTCAATGCCAATATCGGTAAAAGTTTATGACATGAAAAATATTAGCTATTCTCATAGGGAACTTAATACAACAAAAAAGCCAATCTTTCATCCGCTTTGGAGGGCACGATTTCTATGATCTCAGGTGTAACAATCTGTTCGGTGACAAAAGGATCGTCCTGAAGCAATTTATTTAACGCCTCTCGCGTAATGCCATGCGCGATAATCCCACCACCTAATTCAGAATGCAGACTGCCGGACACCAAAAACACACCATTATCATAGCCTTGCTGTAACCAATCGAGATGCGCCGGCATAAAACGCTTCGCTTTGCTTTCCGTTTCACTATGATCTAAATTCTGTTCATGAGAAAAGGCTAGCTTAATAATAAACATAATGACTCCTTGTGCTTAGATGAATAATCTTGCTATTGGTGCTACCGCCCCATGGCCATCAACTGTATCGTTTTATCAGCAAATAACAGCATTCTTGTTTACTCAATACAGCTAACTCAACATCACGCAGCTAATCGATCCCGTATTATGAACCGTGTCATTTCTTAACCATTTGCCGTATAAAAACCAACGATTATCCAGCCGTTGATAACGGATCACTTCCACACCATTAATCGTTTTTGCATTGGGAAAATGTAAATTGTAAGATAAAGACAAGGTTTCATGCTGCAAAATGGCCACAGCTTGAGCATTAACCTCTTGACCATTTAAACTATAAACCCATTTAATATCGTAGGTTTGGTATCGACGACTGTCTCCGAAGGTTAAGGATATCGTCAATTGTTTATTGGTATGAATTTCTTTGGTGTCTTTATTATTTGTACTGATGCATTCATATTGGCCAGATAAATCAAATTTTTGCTCCAATTTATCTTCTATAGCGTTAATCTTGCCATGTGCGGCCATACTGGATAGACAAAATAAAACGAATATCATTCCCTTGTTCAATGTCATTAGCCATCCTCTATCGTTGAATCATTATTCAGCCTGAAAGCTGTGCAGTCATTTCAAATCAACCATACCGAGGATCATTGACATAATGCAGCCCCCAAAAGCACTAAATTTATTCATACAGCATAGATACTCAGTGGTGAGGTTCTTTTATGCTATCAAACTGTAATTCACATAAACGCTTATATAACGCTGAGCTTTTCAATAACATTTGATGCGTCCCAGTAGCCAAAATTTCTCCTTTATCCATCACCACGATAATATCGGCGTGGATCACGGTCGATAAACGATGAGCTATGATGAGTGTGGTTCGGTGCTGCATCAAGGTTTTTAATGCAGCTTGAACATGAAATTCACTGTCTGCATCTAATGCGCTAGTTGCTTCATCAAGCAATAATACTTGAGGATCTTTTAAAATGGCCCTCGCAAGGGCAATTCGCTGTTTTTGCCCACCCGATAGTCGCACACCTTGCTCACCTAAAAAACTTTGATAGCCTTGAGGTAATCGCTCAATAAACTCATGAGCATGGGCCTTTTTAGCCGCCATCATCACTTCCTCATCAGTGGCATCAGGCTTACCATAACGTATGTTATGCCAAACATCGGTACTAAAGAGTACAGGCTGTTGTGGCACCATGCCCATGGCTTGCCTTAATGTCTCCAATTTAAGCTGAGTCACGTCAACCCCATTAAACAGTACTTGACCCTTTTGGGGATCATAAAAACGCTGAAAAAGTTCAAACAAGGTCGTTTTCCCCGCGCCAGAGGGGCCCACAAACGCCACAACTTTACCTTGTGGTATTTGCAAATTAATATTCTTAAGCGCTGCTATCTCAGGCTGTGAGGGATAATAAAAATCCCCATTTTTAAACTCAAGCACCGTCTCTTGCGGCGCTTTAATCAATGTAGGAGTGTTTGATTCTTGAATATTGCTACTGACTTTTAATAGCTCAAGTAACCGTGTTGCAGCGCCCGCTGCTCGTTGTAATTCCCCATAGACTTCACTAATCGTGGCAACTGACATGGCCACCATAATGGCATAAAAAATGAAGGCGCCTAGCTCCCCTCCCGTCATCTGCCCAGATAAGACATCCATTCCCCCCACCCAAAGCATCATACTGATGGCAGTAAAAGTCACAAAAATCACCACAGCAATCAGAAAAGCGCGCTGTTTCACGCGGCGTTTAGCGACATCAAATGCTTTTTCAACTTCCAAGCCAAAAGCCGATTGTTCAAGGCGCTCAAAAGTATAACCTTGCACCACTTTGATATTTTGAATAATCTCACCTGCATAAGTCCCGACATCGGCAATGGCATTCTGACTACTGCTCGACAATGCCCTGACTTTACGGCCAAAAACCATCATAGGAAACAGGATAAGAGGAATACACACAATGACAAATAAAGTCAGTTTTAAACTGGTGACAAGAAGCATGGCCAACCCGCCTACAAGGATAAAAAAACTGCGTAAAGCCATGGAAAAAGACGAGCCAATAATCGATTGCAGTAATACAGTATCGGTCGTGAGGCGTGACATAATTTCCCCGCTGCGATTTTCTTCAAAATAACTAGGATGTAAGGTCACGACGCGATTAAAAACCGCCTTTCGAATATCGGCACTGATCCGCTCTCCCAACCAAGACATTAAATAGAAACGTGTAAAGGTGCCCACAGCCAATAAACTAATCATTCCCACTAAGACATAAATAGCCTGATTTAATTGCGCGATAGAACCTGCAATAAACCCATTATCAAGGATAAGTTTCACTCCTTGCCCTAAAGAGAGACTCACTACCGCTGTGATTATTAAGGCAAATAAGGCAAAAAATGCCATCATTTTATAAGGACGGAGGAATGCCAATATCGGCAATAAACTCCTAAAAGCATTGGTTTTCACCTTAACGTTTTGGCTATTTTGAGCTTGATTGGCGTGACTTTTTTTAGATTCAGCTGTCTCCGCGTCTCGTCCACTCATTGCTTTATGATGATTACCCAAAATCTACTCACTATTTAACCAAGAAATAAAAGACATGGCTATTCATTGCCCATAATTCAAGTCACAAACGCTAATAAGTTCAGAAATAACAAGCAAAAAAATCGTATAATATCGTCATCATTAAGAACAAACATAAGGATCCACAAAGGAGCACCCATGAAACCTAAAATTACCATTCACTACTGTGTTCTCTGTCAATGGCTATTAAGAAGTGGCTGGCTCGCACAAGAACTGCTATCCACCTTTAGCGACGAATTAAAAGCAGTCTCATTAGCACCAGCAAGCAAAGGTACCTTTAAAATTTACTATAACGACACGCTAATCTGGTGTCGAGAGCAAGATGGCGGCTTTCCTGAAGCAAAAATATTAAAACGCCGAGTCAGAGATCAACTCGATCCTGAAAGGAACATGGGGCATATTGATAGTTAACCTGAATTCGGGATAAGCAGCGCCGCTTAATAGCACTATTTCTGCCGCTATCTATGTTGTGCTTTCTACTAATAGCCTGCTATTAGATACGAAATCACGCCTTGATATCGACAAAAATTAAAGTATTAAGCCAAGTTCGAAAATAAAGAATGACCCAATTTCATTCAATTTTTTGATATTAAGTGGGTTACCTCACATTTTTGACACTCATTATCCCGAGTTCAGGTTAGGTAGTGTTTAGGTAAACAAAACATTTAAAATGTGAGTGCACCAATTCTTCTGGTAAACTCACAATTGTTAATTCCTAAGTATCATTCTCAATCAAAACTCATAGCCCTAATAGCGCAATATTTAAATATTCATTCAAGAATCCAATACAAACCAGTACAAGCGCAAAGGATACAAAGTGGCTTAATATGACTGTCGGTAACACAATAAAGAAATGATTTCGATATCGTTTCTTCATCGAGCTATTTTCAGAATACATCATTCTAGAAAAAATCTTATACTCTTCTTTTGGTAAACTAATTTGGCTGACATATGAAATACAAAGAAGGCCTGCCACCATCAATACTAATACCACAATAATTAATACAGGCCCTTCTATGAGGATCCCTAAAGAGGCTGCAAATAGCATTATTAGAATAAAACTTGTATAAGCAATATAATTGAATTTCCCCTCTAATCCACGCCCATGAAATCGCAGTAAAAGTCCGGTCCATGCTCCTGTTAAGGGGATCATGATAGCAGCCAGATAAGGTAATTTATAAAAAGCCAATATCCACAATAATAAATATGGAACAGCCCAAATAGCAAGCCCGATAGAGGCAGCTACTCCATTTTGTTTATCCATTTTTATTTCGACTGCTTTCTCAATTGATATTTCCATGCTACTTTTTATTCCCGCTACTTCTTTAACGATTAAAACACTTAAGCTTATAATATATAAAAGCCCAATAGGACACGAAATTATACCAACAACAAAACACCACTAACACCACTAACACCACTAACACCACTAACACCACTAACACCACTAACACCACTAACACCACTAACACAAACAATACAACTACCAAACATCAATCCACTAATATAATACCTAAGCTCTGTAACAGGTTCAGCGCCTCAAACCGTGAAAACTTGGCATGAGTGAGTGTATTATTCAAAATATTGATATCAAAATGCACGGAATCAGTGAAATCAACAGATCTTAATTGCGTTCCCATGAAAAGACTCTGAAATAAATCACAATGTGTTATTTTAGCATTCGAAAAGTCCCCTTCACGAAAATCCACATCTCGAAGCTGACATGAATCAAAGACCACTCCCTGTAAAACAAGCCCAAAAAAAGAAGCACCGTTTAACATAGAGTGCTTAAAGGTCAACTCAGGATCCCTTCTAAATGTCGGCCAATCCGCTTGGGTCCAATCCACACCTATTAGCTTGCATTCAATAAAATTCATATCAAATAGCTCTGTATATAGCCACCTTACGACACTCATATTACAACGGTTGAATTGGCAATGAATAAATTTGCAGTTTTTAAACGCTGCCTCATTGAAATCACAATCATTAAACGTACAACCCTCAAACTGAATGCCTGAAAAATGCTGTTGGCTTATGATTACCCCCTCAAAAACCTCTTCATAATATTCACCATGATTAACCCATTTCCCCTTAATATTACTAGACCCGCACATGTCATCTCCATTATTAAATCAACACGATTAATCAAATCATCGCCTAATAATAGCACTGTATAAAACAACAGTAACCAATACAAGTTAAACGCATATATTTAGGTTTCTCAACTCCAATTCTAACGAAGAAGTGCTCTCAATTATCTTTTACCCTCCACATGAATGCATAGGCACAAACTTGCCAAAAAAATTAAGCTTCTGATTTAAAAGTTAAATTCACTAATATATTATTCAATCAATTGAGGATATAAAATTTAAGTCCAAAAAAGCCCCTTTCGGGTAATGCCAGTAAGTTAAGCTTGCTGGCATTTTTTATTTCTAGCATATCGCTGTGGTCTTCGTTTGACTGTGCGGGG
>NZ_CANLZC010000025.1 GCF_947495455.1 uncultured Shewanella sp. | reverse complement strand
CGTTATATGAAGAACCATCTTATTTATCGCAATGTCTTCGGGATTATTTAGAATAAAAATATGAGGGGATCTTTAAGTGCTCAGCCACTTTTTTATCACATCGCCATTTTTCAACAGTAAATGTTAATACAAGGTCTTTTTTGTGGTGTTTTTTTGTACTGTAAATAAGTGTAATCCCATCAAAGTTTAACATTCTCCCCCGACTAGTAAATATTAATAGAAGGTTCATATTTTTATTATTAACAAAATAAAACATGAGGGTAAGCTCAAGAGGAAGCGTTCACCCTATTCATTTAGTGATCTTATGATTGTATTCTAACCATTCAATTAACATAAGGTCATCATCATATTTAAAAGAATAAAAAACCATATAAAACAATTGAAATACTGCCATTCTCAATAATAAAAATATCTTAACGTAGAAATTTAAAAATAAAATCACACTGTAAGCAAACGTCAATACAAACATAAATCATTAGTATTTTTAAATAATATTCCTCATGTTAACTTATATAGAAAATGATATTGTTAACGAGCAACAAATAATTATCAAAATTCCATTCAAATATTGCCTCAGTGTTTGCTCCCTGTTTTTGAAGTTGATAATTTACTCTAAAAAATAAAAACAGATTAAAGTTGACACATAACAAGCTTAAATTTAATTACATAAAAATCGACTCTTTAATTTAATAATAAAAAAATGGAGAATAAAAAAATATGAGAAACATCCCCATTATAGCCTTTAGTTGCTCACTCGTAATATCTATCTTTTCCTACGCCTATGCCGATAATGATGTCACAGATTATTTGAATGTAAATTATTCTGGAATGATTGTCGGTAATCCCAGCGGCAATGAATATGATACCAGTACAGCCCTTGATGATATTCCTGGCAATAAAATTTCAGGCTTAACCATTTATTATAATGGTCATTATTTGACAGGACTTAAAGTCGACTATTTATACGGTGATTCAGTACTGGCAGGGAGTGATTCAAGTACTGCAACTAGCATCACATTAGCACCTAATGAGTACATCACATCAGGCTCACTGTATCGAACCTTTGATGATGATAGCTTTGTCAGTGGTTTTATCTTCAATACCAGTGAAGGCAATAGCTATGATTTAGGCAAAACCAGTGGTGACGTCGCAGGCAGTGGCTTTACCATGTATGAATCCTACAGTGGTGAAGTTTACGGTTATGTTATCATGGGCTTTAAAGGCACCAGTGATGGTTCAGCGCTTAACAGTATTAGCTTAGTCTACGGCTATCCTTTGGAGCTGGAATACTCAGGCATTGAATTTGATGATAACGTTACCCTTGGCTCTGCAACCAATGCTTTTTTAGCAGACAGTGTCGGTATCAATGCCACTAGCGCTGAGCAATCAACCCAAGTTAGCGTGACCTATAGCAAAACAGACAGCTCAACTGATAGCTATTCATCAACAGCTGGGATCAGCGAAACCATGGGGATCTCTGTTAGTACAGAAGCAAAAACAGACGCTATTGTTTCTGTATCGGAAAAATGGGAATACTCCTATTCTATTGCTCTCGCCTACTCTGAAACTGTAGGTAGCAGTGAAACCGAATCCTCTTCAACATCTTATACTGACTCCGCAACCATGAATATTCCCGCAAAGAGTATTTATGCCATGAGAAGAGTCGTGTATTCCAGTACCGCTTCTTTTCCCTATACAATCACATACACTAACCCTTGGGATAATGCTGAATTTACCGTCAAAGGCAGTATAGAAAATGCCACTGCTGTGAGTAGCTACAATGAATGGTTAGAAATTGGCTATGTTAAAGACGATGGTACCTACTATTTAGACCCTAACTATACCGATGATTATGGCGACATAGTACCAAGCACAAGCTCCACCAGCGCATTACTCAGTAGTGATTCAAGCAGCACAAGTATTGATGATAGCGGAGCGACCACAGCAACCCTCAGTGAATTAAACATTAATATCACTAGCCTAGATGAAGAAAACTCAAATTGGATAATGTCAGATGATGAAATCCAGTTTCGTCAAGAAAATGGGATCACGGATTAATCTTATATCAATAAACAATACACAGTCAGCCAATCTTGGCTTTTAGCGGACTGTCTTTGCTTAATTTCAAACAAAAAAAAGTGTGAGCAAACTGCTCACACTTTTTTGTATTAATAAAAGCGGACTCACTCAATCAACCAATCAAGTTTTTAAAATCTGTTTCATCTCTAATAGCGCGTCTGACATAAAGCTTAGGCTACCGTAATGCAGCTCTCTTTCATCCGTCGCCAGCAATAACATGTTAGTTACTGAGCTCACTTGATTAAGCTTAGTGCGCACTTTCTCGTTTTCTTCTTGGTCTAATTCAGGCATTGACTCAGGCATAGCCGCATTGTCTTCACTATCGGGATTAAAGGCAGGCTGATCATCCCGCCCCAACATAAAGTTATCCTCTGTCCAGTCATGGTTTAAATAGCGCTTACGCATAAAGTCCATTAACTTAAACATGCTACTCACACGCGGCTCGCTCACACCCGCTTGCCACTGCTGCACCTCAGCTTCACTCACTTGCATCACCTCGGCCAATTGAGTCTCAGTCAAGTCAAAACTTGTGCGTATATCATCCAATTCTGTCACAGCCTTACTCCCTTAATTCTTTGTTTTTGGCTCATCCCCGCCTTTACTGCAAAATAACTGATCACGACTAATACCGCCATCTCAGCAATGTTCAATGGAATATAAATAAAGCCATATAAATCATAAAAAAACGCAGGCTTCAAATCAGCAAAAGCACTACCTAATGCCCCTTGGTAGATCAACTCTTCAATCCCAGTCATGAGGTTCGTCAATACAAACAAACCATATACACCTAACAATAAATACTCTTGAGCGAAACGCTGATAATGCACCTTTAGCCTTAATGCTTGAGCAATAGGGCCGCGATACCAAATCAAGGCCATCACTAATAGGTCATAACCAATATAGCTAAAATAATATGCCCATATAGGTACTTGAGTTAATAAGACATCATATAACCATAATACATCTATCAATTTCATCACAGTAGGTATTGCTAATAAGTAAGCCATATTTGGAAAACGCCGACACATCAATAAGCTCATCACCAATGCCACGCCTAAACCAATATTTCCCATCCACGCCCACTCTTTAAACAAACCCGCAATAAGGAACAACACACACAAACTACCTGCTGTCACAAAGGCCCCTAACCATAACAGCGGCTTGTGCTTAGCAAAGTAAATCACTCCCGAACTGATCAAGCCAAGGCCAATGAGTACCACAAACAACACATCCATGCTTAACCCCTAACTCAAAGTAACAGAAGACTGAATGTTCTCTTTTGGTCTTGTAGGGTTCCCACCACCACCACCACCCAAAGGTAACGGCGACAACCATCCTTCTTCACCATTCAATAAAGCAAGATTCACATTCTCATTAGGCCTAGTGGGTTGAGTCCCTCCCCCCATAGGCACTGGTAAACCCAGCTCAACGCCATCACCACTGCCTAATAAAGCAAAGTGACTATTTTCCTTACTCGGCTCTGTACCACTACCACTACCTAAAGGCTTAATTTCAAAGCCATTCCCGCCACCCAGTAAAGCAAGATTCACTTCACTACTTGGTGGCTCATTACCACTACCATTGCCTAATATCACTGGCGCTGGAATACTCACACTTAGGGGGCCGAGGGCGATGGCCTTTGACAAGGCTTGGCTGATACTTGATGTTGCTTGGGCACTGGCTTGAGCATTGGCTTGAGTATGGGCTTGCGCATTGTGCAGACTCACCAGTAAATCGGCGGGGCTGAGCGCTTGGGTTGAAAGGGTAATGCTGACCACTTCGCTGGGCTGAGGTAGAGCTTGAGTCAAATCAAGGTTTTCAATATGTTGAGGCATGTCCATTATCATTATTCTTATCCTTATGGCTTGTTTACCGCTAATATCATAGGGTTCATTATTAGCGTAATCATAGGTTTCATCATGGGCTTGCTAAGCATAGAGTCATCAGTCAGTATCATTTAGCACTTATCCCTGATAGCTAACCACTGATAAGCTAACAATTGATAAAGTAATAATTAACCGACGTTAGTGACAAATGATTAACAAATAAGTCTGATTTATTGGGTAAATAGTAGATAGTTAAATAGGCAAAATGTCAAATAATGAGCATCCCTACAAATACAAGCGAGTAATCGCAAGCCTTGCTGTGCCTGTAAGTCACAAAAAAAACACGCAAAAAATACTCAAAAGTTTGACTTTGTTTTGATAATTTTCAAAATAACCAACACAAAAATAACCAATACAAATAGAGACAAAATAATCCTTATTCCTATGATTATTTAAAAATCAAAACCAGCATGCATTTCAATCATTCATTTTCGTTAATCCCCCCTAGCATTAACCTAGAGCATCCACATGAATATTTTTAAACCAATTATGGCTTTCTCGCATACATGATCCGTATGTTTACCGAGTAAATAACTTATAACCTGCGCCTGACATAAACTCGCAATAAACACTCTATAAAAAAATACACTTAGGTATCGTCATAGTGAGAATTAACCTTTGTTAAATAAAGTGGCAAATAAGGATGATGAACTATTTAGTAAATGAATGTCAGTATACAATTAATTAAAAACTCCCTCTGCAAACACAAACGATATAGACAAAAGTCTAACCCTCGACACCCTTAATCAATTAATCAAACTGAATTCAAAATAAACAGATAAATAAAAAAATATTATTAAACATAAAGTTAAACTGAAACAGTATATTTTCAATTTAGAACAAAACCTTCTCTATAAAGATTTACTTAAACATACAAACCCAAAACTCAGCATTAAAAACCAGCACAAAACCAATAACACAAAATAAATAACCAAAACACTAGCAGATTATAGCATTAACCACCATTAACCGCATGGGAAATATTTCAGCAAATGTTAATAAAGCAGTCTTGATATATAAACATTCATATTTACTTCATCATTTTAATTGCGGCTTTGAATATTCATTGATAATTTCAATTCAAATTTACCAAACGTTAATGAGTATAAAGATTATTATAGAACCAAGTTAATTAATTAAGCCAAAATATTATTAATGGAAATAAACTAGGTAATTATTCCACCTTAACTCTTATTTATATTTTTTTATAAGAATAAAAAAGTCGAAATTCTATTCACTAAAAAAATATCATGAATGTTACACCTTGGAGAACGATGATATGAGAAAAATGACCACAATCGCACTGCTAACCAGTGCGCTTTTTATGCCTCACTATGCTAGCGCCGATAACGATTCAACTGTAGAAGATTATCTAGAGTCTGAAACCTCCAGTTGGAGTGTAGGCAATACCACAGGCACAGATTTTAATACTTATACCGAAGCCGCGAATGAAGTTGCAGGTGATCAAATTACCTCTATTACAGTTTATGATTCTCGTTTATTCTCTTCTTCGTCTACAGGTGAAATCATCGGCATGAAAGTCGATTATTTATATGGCGGCTCCAGCCAGATAGGCGGAGAGCTGACTAACTCCACCACTATCACATTAGATACCAATGAATATATCACTAGTGGTTCATTCACTTACTCAGGCAGTGACGACGATGACAGAATTGTCGCGATGACCTTTAATACCAGTGAAGGCAATACCTATACCTTTGGCGATACTTCCTCTGTATTATCCTCATCCACTACCACCAGCTGGTCATTATCAGAAGACACCAGTGATAACTGGGCACTGTTTGGCTTTTACGGTACCTATGACAATTATATCAATAGCTTAGGTATTATTTCAGGTAAAGGATTGAAATTAGAGTACCAAGGTATTGAATTTGACGATGATGTCACAGTAGGCTCGGCAGAACAAGCCTTTATCGCCACAAGTGTGGCTGCAAATGGAACGGAAATCGAGCAAAGTAAGACGCTAAGTACAAATTATACTAAAACCGAAAGCTCGACTGATAGTTATACTTATACAGCAGGTATGAGTTTAACCATGGGTGTGTCTGTCTCCTATGAAGTCAAATATGCGGGTATCGCATCTGTTTCAGCGAAATGGGATTACTCAGTTACTGATTCGTTTTCTGAAACCGTAGGCGAAACATCCACATCATCAACTTCCACCTCTTATACTGATACTGATACATTAGCAGTACCTGCTGGCTCCATTTATGCCATGAAAACCACGGTATATTCGAGCACTGCGTCTTTCCCATATACTATCACCTACATGAACGAATATGATGGCGCAACTTTTGAAGTGGAAGGTCAGGTAGATGATGCGACGGCAATCGATACCTTTACAGCATGGCTAAATATTGGTGTTGTCAACGATGATGGTACTTATACCATTTTTGATGACTACCAAGCTGATTGGGGAGATTACGATACCTCAAGTAGCAGTAGCATTTCCTCACTGTCTTCAAGTTTAACCAGTGTATCTGATGCCAGTGATGATACAGAAGTCAACATGAGTGACATAGGAGTGAACATCAATGCAATCGATGTCAACGATCCTAACTGGGTCATGTCTGATGAAGAAATCCAATTCCGTCAAGAGAATGGCATCACAGACTAATCCATTCTCACGAATGTAAGCCTAAATGAACAAGGATGTTCATTTTTACCTTCCCGATTCGGAATAAAAATGAATTAGTTGGGAAAACAAATATTGAATATGAAAGCAGAAAAAAGCACTGCTCCAGATGGATGACCGAAAGTGAGGTTATGACTATTATTATCACTTTCCATCAGTCACACCACCGCAATTCCAAACAAATTTTTATTCATTCCATTTTTGCATTGATGAATCTCCCTCTGCGTAGCCCCAATTATTCAAGTATTAGCCAACAAACCAAAACGGAAAATTGAAACACTGGACAGTCAATACGGCAACCACGATAAATCACTATCAGAAACGGTGAATATATCGGCATGAAGCGCTCACAAACGGAACATTATCACTGTGCAGTTAAATGTACAGCTGGATAAAGCTTATGCAAATGTCAAAGCGATCAACAACGCCCATTTCTTAAGCCAAACACAGATTAAATCAACTAAAGCCCATTAATACTCAAAAACGTTACAGACATGATATCAATGAAATTTGAGATAACTAATCCAATAACTGTATTGCTTTCTGGCATAAAAAATAGAGCAAATTATAATTAATTGATAGGTAGCAAAGAAAACCGAGGCTATAATGCCAAAAAAACTAAATGTGAATGACTGTGCTTCATATGCATTTTATGACATTCCAAGTACCAACTACAGTACAAACAAGCATGGCATCGTTGATCACAGAGATAACAACCGAGTACACGTTACCTATTATGGTAATGAAGCGTATTTAACCAGAGTAAACCGGAATTATGATAGAGCATTGAAGACGACACAGGCCAATTTTCCTCACGTGTTAGACTTTGGCAAATATAATTTTATATTATTAAAGCGTACAATTCGCGCCTTGAATAAGCAGCAATCTGCAACCGATGAATATTATGAATTAAGATTTTGGCAGATACAGCCAAATCAAAAATCGGTACCGAATCCCCACTGGCCAGATCAACACCAGACAATAAGGGTTGAAGCAAGCGCCTGTAGTTGCAGCATTAGCACATATTCAGATAAAGAGCCACTTGAAGTATGCGCGATTGGTCAATGTTGGTTTAAAAATTATCAAGATTATTATTATGGCACTCAAGAGGAACTCACCGATATTCTCTTTGCTAAGTATGTAAGGAAACGACTTGATGATGATTATAAGGATTATAAGAAGTATAACAATGCAAGACCGACACAGACCAGAGAAGCGTTTGTAAAAACACACCCGCTGTCCGATAACGACCTGAATTATTATCATCAATATGCCGAAGACAAAGCCACTCATAGGTTAAATCACCAAGACGAGGTTTTTGTATATCATTGTAAAAAGCCTAATGTACCTTATCCCTCATCTAAGGAGGCTACTATTGACCCTATTCATGTTCATCAATTTCAAGCTTATGTGCAAGTCACTGATTTATTTGAGGCTAATTTAGATACTAATGTGAACAACCTACTCATGCCTGATAAAGATGAAATCAAAGAAAATGACAATAATAACTATATTCGTAGCAGCAAGAGTAATGATGATGAAGTGGCGAATAAAAAATCATCAATGGAACAGCGGCGCTTTTATATGTATTTGATTCAAAATATATTGGGAAATAACAACTATTATGTGGATTTCAGCTGTATAAGCATGAACTGTTATTCAGTTAATCAATTCTCAAAAGCAGGAGCCTTAAAAGAAAGAGAGCCGAAAGTGGAAGCCTCACAAGGAAGAGTCACTATATTGTCAATCATAAACCCCTCAGGGGAAAATATTATCATCACACAAGATAGCGCTCTTGAGGCCAGTTTACCATTAAACCAACAAAATGACTCAGAACTCATGGTCACGACAAGCAATAACGCCAATAACCGAAGGGACAATGTTGATCATTCGATTCAAGATTCACCCAATGATTATGCATTGGATGACCGTAAGGAATTACAGCCATCGAATGAAGATGATAACATGAGCGCCATAGACAGAGGTTATGCTACCTTGAATACGGGCGGTTTAGGCATGCTAGATCGAAACGCTTTATTCTCACCGATTCAAAAACCTCTACCGGTAGCACGACCCAATTTTATGTCACCTGGCCCTGTGACGAGTAGCAATAATCGGGAAGCTCGGCCAGCTTTTATGTCACCTGGCCCAGCCCCTTTGGCTGGTAGCTATAATCAACAAGATAATGCTGACTATTCTATCAGTGTCACAGATGACCTTTGGGGAAAGTTAGAGACAAATCATGATGATCTCTGTAAATTACTCCATTCTCTTTGGACGTTTTTTTCTAAAATCAATCACACCTTTGACGCAAACTTTTTTTCATCGTCTTTAAGAACCAATCGAAAAGGAAAAATAGTATCAAAATACGTCGACTTCTTTGGAGCCTTATACGCACAAACTCAAGCAGCATGTGACGGCACAAAACGAAATTTTAACGTGTATCATCCACCTAGTAAACCAGCGACCCTTGAGATGCCGCTTATTAACGCCGCTCAACTGGATTTTATCTTACCTCGATTAATTAAAGATTTACTGTGTATTTTGTTTATCATTCGAGGTAGACAAAATAAGACATATGATCCACTCCAACATTTTTCGAGTTCTGCCAAGGCGCTGGTGTTACCCAACGGCTTCCATAAGATAGTAGCAGGAAGTTATAATGACCACACTCAGCGTTATTTTTTCGAACAATATCAGGGGTGTGATTTAAACTATATCAGACGAGCCAGAGACCAATTTTCAACTCAGAAAGCAATGAGCAAGCGAGCCCGTAACAGTCAAATTTATCATACTGTGAGAGGTCTCTTGTATCAGAATAAAACCATGTGTGCAGGTGCGTTACACAAAGAAGAGATAAAAAAAGTACTCTACCAGCAAGCATATGACAGTTTGCAGCATTTTAAAAGCTGCCACTGTCATCCTACTTATTTTAAATAACCTTATGATAAGATAACGCAAAGTGAAAATGAGTACCATAATTGGCCATCACAACATAGATCTTTTCAGTATCAGGATAATGTTCAGCTTTAATAGGTCTTGGCGGAGAAACATCTGAGTATTTCATAAAACATAATGCCTAATACATTCGATAATTAATGGCAAAATCTGACATCCTTAACAATACTTGAGCATAAGGAAGGTTGGCTAAATAGCATACCGCAGCCAATCAATCAGCCGTTATTGAGAGGGATGCTCATGCAGCAGAACAGTCTGAATACCCTGACACTCTTTGTCCTTATCATCAACCCTTTTTTCAGACACATTTATCGCCCCTTTTTATACGATTCATTCCATTACTATTCATCCCATGCACAGGGCTTAACGCTCTGTGCTTATTTAACCAAAACCTTAAAAACGATACTACTCCTTGCCTCACTCAGCATATCATCTTTTAGTCAAGCAAAAGAGTCCATCGATTTACTCGTTGTGGTTGAACCTGATGTTTTTGCTAAAAATAACCCTAACAGGCTGACGCGTGAAAGCCTACAAGCCGCCCTTACCCAACAAATCAATACCGCCAATTCACTATATCAACTCGCCAATATTCATTACCACTTAGTCGCGATCCTCGACTGGGAAGATAATGCCGTTTCCCAAAGATTAAGCCAAGGAGATCATTACCCACAAGCTCTAAATAGCTTAATGTCAGCCATCACAAATCAAGAGTTAAGCACACAATTTCACAGTGACAATAGAGCCAAAACCTATTTACAGCAATATTATGCTGATAAGCTGATTTTCATCACAAAAGAAAAAGATACCAGCCTTGAACCTTTTGGCCATGGATTTTATCAAGCAGGACTTAGCGTACATTCACAAGCATTAATGGCAATGCCCAGTGTACTGGCACATTTACTGGGCCACACCTTAGCCCTTGAACACCCTAGTGCCAGTGTATGCCAATCGATGACACTCTTGATGTGCAGCCCGTTTGAGGCAAACATTGCCCTTTCAATTACCGATCTAAGCTGGTTAGGGCAATTAACACAGGGGAAAAATATCCCCCACAAAACAGGTTTTGATAACAGTGCTTACTTAGGTGAATTTTCTCCAACTATGCCAAAGCTGGCCAATATCAAACTCTCCATTGATCAACGTGAGCTATCAAATGAGCAACGCGATACACAGATCACTCTGCAATTAGTCAATGACAATGGCGAACTTAAGCCCCTTAAACAAACTATTTCTGTTGAATTATTCACTCAATCAGGCACTGCTGTGGCGGCTTATCACTACCCTGAGTCTCTTTATCAACGTGTGGTATTTTTATCAGGAGAAACACAGAAACACATCAGCCTTGAGATCCAACCCAGTGCTCACTATGCTAATTTTAATGTGGGGACCCGTTATGGATTACTGGTCAATGACAGTAATATTGAAAAAGTCACTATCATAGGTGACATCAAAGACTCAGGCCCGACGGCGCCCACAGAGCCTCAAGCGCCAACGATAGAAATTAATCCCAGCCCCAACCCTTCAGCCCCAGTGATTGATAACGGTAGCGGCGATGATAACAACACAGGCAATACAGATGACACTCTGGATAGTTCAGGGGATAGTTCAGGCACAACTAGCCTATTACCTTTATTGATATTATTAAGTATCGCATTTAGACGAATGGCGGGCACAAAAAACCACTTAACTCATTAAGTGGTTTTTAACGAAAAGCCATTATTTCAATGGCTGATCTTTTGCAGCAAATTGATTTATGATGGCATTCACTGTCAATTGCGCGCCATGGGCAATTTTGTCTGACAATTTTTTCTTCAATTTATACTGTACTTTAAAGACACTGCGCTCATTAGCAAGCTTCATGATCACATCATCACTTGTGGCAATTTCATCAATCAATCCAAGTTCAATGGCTTGTTGTCCATACCAATGTTCACCAGTGGCCACTTTCTCTAAATCCAGATCTGGGCGATATTTAGCAATAAAGGTTTTAAACAACACATGGGTTTCTTGCAGCTCTTCTTTAAACTTCTCACGCGCTTCATCTGTATTTTCACCAAAAATCGTTAATGTTCGCTTAAAATCCCCAGCAGTATGCTGCTCATAATCAATTTTATGCTTTTTCAATAATCGGTTAAAGTTAGGTACTTGGGCTATCACACCAATGGATCCAACAATGGCAAACGGTGCAGCATACACTTTATTCGCCACACAGGCCATCATATACCCGCCACTGGCAGCCACTTTATCGATACAAATCGATAACGGAATATCAGCTTGTCGAATTCTATCCAGTTGACTGGCCGCTAAGCCATAACCGTGCACCATACCGCCACCACTTTCAACATTGACTAGCACTTCATCTTTATCGGTCGCAACCGCTAAGACAGCACTGATCTCTTCACGTAGCGCGCTCACTTCATGGGCATCGATACTGCCTTTAAAATTAATCACAAAGGTTTTAGGCTCAATCGCAGGCTCTTTTTCTGACTTTTCCGCCTTCTCCTTTTCTTTTTGTGTGTCTTTCAGCTGCTTTTCATAAGCTTTAAACTGCTTCTTAGACATCAAATCTTCATTTAAATAATGCTTAAGTTTTTTAAGCTCATCTGACATATTGGTCAAACTTAACTCGCCTTTACCACTTTTTTGCTTCACGGCGGTGCCTAAAATAACCAATACAACCGCCAAAATAGCGATCACTAAAGTGATTGTTTTAGCAAAAAACAACCCATACTCGTATAAAAATTCCACTATATGCTCCGAATTAACCTGCGAAAAAGCGATATACCTAAGTGAGCGAAAGACCAAATTGTCATATGACTTAAATATACCATTATGGTAATGATCTCAAGGCCACTATTGTAACAGCCTAAACCACAATAAAAAAACCCGACAATGCCGGGTTTTTCAATTATTTTATTGGAAACTAATTACACGCTTTCACCAAATCAGCATTCGTGACCACAATCGCTGCCTCCCCTTGGGCTGCACTGCTGGCAAAAGTGACCACTTCTGCTTGCATTTCAGCCGTTGCCGCTAGCGCATAACCGTCAGTAATGCCTGCTTTTTCAGAAGGATCCACCACTGAACTGTGATGCCCTTTAATAAAACGTACAACCCCTGAGCCGCTTTTAACACTATCAACACATTCTAGGCCTAGCGCACTGATCAAAGGCTCAGTACCGGATAATGGAAAATCTTCTACCTGATTTGGCAGTACTTGATCCGCTAGATTATTCGCGCCATCGCCCACCACTTCAAGCAGCTGAACAGGTAACTCAGTTGCCACTAATGTTTTAGCTAGGTTAATCGGATCGATACTGTCAACCGCAGTTTGTACAGCAAAGGCAAAAGTAGGAATAAAGGCTTCATACACAGCATTTACAACAGCAGTATATTCAGGCGTATCCTCAGTAAAACCATTGACATTCGCTTCTTCAACTAAGGCTAAAAAAGTCTCATTCGTTGTCACCGCTTTGTATAGCTCAGGTGCAAAGGTGGCGGAGCCGACAAAACTGCCCGCGAGTCCCCCTGATGGCGCAATGGCAGAGGCTGCATTTAATCCATAAGGATTTGTGATTGTTTGCCCCGTTGCCGGATCAACAATGCCTGAATTGGCATAAGCGGCCATATTGGTACCCACTATGCCACCAAGGCTTAATCCTTGCAGGCTAATGTTATTCGCATCAAAAAGTTGAGCTTGTTCATTGCTGGCAAGCTCCATCGCAAGGCCTGTTAAGCCCAAACGCAAGGCTAAGTGATCCACAATGGCTTGGCGGAAATTGTCACGGGCCGTTAAACTGCTGGCCACATTGACAAAGGCCAAAGGACTGCCATATTCAAACGCATTAGGTGTGCCTACAACAGCGCCATAACTTTTATCCGTCGCGGTGACATCATAAATACCATCACCATTGACATCAAATGAACGCTCACCATGCAATGGCATGTCAATGGCAACGGTTGCCAAACCGGCATAAGCATTGCTGCCCGCCATGGATAACATCATCTCTTTACCGCCACCTAAACCATGCATCATGATGCTGGTTGGCCAACCTGCGGCTGGCATAGTAAAGTCACCTTTGCCTTGCAAGGTATAAATCGCGGCCATTTTCTCAACATTTGGCAGAGTGATCTGCACATTCACCGTTTCATAGGCCGTAATGGCAGGCACAGGATTGTATTGAGTTAAATGCTTAACCGGATCCACAGGGCTTTTATCATCTAAAAACCACGCTTTCCCCACTAACAAAGCTGGGTTACTTAACGCCGCCATCCCATCGATACCATAGGCACTGGCCTGAGCAATAAAGTTACTTTGACTTAAGGTTCCCGCTTTAATGGCTGATAACACGGCGATCGGGCTATCTCCCAAGGCCGTCCAATACCCATTAACGACGGGGTTTAACTCACTGTCTAAACATTGAGCCGATGAACATTGGCTGTAAATAGGCAATTTCAGCGACATACTGTACACATCGGTTGCATCCGCTAACAGATAGGATTCCCCTGCCGCTTCAGTTAAGCCTAATGCTTGCGCGACGGTATAGCCCTTGGCTGTAAAATCAGATAGTTGTGGTTGATAAGGATTACCCTCTGTAGTGTCAACCATTAATAACTTTGTGGTTTCAATCACAGATGAAACCGATTGTGTAGTAAACAAAGCAGAATAAATGATGCTGTCTTTATCAACACTATGGCTTGCCGCCATGCCCTTTTCATAACTGTTAATAATGTATTGCATACCAAGCTGAGTCAGCGCCGGTAACGGCTCGACATCAATATCGACTTTTAACGTGCTGTAGGTCTTTGAGGGGGCCACCGCTTGCCCTGAAGAATCTTGAATTAAATTCGTCAATGCATAGATATAAGACTGTTTCTCATCAAAAGGTTTTAGCGGCACTATGATAATTTGATCGCCGGATACGCTGGTTGCAAAATCGACACCGTATTTCAACTCATCACCCACTTTACACGCCGATATACTCGGCAGTGAAGTACATTCTGCATCTTGTGATAACGGACCACCGACCTGTGCTTTAAACATACGCACTGCGCCTGCTTGTGCGATAGAAGAGGCAGATAAAGTGAGTGGATTACCGTCGGCATCATTTTCTAAATTCACCTTAATGGCAATAGGTGCCGTTGTTGACCAACCATCTAATGCCCCCAAAGCAATTGATGGGTCGGTATAGTCTCCCGTATCTTCATTTGGCATATTTAATGTGCCATCGGTTGTTCCACTGAAGACAAAATCACTCGGCACTGCGAAGTCTGCATTTGCGAGATCAAACACAATACTGGAGCTAGACTGGACGGTTTCTGTTTTTTCTGTCACTTCGTCCTTGCTGTCTTCTCCACAAGCCGTGAGTCCAAAGGTTGACGCAATCGCGACACTTAACATGAGTTTTTTCATTCTGAGTTCCCAAATCTTGTTGTAATAATTTTATTTTCCAAAGGAAATTAGCCACAAAATTCTGTAACATATGGCTATATTGCACCGAGTCAATCTTATACTCAGTAAAAGAGATGTAGAATTTAACGTAAAATCATTGAATTGGCTACATTTTTGTTACTGTCTTTTAGTATTAGATTGTGACAACCTTATTCAAACGTTTAAAACAGGTGTTTATTTAAGCGATGATGGCCGATATCATCCGCTTTCGATTGACTAGGAAAAATGGATCCATGTTGGAATATCAAGCAAAAAAAGATTTACTCAAAAATAAAACCATTCTTGTGACAGGTGCGGGTGACGGTATTGGCCGCACGGCAGCTATCACTTTTGCCGCTCATGGCGCAACCGTCATACTATTAGGGCGCACCGTAAAAAAACTTGAAGCCGTCTATGATGAAATAGAACAAGCGGGTTACCCAACACCTGCAATTATCCCTCTTGATTTAAAAGGTGCGACTGAGCAAAACTACAAAGATATGGCTGACACCATAGAAGAACAATTCGGTCATTTAGATGGGTTATTGCATAATGCAAGCATACTGGGTGTATTAGGCCCTTTTGAACAAATCTCTATGAGTTCCATCGAAGAAGTCATGCAGATCAATGTCTATGCCAAGATCATGATGACCAAAGCCTTACTGCCTGTAATGAAAAAAGCGCCTCGAGCCTCGATTTTATTGACATCAAGCAGTGTGGGGCGTAAAGGGCGCGCATTTTGGGGAGAATATTCAATATCCAAGTTTGCCACCGAAGGCTTAATGCAGTTACTGGCTCATGAATATGAAGACACCCAGATCCGCGTCAACACCATCAATCCTGGCGCGACTCGAACAGAAATGCGAGCAACCGCCTACCCCGCAGAAAATCCTGAAACCCTCAAGACACCAGAAGATATCATGCCCGCATATCTTTATTTAATGGGCGATGATTCAATTGCAGTGACAGGACAACAATTAAACGCGCAAGCGCCTTTGAAATAATCTTATACCAATCTAAGTAAGTAAACGAACCATTCAGAGCCACTCAGGCTTTTCAATTCAAGGCGCATTGATGCAGTAAGGGTCATTCCCTTTCAAATTAATGCAACACAGAAGTGAAATGCCTGAGTGACTCACTCTGTGCGGGTTTAAAAATACGTTATGCTGCGTTGTCTATTTTCGATATAGAATAACTATTAGCATCAAACAGACGCCTTACCTACCGCATTTCTAATTCCCGCTGAATGATCACTTATTTACTTAGATTGGTATTATATACCCGTGAAACTTCAATTTGCAGGATTCATCTTGAAGTATCACGGGTATAGGCTCCTTGAGATGGCTTCTCATTGCTCCCGCTAATGACTAAATAACCTGAACTCGGGATAATGAGTGTCAAAAATGTTAGGTAACCCACTTAATATCAAAAAATTGAATGAAATTGGGTCATTCTTTATTTTCGAACTTGGCTTAATACTGCAATTTTTGTCGATATCAAGGCGTGATTTCGTATCTAATAGCAGGCTATTAGTAGAAAGCACAACACAGATAGCGGCAGAAATAGTGCTATTAAGCGGCGCTGCTTATCCCGAATTCAGGTTAAATAGCAGACAATCTTTTCTCTATTTTCTTTTTCCATTCAGGTGCTAAAGCCCTCAAGCTTAAGGCTTCAGTCAAGACATCATCGGCGCCAACATAATGCCTGTCAAAATAAGCCTGAAAGAGATCCTTAATAGTCACACCATGACTCGACTTTTTTTCAATGAGTACCGAATGCCCCGTTTTGGCGATTCCAGGTTCCAGTACTCGAAAATAAATACCTGTACGGCAATTTTTTGTGAAGAGTTTAACCACATCCTTATTATCCAGCGCCAGACCCAGTTTATAGCAAGGCACTCTTGGTTGACTCACTTCAAGTAAAGCTGTGCCGATACGAAGCTGATCGCCAATATGGATATTCTCTTCAAAAAGGTTTGATATGGTAAAATTTTCACCAAAAGAGCCATTCGATAGCTGACGCTTGTTTAAAATAGGCTTCCAATAGTCATAGTGATGGAATGAAAACGCATAAACAGCTTTATCTTCACCACCATGATGAATACGATCCGCTTGTTCATCACCCATAATATTGAGCTTCTCAATGGCCACTTCGCCATCAATCGGTTGCTTAAATATCCCTGTTGTCACCTCTTTGCCGTTATATAAGACTGTTTTTATTTTTGAAATATTGGTTGATATGATTTTCATTTTAAAGCCTATTTAAGAAATAACTCACAATCATAACTGACGCCAACTTTGGCGTCAGTGACCGACACGCAGACTAAAGTAAAGTCACCTTTATTTTTGAAATCAAAGTGTCACGAAGAACAACTCAAATGGGACAATCCTCCCACCGAAAAATACTCAAGGGGTTTCAATCGGTAATATTTATCTTCTACCTCTTTTGAATGCTCTGCATAGGGCTGGCTCATCACCTCTTGCAGTTCTCGAACGAGGGCATAATTCCCCATAGCCGCTTGCTGATAAGCTGGCATAACAAACCACTCTCGCAGAATATATTTGGGGTTAATACGCTTCATCTGCTGCGAGACTGCTTCAGTAGAACGGGGGAAAGCCCCATGCATATCTCGATCACTATTGAGAAGCATTTTCCATTTTACCAGCCACTCATTCCAACCTTGCTCTCTCTCTTTGAGGCCACTCTTTTTGAGGCTACTCTCTTTGAGATCAGTATCTTGCCTTCTGTTATTGTATAACTCATCATAGAAGCTTTTTTTAAGTGGGCCAACATCCTTAGGGATTGATGATAGCTCGCGAAAGAAAATCGTATAATCCAAAGGTGTTTGCATCATAAGCCCCTTGAGTTCACTGAGTAAGGCGCTAAAAAGCGATTTGTTCGGCACTTGGCTGAAACCCAACTTAGCAGCCCACATTTTGTCCATTTCACTGGACATGACTTGAGAAAAACCCGCTTGTATTTCATCGAGGGCGAGCAAACTATCATGAGAGTCACCATAAATCGATAGGAGCAAAGGGCGCATAGCTGAGCAGAACATATCAAAATTTCGCTGCGCCGCTTGAGGTTGATTCATCAATGAGAAATGCTCACCCCCACCCGTCCAAGGCTGATAATAGGGATTAAACACATCACAAAAGCCAAAGGGACCATAATCCAGTGTAAATCCCCCCGCTGCGCAATTATCACTGTTAAAATTGCCTTGGCAAAAACCGACGCGGATCCAATTCGCCACCAGAGAAGTCAAGCGGTATTGGAACTCCCGTGCCAGTAATATGACTTTATCTGAAAGATCAAGTTGGCTATCGATAACATCAGCATACTCACGATCGATTAAGTGCAGGACAATCTTCTCAAGTTCTTCCATCGCATTTGAGTGTGCCTTGTGACGGGCGCGGCGGGAAAACAGTTCCAATTGGCCAACACGAATAAACGAGGGAGCCACACGAGTCGAGATAGCAACAGATTCCGAAATCATCATGTCGGGATCCTTAGAGTACGAACCTGCTGAATACCAAGGCCGCTTGACCTTCTCCGTTTTTGATACATACAAACTTAACGAACGTGAGGTGGGCACGCCCAATGCGTGCATATGCTCTTGAGCTAAAAACTCGCGAATACTTGAACGCAAGACAGCCCGGCCATCTGCACCGCGACAATATGGCGTGGGGCCGCCACCTTTTAATTGCATTTCCCAGCGTTGCCCCTTAATCACAGCCTCAAGCACAGAAATCGCACGGCCATCACCATAGCCGTTTCCAGTGCCAAAGGGACACTGCTGAATATACTCGGTGCCGTAAATGGACAGTGCATACCCCGTTGCCCAACCGACCTTACGCATCGGCGTAGGTACTTGAGAAAGATCTCCGGAAAACAGACGAATAAAATCGGCAGACTCTGCCATAGCGTCGTCAAAACCAAGCTCTGAAAAAAAGGTTTTACTATGGGTCACATACTCTGGATTTTGAATTGGCGTAGGCTTGATGGGAACATAATGCCCTGAGAAAACTTGCCTAGGGGCGAAGTCGACACCGTTTGTTGATGCATCAGGATCGCAATTAAGCGTATCCATAAGGGAGTAGTTTACCGAAATCGCAAGGGCGTCAAGGGTCGAAATCAATGGTACGGTTTTCAAAGGGTGTTTGTTTGTCATAGGTGTTTTAAGTCTTTATAGCTAAGCGCGTATTCAAACATCTTAATACTTTGCTTTCGCTCATGCGAGTTGTATCGATATTCAAGTTAGCAAAACTTTACATCGCTGAAGTAATGAATACACAAAATGGACTCCTCAATGTAAGATGAAAAGAAACCGAGCAATCATTTTTTATCTTTATTGAACAATCTATTCGTCACTTTGTACATCTACTTTTAAAAGAGTTGCAAGCTCTTATATGGCTTGATTTTTAAAGAATCAAGTCGATTATTAAGACAACCGACATGTATCTCTAGTTTATGCCCGTTTGGATCGAATATATAAAGTGAATCACCTTCACTGCTATTTTGCTTCCATTGTGCGACTCCTGCCGCCATTAATTGCGATTGTAATAGTGGGAAATTTGAACAAGAAACATCAAAAGCAATATGAGTGTAATCTTGGCTAGGGCTAACCTCGTCACAAGATAAACAAAACCAAAGTTCACCTAATGATAAATAGGCACCTTTATCCCATTTAGCATGAGGTTTCATGCCTAAAAGATCCACATAAAAAATAAAGGACTCGTCCAAATCCTTTACGGTAACAGTAATATGATTGAGTCCGTTTAACACCTGCGTCCCTCAGCAATATGATACCCTTTTTCTCAAGTCGAATGTCAGTTCTCTTATTAGGCGACGTGACGCACAGCGGGGACTTTATCAATAAAGTGCTCTTCAAATGCTTCAATTTCTCTATTCCAATCTTGTTTATATAAAGCAGGAGATGTTTCAGTTAAGTGATTCCATTTTCGGCATATTTTTTTAAGAAATTGATAAGGATCATCACTTGAGGTATTCGCTGAATGATGATACTTAGATATTTCGATAGACAAATCCCGTTTAAGAGACGAAAACTTTGCCGCAGCATAGTGATGCTCTTTCGATCTCACATTAAAGTTTAAAAAAGTCGTTAACGATGCGAAGACCGGTACGAACAAAGCTAATATCACCCTGATCCCGAAACCCCAACTGGTATCAAACCAATTCATATTTGATTCACTTTCAGACAAAGCTGTAATGGTCGTGGCTAAAGATGCACTAAAAATGGTAGCACCTCCCCAAATGTAATGCCATTTTCGAAATCGCACACAGGCTTTGAAATGGGCTTTTTCGACTGCTCGAGTTCTTGCTAACCAGCTATTCATCACTTCAATATGATTCAATTAACACTCTCCATCTGCCCCTTGATTTCCATTTTAATTCACACTTTCTGTTATATGTTCTTTGGCTGAAACCTAAAGCACAAGATGTCAGCCATCTTTCTATTGGCTTCTTTCAAATGAAATGCTTTCAAATAATGACTTGGTGCTTAGATTTTCAGGATAACCAACACTCTTATTAATAATCAATAGATTATCACGATAAAAAATCGTTAACCAATGATTTTATTCCCTGTTATCCTGTCTCCCCCTGTTACTTATCGCAGCAACGTCATTCTTACTCACAAACAAAAAACATAAAACTTGCTATTGAGGCTAAATAAAGTCAATTTCACTGCTCACACAATGCTAACAATCTACTCATTATTTGGGATTCAATAATTAAAATAAAGTAAGAAGACAAATAACGGCACAATATTGAATATCTGGCTGTATAAAATGACTCAAGCTGTATAAAGTAATATTCAACTATAAAATTTTAATCATAAATGCTAGTGACTTCAAAACTAGCATTCATTGTCAGTCATCCAATTCATTTATACCGTTATTCTAATATACAGTTAAGTATTAGAAGCGACCGTTCAGTATTAATTTTCCTGTTACTCCATCTTCGTTTGGATCAAGCTGTTTTTCAACTTCTATACGGGCCGAAAGCATATCAGTTAGACGCAAGAAATAAGCCGTGTTAATACTGAAAATATCGTCAGTGTCACTTTGATCTTCCAAGGTATAACTCGCTCCGAACGACCATGGGCGAGTAATATACCAGTCTGCGTATATATTATAGTCAGTAGTAGAAGTGACACCTGCCGTTGAATAATGATAGTTATTTAGCTCTGCTCCCATTAATATGCCTTCAGTGACTTTAACGGGTAAATAACCTTTAACACCTAATGTATAACGGTCAGTATCTTCCATACCTTGGCTTTGATCTGTGCGTCGATAAGTCAAATAAACCACTGAAGTGTCATTGAAGTAGTAACCCCCACCAATACCATATGTCGTCGCATTATTGGCACTTGAAGCATCAGGGTTATTATCAGATGCGTCTATCACACCATCAATATACCATTTTGAATCAAAAACGTATTGTCCTTGAATGCCATATGTACGGTAATCAGTGATATCATTATTGAATTTAAAATGCGCCCCTATACTTGAGCTTTGTGCTAAAAAACCACTCAGAGCATAAGGCACCTTGCTTTGATCAACGGGGGAAGCATAGTAACGGTAATTCAAATCCCAATCACCGTCCGAAAAGTTTTCACTTGAACTTTGGAATTCTAACTGAGCCTCATTGTGGTAGCTATTGTCATTAACCGAAAATGCTGATGCACTGGTTAAACTTAAAAATAAAGCTGCGGCGATCCTAGATTTTTTCATTTATTCATTGTCCCTTTAATTATCATGGCGCTAGGAACAAAAATAAGAAGTAATCAATTTTTACATTAAACTAAAGTCAATTTATCCGTAAATTATAGTGATATAAGCGCCATAGTTAATATCAACGCATACAGCTGTTCCTAGCAAGGTAAAACATACAGTAATTAATAAGGGAAAACAATAATGATTATAAGACCTAGATCTCAATAATAAACAGTACATATTTACCCACTCTTTTTTATTGCTAAGCTATTTAAAATATCTTTATAAATTTCCTATACGCTTCTTTCTCGCTCCATTTTCTCTATATGCCATTTTGGTTCAATCACAATATAATGACCTGTGAGTTTATCCATGTAAGCGGCCAAATTGACTTGACGCTTCGCCGCCTTAAACGCCCCTTGACAATACTTGTGATGGCACAGTTCATTTTGCCAAAAAGAAATCACTAAGAAACGATTTTTTTCTTTTTGAAAGCGCGCAACCGCGCCTCCTAACATGCCTTCACAAGCTTGCATTGCTGGGTTCCAAACATGAATTTGATCCTGAAAAAATGCGTGTTCAGCCCATTCATGCTCATCTGTTTTAAGCGTACAATCGGCAATACGAATAAAGCCAATATCATTGATATTTATAGCGTTAAAATCGATTATCGCCTGCTGTAAAGATTGTTGCAACGCAAGATCATTCAAAGAAAGCTCAAGACTCAAATAATGCACTAAACAAGCCTCATAGGTTTGCGCTTGCTGATTATTATGAGCAATGAGATCATGCTTGCTCACCATAAAGTCTTCTATTGCTGGCATATCATGCCAAAATGCCAACAACATCGCTCGCGAATGAGGATTTCCGCTTTCCCTTGCACTTTCATTGATGCTGGCAGCGGCGCTTCGTTGGGCTGTTGTCCAGCCTCCGAGTTGACCGCTAAACCCTGTACATTCATTGGTGGTCGCCCATGCTTCTTGAGCAATTGAAAAAGCCTGCTCTTGCCCTTTAATAGGCAGCACATCTATCCATTTTACAATCATGTTTCATCCCTTTATTCGCTCTTTTTTATTAGCCCTTGTTATTAATAACTATTATTAAGAGTGGTTATTAAAAGTGATTATTAAGACGTCTCTAATCTCTTACTTACTTCCATGGTCTATTGACCACGACATTTTTAAAGGGCCGATATTAAGTAATCTCCCTGAGCATTAATGTGAAGTGCGCTTATTGTTAAAATGGCCTCCCGATTTAGACCGCCGTATAAATGCGGATAAAGCTCTAAGGAGTCAAGCTTATTTAGACCCACTGCTAGTTCATCGACAACCTTAGCGGTTAATTTAGCAAAAGCGATTTCTACTAAGTAAAGTCCAACATTTTGTAACCCTTCCCCTTCACTGAGTAAACCCGATTTCAACAATGCAGGCACAAAAAATTGCTGAAGAATAAAAGGCAACTGCTCTTTATAGGCTAAATGAATAAAGCCATCAAGGACTAATGAGTCAGGCTCATACTCTTCACTCTCTTTCAGTCTATTAAGATCAGCTTGTTGAAGTAAATGATAAAGGTTTTTCATGAAATCATCGTCTTCTTAGTTGTTTAAAAGCCAATAAAAACGCATTTGCCAAAACATTACCCCATGAAAGCTTTTAGGTGCTGCTTACCCACATCGGCAATATGATCCCAAGGGGCTTTAGAATCAACCCAAATATGATGGGCAACACCTAATGACTCGGCGCCTTCTGTTAATAATCCCACGGGAATATACATGCGCTCATCATCATTCATTCCAGGTAAATTGGAGCCACAGGTTGGGCAGAATGATGTTTCCCAATCATGATCGGGTTTACGCCAAGTCTTAATGCTACTGGCCCCTTTTAACCAACAAAAATCGTGTTTATTTACCACAATCACCGCGATACCATTGGTCCCTGTGGCTCGACGACAAATAGAGCAATGGCAAATATAAATATCCGACGTTGATGTGGACACCTCAAACATCACTTCCCTGCAGTTACACGCACCTTTCATCACTCTGTTAAGTGCTTTCTCATCTGGTACCATCTGATTTTTCCTTATTATTTGGATGTGAAATACTGTGCTCTGTCGGCTGCGGCGTAATCGTCATGACTTTTACGCCTTTGGGGGATTCAAAGCGATGCCAAACACTCTGAGGAACCACCATCATGTGTCCGCAGGTCAACAAATGACGCTGCTCTATGCCATCGAGCAATAAGATTAAGTGGGTTTCCCCCTTCATCACCTGTACAAACTCATCCCCTTGTGAATGTTGCTCCCACTCACTGAAACCACAATAATGGGTTATATACACTCCACCATTGCGGTATGTTGATAACAATGCTGTAGCACCTTGGATTTCTCCATCTGTGGTTTCAGGGGTTCTGCCGTTAAAGCAGCGTACACTTTCAAAGGCATTCATGATACTGATAGGCTCAGGGCTATCATTATGCTCTTGTTTAAGATCTGGTTTTAACTCTAAGCTAACCTCAGGTATAGGATTAAACATTAAAAACGACTCCATTCGATGATTACTGATATTTAAACTTTAAGATTTAGGCTTTATGTTGATAATATCGTATCGCTCTTACTTTACTTAGTTTCCTCATCATAACGCTTAAGCATAAAGAAACGGGCAGGGCTTTTTGCAAATCCTGGAACAGTACCGACAATCTCAAAGCCCATCTTTTGATAAAAAGCTGGCGCTTGAAATGATAAGGTATCGAGCTGGGCCACTAAACAATCTCGCCCCTTAGCCTCATTTTCAGCCTGCATCATTAACTGACGCCCTAACCCTGAGCCTCGGTGGGCTTCATCCACCCAAACCACAGTGATAAGAAAATTTTGGTAAATCGTCACACCCGCAACACCACCAATCGTCTTGCCATCCCTATCACGCGCGACCACCATTAGAGGCTTGGTTTTTTCATCGCCCATGTGCTCAATATTGTATTGGCGCACACCACTGATAAGCTCATTCAGCACACTCTGATTGTCTTCATGGATAATATCGAACTGTACATTCCTTTCTACCGCTGCCCTTTCTACCACTGCAGTATCTACCAAAGCTTCTGGTTTTGAGCTATCGAGCGCTAAGCAAGGTGCTTCAAGACCATTTATTGCTTGCTTTTCCATTTTATTAACATCCATTTTTTACTCTTTAATGAGATACATGCCTTCACGATCGAGATAATCCATAATGGATTGCATGATCTGGCGACCAAAACCCCGACCTTGATAAGCAGGATCAACAGCAATATCAACGATATCGAAATTTAAGGCACCATCTCCCACTACTCTCCCCATGCCCACAATAAGATCGTTAATCACAATCTGCACGCCAAATAGACTATTAGGCAGCCCTTTTTCAACCGCCTCATACAGGCGTGGGCTTAACCCTGAAACCTGCCTTAAACGAATAAAATCATTCACTGAAATGACTTGCTCTACAACTTGTATCATACAACTTCCCTATACTTCATAATATACTTCAAAATATGCTAATGCGATTAAAGGATAATTTTGCCTTTCAATGTCGTGACGGCTTGACCCATTAAGGTCACTTGCTCATTAGCTAAGACTTCCATATCAACAAAGCCACCACGCTGAGATGCTTGATAGCCTTTTAAACAAGTTTTATTTAACTTTTTCTGCCAATAAACAGCAAGGGCACAATGGGCCGATCCCGTCACAGGATCTTCATTCACCCCCACCCAAGGGGCGAAATAACGTGAAATAAAATCAGCGCCTTTGTCAACACTATGGTGCGCTATTACAGCATCATTTTTCGCTGTCGTTCTTTTTGCTGTTACCACAACGCCTCGGCCAGGTAATTGTTTTAGCTGTTCAAAGTTCGGTGCCAATGCCAACACAATAGACTCATCAATGACTTCAATTAACCATTTACCATCAAAACCGCAATAACTGACCACTTGCTGAGGTTGAATACCTAAATACACAAATAAGACTTCATTGATATGGACTGAAAAATCCAAGCTAGGTGACGGAAACGCCATGGCGATGCGATTATGCTGAGCGATGACAGATAAGGTGCCCGATAAAGTGTTAAAACCCATTTCATCACCGACAGCGAGCCTCCCTGTCTCTTGTAAAATATGCGCCACAGATAAAGTACCATGGCCACACAAACTCACTTCCACTTGCGGCGTAAACCAACGTAGACTGAAATCACTCAAAGAGAGAAAAGCCGTTTCTGACACGGCCATTTCAGCCGCAATGGCCAGCATTAAACGCTCATCTAACCCTTTTTCGGTGATACATACACCAGCAGGATTACCTTTAAACCGTTCAAATGTAAAAGCATCTACTTGGTAAATATCTAACTCCATGTTAGCTCCTTGTGTTGACTTATCTTCCTTATACCAATTCCATTATATAGATGATCAATTCAGAGCTTCTCAGGCTTTTCAATTCAAGGCGCATTTATGCAGTAATGGTGATTCCCTTTCAAATGAATGCAACGCAGAAGTGGAATGTCTGAGAAGCTCACTTTGTGCGGGTTTCAACATACTTTATGCTACGTTAGCTGCTTTCGATATAGAATCACTATTAGCTTCAATCATCTGCCTTGCCTACAGCATGTTGAATTCCCGCTGAAAGATCACTTATATAATGGGATTGGTATTAATACCCACTAGTGTTCATTTTCCTTTGAAAATTATTGATAGCACAAAATAAACAGAATAAAAGGCAAACTTAACGCTTTCGATGATTCAATGCCCTTCTTCTCGCCCGTTTTTTCTGCGCCGATTTAGTATTTTTATAATCCACAGGTGTACTTTTAGTGAGATCCGGTTCAAACCCCGTCAACCATTGCTGGGGCAAGCGGGTATCTAATAGGGTTTCAATTTGTTCAAGCAGCAAGGCATCTTCTTCGTTATATAAAGTAATGGCTTTGCCACTGTTACCTGCACGCCCCGTCCTGCCAATTCTATGCACATAATCTTCCGCCTTAAATGGCAGTTCATAATTAATCACCGTGTTCAGCGTCTCTATATCTAAGCCACGTGCAGCAACATCGGTCGCCACTAGCACTTGCACGTCTGCTTGCTTAAATTGAGTCAATACCTGCTCTCGCACGCTCTGTGATAAATCACCATGGAGCGCTTGTGCTTCAATCCCTTGTGTCTGTAATGCCTGTACTAATTGATCCACACCTTGTCTTTTACGACAAAAAATCAACACTTGCGATTCAAGGCTAGAATGAACAGCCTCTATATGGCGTCTGTCTTTATTGATCAAATGACAAATCACCGCTGTTTTTTTATCGCTATCCACTTGATAAACAATTTGCTCAACTTGACTCGCTACCCTATTTTTTTCATCCATTTCTATCAATGTCGGCTTATTAAGCCATTTTTGACTCAAATTAAAGACAGATGGATTAAAGGTGGCTGAAAAAAATAAGGTTTGTCTCTTTTTATTGATACCAGAAGCCCTTTTAGGTAAGGCTTTAAGAATGCTATTAATGTCATCTTTAAAACCCAAATCCAACATGCGATCCGCTTCATCCAGCACCAAAAAGTCCAAAGTATTGAGCGATAAATTGCCTCTGCTCAGATGATCCAATAACCGACCCGGTGTCGCCACAATAATATCACAGCCTTGGGCTAGCACTGCTGCCTGCTTATCAATACTGACGCCACCATAAATGAGCGCACAGCAAAAGCCTGAGCCGCTTTGCTGCTCAGCTCCCCCCTCCACTCTTGATAACAATAAATCTTGAGCATAAGTATTAACACTCTTGTGGACTTGTATCGCCAATTCTCTTGTTGGCGTTAAGATTAATGCACCAACAGCCTGCTTCTTTTTTTGGCACTCGCCGTTAACACTGTGACTAACACTATTATTGGCACTATTATCAGAACTATTGTCAACACTCTTCTCAAAAGCTTGGCGGGCAGAGACTAAATGTTGCAAAATCGGCAAGGTAAACGCGGCGGTTTTCCCCGTGCCCGTTTGCGCTTTTCCCATCACATCCTGCCCTGCTAATATGGCAGGGACGGCCAATGATTGAATGGGTGTAGGATCCGTATAACCTAAAGTGGATAAACGGCTGACAAGTTCAGGCATTAATCCTATTGATGAAAAAGACATAAAAAGATAACCAATAAAAAAGCGCTAAAAAATAACGCTTATTCTACCATTAACAATGGGATAACGGCGTAAACTTTAAAATAATACTCATCTAAGTCAAAAATAACGATTAAAAGCTAGCACCATCGACAGTTTTAACCGCTAACCGTTGAACGACTTCATTGTCGAATAATCTAAAATTCACCCCCACTCGGTCCATTTCGGCTTTAGGACGACAAGTATAATGCGTCGTACACCCGCACTGGCTACAACGATGAAAGTCAATATACTCATCCCCCCAACAGTAAGTTTGCAAAGGTTCAGTTTTCACTGAGACTGAGACTTGAGCTTGTGGGTAATATCCCCATAACGCGGCCGTTCTTCGGCAGATAGAGCAGTTACAACTTGTTAGAGTATCGGGCAATGCATCAACTTTAACTTGAACGTTACCGCAATGGCAGTATGTTGTTGGCATGTTAATATCCTTATTTAGAGTCCATTTAATGCTTGTATTTAACACAAACATTATACTGTATAAATAAACAGCACTGTATAGATAAGCAGTTTTAAAGTCAAGCCAACACTTAATCTTGATCAGAAGCATAATTAACCTGAACTCGGGATAATGAGTGTCAACAATATTATGAAATTCATTTAATATCAGCAAATTAAATGAAATTAGGTTATCCTTTATTTTCGAAGTTGGCTTAATACTGCAATTTTTGTCGATATCAAGGCGAGATTTCGTATCTAATAGCAGGCTATTAGTAGAAAGCACAACACAGATAGGGGCAAAAATAGCGCTATTAAGCGGCGCTGCTTATCCCGAGTTCAGGTTAATTAACACTATCAACAAGCAGAACCTCAACTAACAACAGAGGCTTAGCCCCCTCTAAGCAAGCAATATTCAATCCTATTGTTTTTTATCACGCAGTTGGATCATGTGATTAAACACGTCGAAAAGTGCTTTTCCTTCAGACCAATCACCAATATTAGCATCAATGTTAATATGACCAAGCGCACCAACGGGGATCAATTCAGCCTGCCAATGCTTCGCCAAAAAATGAGCCTGCTGAAAGCGACAATAAGGATCATTACTACTGGCACACATTACACTGGAAAAAGGCAACGGCGCTAATGGTGGCGAATTATAACCTGTAATCACCTTTGGAAAATCATCTCGTTGTACATCTGGCACTGCCACCATAAAAGCCCCTTTTATCATTGCCGCTTTCTCTGGATAACGTTGGCACCAATGTGCAACTGTGTTTCCCCCTAAGCTGTGAGTAATAAAGATTGTTGGCCCTGAAACACTGTCAACTAAATTATTCAATGTCGACACCCACCTATTACAATCTGGATGGGCCCAATCTTCTTGTTCCACCCAATAGCTATCTATATCTTGTTCAAACCAATACCGCTGCCAGTGCCCTGCTAAAGAGTTTAGGTAACCGGGTACAAATAGTTTATTCATCATTTATCTTCCATCTTCCTAGATTTAACAGCACTTAATAACGTTGAACTGAACTTTTATCTGGCCTTATAAATTGAAGAGATTATGGTGTAACCTTTTCACAATAAGCATACGATAAATCGACCTGTCCATCGCCGCAGGGCCAAAACTGCATGACATAACAAAAGGCGCCTTAATACAGCATGCCCAAGCGAGAGAACAAAGTGAGTCAACACAAGCATAAAAATCCTTTTTATGCGCGCAACAAAACACCTTAGTGCTCTTGTCTAAAAATAAAGTGTAGTCAATGAGATATGAGAACGCTAAATTAACACCTAACGCTCAAACAGACAGAGCAAAGATTGTTAGCCGCTAAAGGAAATGATTTTAGATATAGAGTCGATTATAAAAAACGAATAATAGTATAGTACAGAGTACTAGGCTCTATTTCTTTTGCAGAATACTTCCACTTCGACACCGCTTTAATGGCTGCAAGGCCAAACCGTGTTTCTGAGGCATTGTAAATTTTGACATTTTGAGGCGTCAATAACTCACCTTTAGAATGAGGTTTTTTTGATAAGGTAAAGGTTACAGCGGCACAACCTTTAGTATGAGGAGGCAGAAAGGCCTTTTCAGAGCGCGGGGATTTTAAAGTCACTTCTGGGTAAATAGCGGGCACTTTTACCTTAGGATTATCTGCACGTAACGCATTAATATTGTCGATATTTCCACATATTGCTTCTCTGGCGGCAGCTTGTAAGCTCATAAAAAAAAGCAAAAAAATAAGAAAGTATTTCATCTAAACATACCCGCAACACCTTGACTGATAATCAAATGAGCTAAAAAACACTCAAAAGCGAATAGTAGGCCACTTTTTTATTTCCTTATATGCTTCGCTTGAACCCCTAATTTCTATGTGAAAGATATCAAGCCTGCTCCCTGTAAACAGCCCCTTATATTAATAAAAACAGATATTAACCCCCAATTAGTATGACCGATTAACCCTTAACATCAAATAAATTGATGCCCACAATCATACACTTATTTAACCTTCATCAGCAATAAAACTCAGCCTTTATAAAATTAATTTCATCTTATAAAGATATCGCTAATATCACTCGTTACTCCTCTATTTTAGTCAATAAACAAACTCATGATCTTATGATAGCCTCAACTTCACATGGACTATGCCATTATGTCCTCCACCAATGCAAGTAAAGCCGCATCATTATTCGGGGCCATTAACAAGGAAAACCCTGATGGTTTATTCACCTTAATATTCTTTTCACCAGAGGATCCTCTTATTGAAAAAGCAGGTACATGGCATTGTGGCGCCCCCCACAATCCCGCTATGGCCGTTAAGCCCAATAGTCTTTGACGAAGTCCTATTAAGGCTTCTTTTGACAAGCGAGCATCTTTCTTTAATGCTGTCGTAGCTGAAGTGGGTAGAAGTAATACAGTGTCATTACTGGGTAACCAAGCTGCCATCTGTTGACTCCAATCTTGCTGCTTTCGCCTCGCCCAAGCCACTTCCTCATCAGTAATGGACAAAGCCATGGCGACTCTAGCCGCAACATCATCAGACAATATGGGGCGATGGCGTTTAAGCCAATTTCCATGCTCTTTCGCGATCCCACGACCTTGTAAAATACGAAAAACATCGGCTAACTGAGACAAAATAAGGCTATCTGATAATGATACCCTCTCAACACTATCAAAGTGCCCTTGGAGTTTAGGCAGATATTCAGCCATTGCCTGCTGAATATTCACATCGGCCAGTTGATTGATTTCATCACAGATAACTAAACGCATTGACCTTTTTATCGGCAGACATGATGGGGGTAACAATACCTTTCCCACATCACCTAATAATGATGCCGTCTGAGCAAACCAACCCACAGTATCAAAACAAGGCGCTAAGCCAATCACGCCTTGCCTTGGAACTAATGAGTGGCTCGTTCTGATCCCAAACAAGCCGCAATAGCTGGCAGGCACCCTAACTGAACCTCCCGTATCCGTTCCTAAGGCAATGTCCGCTGCTCCTGAAGCAACAGCAGCGGCCGATCCCATTGAAGAGCCTCCACAAAAATAGCCTGGCAACTTAGGATTATCGGCTGCACCATAATGCATATTACTGCCTTGCATGCTGTAAGCCAATTCATCGAGATGAGTAAACCCAATAAACTCCGCGCCCGCCTTTAATAACTGGAACAAAGAAAAAGCAGTCTCTTTGGCCCCATCATGAGTGCGAAACCATTCTGGGCTGCCGGCGGTATTTTTCTCTCCTTTTAATTGAAAAACATCTTTTACTGCTAAACGTTTTCCGACTAATGTTCCAGTCTCAGACAGTATTAACCCACGTGGCCCATGATCGCAAAATATCGCCGGATCAAGGTGTGAAGTGCGACTTTTTGCATACTCATCATGATGTTTTTTCATCTCATTGATACCTTGTACAGGCAGTCACTTACGAGCCCTTCTTATTGTATTCTATCACTCAAACGTTATTCACGATATGCTAATATAAACTCAACAAGATAATGGGATCTTGTGATCACCAGACAGCCAGTATCCACTTCCTACTTCCTTTTACTACACTTCTATTTAAACAAAGCGCTCAAATTAACAATTTCAATCATCGTTATATATACAACTATGAAACACACACGAGTAAAAAAACACTATGTAAGCAGTATCCTCATCACTCTATCGACCATAATAACTTGGTCATCAGTTTATTACTTTATCGGCACAACAGAAAATACCGCTTTTGGTGATGCTTGGCTGTTTCCACTACTATGGTCATCTTGTATTATTTATCTCCATCATTATCAATATACTTATGTCGCCCTCAATAGCTATTTATTATTTCTCTTGATGATCATTGCCGACAAAATCAATTTCCACACTATTAGTATTCATACTCAACTAACATATTTACTGCTTGCTTTTGCCACTGCTTTTTTATTTATCGGAATAATACAATTGAGCCACTCAATAAAATGGCCAAAAATAAAAATCATTAATGTCATCTTTTCCTGTCTTTTACTCGTCCTTCCTACCTTTTATCTGGTTTATGTCCTCAATTTTGCTTCGTCTGTTTCAAAAGAAACGATTTACGCCATTATGCAAACCAATCTCAAAGAAGCCGTTGAATTTTTCACAGCCTTTGTCTCCCCCATGGGAGTCGTCTTCTTTGCTTTGTTGATCCTCGCAACCACTACCTTATTAATTAAGCAAAAGCATAATGACAGCCAAGGAATTGAAATAAAATCATTTTTATTTATATTGATTGTCTTTTTAACCTTATCTTATTTAGACAGAAAAAATAACCAGCTCTATGATTTCACCTTAAATGCAATGAAAACATATTGGCAAGAAATAGCCTTATTTAAGCAAACTCAAGCCCAGTTAAAAAATCACGATATTGCCTTTACTGCAAGCAAACACAATACAGGTGAAACCTACATCGTTATTATCGGTGAATCACTCAACAAACGCCATATGAGCTTATACGGTTACATGAGAGAAACCACACCAATATTAGATAAAATGGCTTTTGAGCATCAACTCATCATTTATGAAAATGCTTTTTCGGCTCACACACATACCATGCCTGTTCTCTCCAAAGCACTCACTGAAGCCACTCAGCAAAATCAAAAAGCCTATTTTCATTCCCTGTCGATTATTAATATTTTAAATAAAGCCAATATCGATACCTATTGGCTCACTAACCAACTTCTGTATGGCGCATGGGATAATCTCGTCTCCATTATTGCTCATCAAGCCTCTCACTTATTCCCTTTTAACCGCTCCATGGGAAAAAGCGTTAATACACAATCCTATGATGGCGCCATGTTAACAAAATTAAGTCAAATTCTAGCTAAAGCCACAACACGAAATCGCGTCTTATTCGTACATTTAATGGGAAACCACAGTAATTATTGCACACGTTATCCAGCGGCTTATCAATTCTATCATACAGAGTTACCTGTTACTCAATTTGGCCAGCTGGCAAACAAAAGCCCTTCACTCACGGCATCAATCAATTGCTACGATAACAGTGTGCGCTACAACGACTTTATTGTCAGTTCGATCATCAACCAACTAAAACAATCAAATGGAGTGAGAGGCCTGCTTTATTTCGCCGATCACAGTGAAGATATTATTAAACAATTAGGCCATAACCATGGCAACTTTACTTATGAAATGACACAAATTCCACTCATCTTCTGGCTATCCCCAGAATACAAAGCAAGGTACCCTAAAAAATACCGATTGCTTAAGCAACATGATCAGCAGCTTTTTAGCAATGATGATATCTATGACACCTTGATTGGATTTATGGACATCAATACCCATCGCTATGAGGCCAGCAATGATTTAACTTCGCCTGATTATCAATTACAGCCTGAAAATGCCGTCACACTCAATAGTAAAAAATGGTATGCAGGCCCAGATAATCACCTCTATCAACAAGCGCAAAATGGATTATTGATTAATCAAAGTCAATTAGGTTCACGTATTCTTGCTCATAGAGTCAATACCATAGGTAAGTTATCCAATATTTGGACTGATCATTTTCGCTCATTTGAAGTCGATGTGCTATTTGATGAAAACTCAAACCAATTTCTTGTCGGCCATGATCGTCATACCTTAAGTGGTATCACATTAACACAATTAATATCAGCCATCCCCGCTGCTGAAATAAAGACAATCTGGTTAGATTTTAAAAATTTAAATGAAAAAAATAGCAAAAAAGCACTGAGTCGATTAAATACCTTAGCCACTCAAATACCATTAAAAAATAAACTAATCATCGAGTCTGATACCACAGATCCGACTTTTGCTATGTTTAACAATGCGGGATGGTATACCAGCTACTATTTACCCACAACAGCCATTTTACCTGCATTAGAAAGCAACAAAGTCGATGAATTAACAAAATTAGCACAAAAGATCACACTCCAATCTAAAGCGCAAAGGTTATCTGCCGTGTCATTTGATCACCGTGTGTATCCTTTTGTTAAACAATACCTAGAACCTTTATTAGACAAACAAGTCGATTATCTCACTTGGGATTTATCTATCTCACTCTTTGATGCGGAACTTGAATCTAAACTCAATAAAAAAAGCTATTATCATGATAGGCGAGTCAAAACTATCTTATTGTATTATCAATCTCCTTTTAATTTATGATACCAAATCATACTCACGAAATGCGTACTCTCACTATAAATTATATGCAATGGAAACTATGGAAGCAGCCGATCTTTCATACCCCTATGACTTTCATGTCATGCATCAAAGAAAGATGTAGCCTTCGGTCGCCTAACTGTATATCCCGTGGGGGTATCATTTTAATGAAGATTATACAAAACCTTATTACACCTGCATCAATGAGATGCCGCCTCATCCCTGGTGCTCTGCTTAAATCGCGAGCCTAATGATGCTGTTCGATAATTCATAACACAACATAAAAGCGGTTACTCTGTTTCCATCAATAACCGCTTACCTAGTCTATGACGATTCAGCTCTTGCCATTATAAAAAATAACCTGCACCATACCACCAACACTACTGCCTTGGGTACTATAAGTGCTGTCTTGCTCACACCAATCCGTTGCGGCACTACTACTTGCATCACTCAAGTAACTTCTCGCCATACTTCCACCACCACCGCCGCCGGATGAATAAGCGCCACCAGCGCCACCACCGGCACCAGCACCACCATTACCCGCATAAGCACTGTATTCTGCATAACCAAAACTGCCACTACCAGAATGTGGATAAGACTGTGCAGCCGTTGCATCACCATTTTCATCTTCAAGTGCATAAGTGGCGTCAAAATTATCATAGTAACTACCAGACAGTTCACTGTCATTAATCCAATCAGTATAAGACTCAGTGTCTGCAGTGGTAGCATAAGGCGAATAATTGATTAATCCCCCTAAACCACTTGAACCATCATTACGACCATTAGTGAGGCCATGATTAGTAACAAGATATTCAGCATGAACAAAATCGGTTTTTCCTCCTACCGCATAATCACTGTTGACTGTATCTTCATCGCTACAATCCACCAATGTTGCATAATCACTGCCCCCTCCTGAGCCGCCAGATTCAAATGGATATCCCGTGCCATAAATATAATCAAAATCAGCCTGAACGTAACTATGTACCCCATCTTCTCCCGCAGCAAAGGCACAAAAATCATAATCCGTGCTATCAGGATCATCAGTGTAATAAGCATATGAATAAACAGAGACCACACCACCTTGACCACCATCACCACCATCATAATTGGTAATGCTTTTACTCGATGTATATAGACCATCCCCACCACTGCCGCCACCGCCACCGATTAACGCAATATCAGCATAGGTCCAACTGGTCGCATCGGTAAAATCCGCGGTAAACACCATACTGCTGGCACCTTCTTCACCCACCAATAAATAAAGATAATGATTATCATCCACCTCATCACTGGCCGCTAAAAGCTCACTGTAAGTCATAACCGTTTGAGCCATTCCTCCATAACCAAAATCCCCCCCCTCACGGCTATTCCCATCATAATCATAGCCACTTCCTGAGGTTCCTGGCGCACCGATGGCTCTTAAGCAAACCAATAAATCATCATCTTCCACACCATCAGTATCAAAGCCTGTATCTTTTGCCGTTGTTAATAAATTTTCTATGTTGAGCGCCGTTGAACTGCATTCATTCTCCGTAAAATCGGTATAACAAAAGGTTTTATTCACATCATCAGAGTCATTATCTAAGTGATTGGCACAATACACCTGACAATTTGGATCGGCATCGATTTCTAAAATAGCATAACCATCATCTTCATTGACCACAATGATCTCGCTAGCTATAAGTGTCTCTGTCGTGCTCGATTCTATTCGTTCACTATTTGCGCTTTCAAGCACTGCAGCACCAAAATCTACTGTTAATCTAATCTCATACTCACCCGGAGAAAGTGCCACAAGATGATGCTCAGTGTGAGGTACTCCCTCTATGTGATGAAAAGGTGTCATGGATGCCGTATTTTCTGTAAGCTCGGCGACCGTATAACTTGTACTGAGTATCGATTGCCCTTGCCCCGCCTGCGTATCGGATGCATGAAGTTTAACAAATGCATTACTTCCAAAGGCCTCAACCGACAAAATCGCACGATTATCTTCATTCTCGCCTTCCTTACTACACCCTGTTAATAATACTCCAACGCATACGACTAAGATACATAATAGTAACTTTCTCCAATCACGCCGCCGTATAAGTGAAAAGCTCCCCATAAGATCTATCCCTGTAGTAGTTCATAAAAATGAGCATAAAGTATGCTTACTGTATGCTCACGAATACCAAGACTATAGTTCAAAATTTGACTATGTGTTGTGCTTGCTCAGATGACTCGCTTTTTTCCGTGCGATTTATACCAATCTAAGTAAATAAATGAACAATTCAGATCGTTACAGGGTGAACATATAGTGCTCGAGCTATGGATGCGTTTGAATATTCTTCTACCAGTAAGTCAGGAAGTTGATATCATTTACCTTCAGTCAATTGTTGATCCCTCATGGTAAATCATACTCACGAAATACGTACTCTCACATAGACACAGCTTAAGGTTCACAGCCAATCAGTTAATGTCTTTTGATTTAAAGTCGATAACAAACAGATCTATGCCGATGACAAAGGAAGTCAACGCACTCCCGCGCTAATGTGCTCATTGTTAAGAATGTGCTTTTAAACCTAAGCCTAAAAATAGGAAACGGTCAATTATCAGCACACATTCCACATTTCTATACCATTTATCACATAGAGGATGGCCTAATGGCAGAGCAACGAGGAAAAACCAAGATCAGTGAACTCAAGCAAGGAGAAGCAATACTTGCTGTACTCAAAGAATATAAATTATACGCATTGGAAACCATGGATGCGGCCGATCTTCCTTACACCTATGACTTTCATGTCATGCATTCATCAAAGAAAGATCAAAGTGCAATTATTTTAATCGCAGAAGCACATGACTCAACCCATGAAGGCATGTACCCTTTAGCTAAAGCGTGTGCAGAAACACTCCTTAAAATTTCAGGAGTAAAAGTCGCAGTAGAAGAGCCCATGATAGATAAAGCTTCCGGTCGCCTATTTGCTAACGCAGGTACCACCGCAGAAAAAATAGCCGACTGTATTAAATCTGGCGTTTCAATCTTCAATGAAGATAAAGGTATTCCCACCAATGCGGCCAGTATCATACATCAATTATTTGATCTTATGCCTAATGACGATGCTCGCTTTCCCGCAGAGCCTCTTGCGAATACACTCCTTAATCGCAAAGATGACAAAATTAACAAGGATATGGCAAAAACATTAGCGGACAATACCTCGGATACCGACATCACTGTGTATCCCGTGGGGCGTTATCATTTTAGTGAAGCTTATGCAAAACCCACGTTATTGCAACGTATAATGGAGTTAGGTTATCAAGAATTAACCTAAGTTAGATGCGTTTTTCTTAAAGCCCCTCACTACGTAATAGGGGCTCTCATATTCGGTCAACACTATTCGTTCAATACAATAGTAATCTAAAATGGGCATTAACAGCTAAGCAATGCCTTAGTCATAGGGACACATTCAAGCTTTACCCCTGAAGGGTGTTGCCAGAAGTGGGAAGCTTGCTCAATAAAACCAAGACGCTTATAAAAGGGAACCGCATTTAATGACGCCGATAAGGATAAGCGAGTGATCCCCGCATTAATCGCCTGTTGTTGTAGCGCAAGTGCCAACGCTTTTCCTATGCCTTTGCCGTGATGAGAAGGGTCAACAAACACAGACTCAAGAGATTGTTTATCACTATCGATAAAGCCAAACCCTAAAACCTGGCCTTTTTCTTCGTATACAATGGCCTTGAGTGTCACCAAAATATCAGCAAAATCTGTTGGCATAGGCGAATCCGCCCAAACGGCGACCTTCTGCGCGGCATAAAACTCAGCACAGCTAGTCAAAATAGCTTGGGTTCGAATAGCCCAAATCCTATCCACATCCTGATGTGTTGCCAGGCGAATAAAATCTGTATCAAGCTCCATGAAAAACTCCTTATGCCTTAGCCTTAGCCTTATATTGGCGATAAAAATCCATATACTTCAATGAGAAACCAAATTTTATCTTAAAACACAGCCGCAAGCTATCATGAATGCTATAAGTATTCTTTCAAGCCGCTAAACAAAGTATTTAATCAAATTGACATGATGTCTTTAAATACGGTTCTAAAAGCGTTTGCCCAACTAATTCATCAGACAACTCACAGCGCAATTGCAGTACTTTTCCTTTTAACTCCGAGTTTTCCACAGGATCTCTTTTAGCATACACCCACACTTTATAAGACCGACCTTGATATTCAACGGTTATTTTTTGAGCCGACAAAAATTCCACTGGCAAAACCTGAGTCAAGGAATATGACACTTTTGCCGGAAGATAGACCATACCGACTTCGTCGGCAATAAAGGTATCAAGCCACTCTTTTCTCCATTGTATCGAACGCGTAATAATGGCTCCCGAAGCCGCCTGTCCATTCAAGGTTACAACTTAACGGATCTTACCGCTATCATGGTTTGCATATATTGCTCAATAAGAAAACGAGGACTCGGATGATCATCCTCATAAAATCCTGATACCACAAATCCAGCCTCTATCTGTTGACCAATCTGTTGTGTCAATGTATGACCAAAAACCAATGCTTCTCCATTTAACCGTTTCTCGTTATAGTCCTTTTCATCCAAGCTACTGACATCAGAATAAGGCAACACATATTTAGGCTTGAGTAACCCTTGTTCAATTGTTGGTGTATCTTTATCAAATATAAAAAGAACCGGATTATAAAAACTGGTCAGCAATACACCATTTTGTTTCAACACACGATAACACTCTCGCCAAAGTGGCGCCAAATCGGGAATATATAAATTTGAAATAGGTGAAAGAATAAAATCAAAGGTGTTATCACTAAAAACGGAGAGATCGCGCATATCACCTTGAATGGTTTTCAGCGTCAATTCATCCCGTTGAGCAATAAAATCATCTTTATCCAACTGGCCTTTGGAAATATCGTACACAGTAACCTCTGCACCCGCAGCAGATAGAACCGGTGCCTGCTGACCACCAGCAGACGCAAGACAAAGGATTTTCTTTCCGCTTATATCCTTTGGTAACCAAGTATCATCTAAGGCTTTCTTGGTGATATGCACTTTCCAATGCCCTTGTTTCGCTTGCTCAATAATGTCCTGTGATACAGGCTTAGACCAAGCCCCATTGGCTTGTGCATAACCATCCCAAACAACACCGTTATGCTCAACGACATATTTATCTTTATCTACATTATTTTCAGTCATAATACATTTCCAAAATAACGACCATCACTGCGTGCTCAATAATAAACTTATTAATTATACACTTATTATAAACTCGCTTATGATGACAGTAGGTTTTAACCCTCAATGCCTAAAACATGCCCTGATTAAAATAGAGTCAAAACAGGGGCAAAATAGGGTAAAAATAGATATCACAGATAATGTTCACAGTGAAATATGATGAAGCTGCTAAGCACGGCTCTACTTCGATAATAGGCCCAGTTCGATAATAGAACGAATAGAAACAATAGCAGTGAGAAAAATATTCTTATGAACATATTTGCAACAACAAAATACACTTAAATTTTATAAAAAATAATAGTGTCATTGTAGTTACTTGTTCATATCGGTATTCTCTCTTTTTGAAGGGTGATAACAATTAAGACGGTCGATAATACCTCCCCAGCCCTCAAGATTCAACCACAATCCCAATAATCACATGCCCGTCTTTGCATTATGATTGGGTTATCGACTCCTAGCTCCTCGACATAACCGACACACTGCTTTGGCTTTGCTTTTCTCTTGATTGTTAAAGTCAGTGTAAGTACAACTATTATTGTTCAATGATAATCGTTGACTAAATCAGGGTAATTGCTTAAAAGTTTACTCTGACCCGATTTTTTACGGATGACCCCCACTCAATGATAAAAGGACATAAAATGGATGCGGATAAATTCAAACAATTGGTACTCGCCATGCCTCTAGGGAAAAAACTCCCTGATGCCCATTATGTCCATAAAATTGCTTTTGATTCGCTAAAACCAGAATTGACCCAATTTATTATTGCTGTTGGCAAAGCCCTAAACATTGATGCAGAACAATGGCATGTAGCCAAACTCAGTAAAAATAATTTCAAATTATCTTTATTATCTTACCCTGATTTTTTTGATGAATCATACCCAGCACTCACTCAAAGTGTCACTATCGATCTCAATAAATTGTCTCATCGTATAACTCAATACCAAGCCTTTGAAAATCCGCCCATATTACACCGTAAAGAAACCATGATCCCAAGCTCTCATCCAAGCTATCTTCATTTTAAAACGCTCACACAAGAAGGTGAAGAAGCAGGGTTATATGAAAATACTCGCATAATTGGTTTCAAACAATCTTGGGAGAAGATCATCAATAAAAAAGGTTACCAACTCATTGAAGGTCGACTCTTCAAACGCTCAAATGAGGCCAGTGATATCACTAGTGCTGAGTTCAAAACCAGTATCGATAGACATAAAACCGCCATAGTTAGACATGAACTCAGTGCCCCTATGAAACAATTAGCCAAACAAGGGTTCTTAAACGGTGACTTCAGTTTGTTTGATTATGGTTGCGGGCAAGGAGGCGATCTCACCGAATTACAAGCACATGGTCTCGATGCATTAGGCTGGGATCCTAATTTTCAACCCGATGCAGAAAAAGTCAGTTCCGATCTAGTTAATCTCGGTTTTATTATTAACGTTATTGAAGATCAAACTGAACGCAGTGAAGCATTACTGGAAGCATGGGCGCTCACTCAAAAACTCTTAGTCGTCTCAGCCATGCTCGCTAATGAGACTTATATTAATCAATTTAAGCCCTATAAAGACGGTGTTATCACCTCACGTAATACCTTTCAAAAATACTATGCCCAAGCAGAGCTAAAAGGCTATATTGAACGTGTTTTAGATGAAAATGCTATCGCGATAGCACCCGGTATTTATTATATATTTCGCGACAAAATTGAAGAGCAGCGTTTTTTAGCCAGTCGCCATAAACGTCATCACCAATGGCAACAAATTACCCACCCTACTCCCACCAGCAACATACAAGCACAGCTACTATTCACTCAATATAAACCTCTGCTCAATGCTTTTTGGGAACGGTGTCTAGCACTCGGAAGACTGCCTATTAATGAAGAGTTCGCTGATATGGAGGCACTCAAAGTTGTATGCGATAACGCCAAGAAAGCCTTTGCTTTATTACTTCAAGTACAAGATGAGCAAGCCAAAATAAACTTCAATTGCGCCGCCTCATTTCGCCGCGAAGATTTACTCGTCTATTTTGCGCTAAGCCAATTTGAGCAACACAAAGGCTATCAACGTTTACCTGATGAGCAAAAACGCGATATCAAAGTCTTTTTTGGTACTTATAAAGTAGCCATTACTGAAGCAAAACACTTATTATTTTCCATCGCCGATACAGAGCTCATCAAACAAGCCTGCCTTCAAGCACATAAGGATTTACCTGCCAGTAAAATGAATCCAGATCACTCACTGGAGCTTCACAAACACTTTATTGATAAGTTACCCGCATTATTAAGAGTCTATGTCGGGGCAGCCATTCAACTTTATGGCGAACTTGATGAGATTGATTTAGTCAAAATTCACATCACGTCAGGTAAAGTGAGTTTTATGGGGTACGATAACTTTAATACCAGTCCCCTACCCGTTTTACGTGAACGTATAAAAGTGAAAATGTGGCAACTGGATATTGATTTTTTCGACTACATCGACACTGATCACAGACCACCGCTGATTTACAAAAGCCAGTATCTTAACGAGATATTTGATGATTATAAAAAGCAAAAAAGCTTCGATAAGCGACTGTATAAAGAAGGTATTTTTGAGCAGCAAGAAAAGCCAAATACACTCAACCAAGTCAAAGCGAGTTTAAAAAACAGAGGACTGGAAGTCCGAGGGTATCGATTTTATCGGTTGGAGTAGCACTAATATAAAAGAAATAATCCATTAACCTTAATGCATTACATTTTATTATCATTTAGAATATTATTCCTACTTGACCATATTTTTCACGTTCAAAACCAGTAATAACGTGAAAAATTAACGTTAGTACGTTATAATTAGTACTACAGTTCACGTTTAGATTTTTCCCATGAAAAATGCACAAGATGGTTATTGTTTTTCATTCCCCGCCGTTCGAGGTATTCAAGCAGGGAAGCCCTTCTATATCGCAACTTGTCCTTTAAGCACTATTCCTAAAATTTTTGTGTTTGATGAAGAGGAAGTGCCACCTGAATTACGAGCGCAACGGCAACTCAATAAATCACGCATACCTGAAATGGTGCGTTATTTAGTCGAAAATCCCAACGACTATGTTTTTTCTGCGCTCACAGTCTCTGTCGCCTCAAGTGTTTTATTTGAAGAAAGTGAACACATGGAAACGCCAAACTTAGGCACGTTAAAAGTGCCCATGGACGCACAGATCCTGATTAACGATGGTCAACACAGACGAGCAGCCATTGAAGCAGCACTTAAAGAACGACCTGAACTCGCTTATGATAATATTCCCGTGCTCTTTTTTGTCGATGAAGGGCTTACTCGCAGTCAACAAATGTTTGCCGATCTCAATAAATATGCCGTTAAACCTAGCCCCTCTTTAGCCGCACTTTATGATAATAGAGACGAAAGCTCAGAGCTCGCACGTTATCTTGCACTCAGCATTAAGCCCTTTGAAGGCTATACCGAAATGGAAAAATCCAGTATCAGCTCTAAAAGCGGTAAACTCTTTACCTTAAGTAGCTTAAAACAAGCTAATAGAGCACTACTGGGTAAAGGAATGAAAGACGGCTTTACCGAAGAAGAAAAGCAATTAGCGACTCAATACTGGCAAGCAGTCTACCAAGCAACGCCAGAATGGCAAATGGTCATTAATAAAGAGTTAGCGCCTTCGCAATTTAGACAAGAATACGTGCATGCACATGGTGTGGGTCTACACGCTTTAGGTGCATTAGGATGCTCATTGCTTACCGCTCAGCCTAATGAATGGCAAGAAACGATCAAGCAGTTAAAAAAGATCGATTGGCGAAAGACCAATCCAACATGGGCACATCGCAGTATGCAGCACGGTAAATTAAGTAAAGCCGCTACCAATATTATGCTAACCACCAATGCACTGAAACACACCTTATCACTTTCGTTAACGCCTGAAGAGCGTGCCCTCGAAAATCAATATATTTCCAGCAGTAGTGAGGCATCTAATGGCTGAGTTATTCCAAGCCGGTGCGCTAGACGATGAGCAAAATGAATACATACAAAATGAATTCTTTGCTGGTTTCAAGCGATACAAAAATAGTGAAAAACTTCCACTTGAATTGAATAAATACGATCAACTCGATGATACATTAAAGCATCCCGTCAGTATTAACTTATGTCGCGATCTTTTACGAGAAGAAAAAGATCATCAAGGGTTTCAACTCAAACATTTTATCGATGATGTACAAAACGTCTATTGCGCCGATAATCGACCTTGGGTCATAGGCTATAGTGGAGGGAAAGACTCCTCCGCAGTCGTGTCTCTTATTTATTTAGCCATGTTATCGTTAGATGAAAGCAAGCGAGTTAAGCCTATTTATGTTGTTGCATCCGACACCTTAGTTGAAACGCCTCTTGTTGTCGATCATGTTAATCGCTCACTTGAAAGCATTGGCAATCAAGCGAAGCGCGATGGCCTGCCCATTACGACACATAAAGTTCTGCCAAAACCCGACCAAAGTTTTTGGGCATGCCTGTTAGGTAAAGGCTACCCCGCTCCAACTCAAAGTTTTCGTTGGTGTACAGAGCGAATGAAAATCGATCCTGTCAGTGATTTTATCAAAGATAAGGTGTCCCAACATGATGAAGTCATTGTTATTTTAGGCTCAAGAAGCCAAGAAAGTGCTTCTCGTGCTCAAGTCATTGCCAAGCACAAAATTGAAAATACTCGACTGGCACGTCATACCACTCTTTCTAATGCTTTTATTTATACCCCAATTGACACTTGGAGTATGGATGATGTCTGGAAGCTCATACGCTTATGTAGCTTAGAAGTGACTATTTCACCTATGGGGATCGGGAAGAAATGGGCTGATGAGTATGATTTAGAATGGCAAAACCCTTGGGGAACGAAAAATCTTACCTTGTGGAACCTTTATAAAGATTCTTCAGATCAAGGCGAGTGCCCAATGGTTATTGATGACAGTACCCCTTCATGCGGTAATTCACGCTTCGGCTGTTGGACATGTACTGTGGTCACAAAAGATCGCGCAATGGAAAGTCTTATTAAAAATGGCGAAGAGTGGATGCAGCCCTTACTGACTTTTAGAAATAAACTGGCAGAAACTAACATCCCCGCAAATAAAGACATATTTAGAAACTATAAACGTCGCCAAGGACGAGTCAATTATCAACGTGTAAAAGAAGGACAAGAGCTAACTGCCGAGCGAGCACATGTTCCCGGCCCATATTGGCTCAAATATCGAAAAGAATGGTTAACAGAATTATTGGTTCAACAGAAAATGTTTAATCAAGATGGCTATTCCGTCACCTTAATAACTGAGCCAGAGCTACATGCTATACGACAAGAATGGTTAAACGATCCTAACGAACCCGATTGGGCTGATTCACTACCTCAAATATATCGTGACATATTCGGCCATGATCTTAACTGGGTTGTTAATGATAATAACCATTTCGGAGCAGTCGAAGCACAAATTTTACAAGAACTCAGTGAACAGCACGATGTGGCACCTGAAATGGTTCAAAAGTTACTCGATCTTGAATTATCCCTTGAAGGCCTAAGTCGACGTACAGGCGTATTCGACAAACTCGGCACACTGTTGAGACAAGATTGGGGCAGCCTTGAAGATATAAAAGCCAAACACAGTGAACTTCAAAGTAAATCAGCATTCGATATCCATAAAGATCAAATCGCTAAATACGAAACCGAAATCCTGACACTGGATAAACAAGCCAAGGTAGAATACTAAAATGATAATTAAGAGCTTGGTCATCAATAATTTTCGTGTATTTCGCGGCGTTCATGAAATCGATTTAGAACCGAGAGTACAAAATCAATTCCGATCAGCTGCCGCCCCCATCGTGCTGTTTGGCGGCTTAAACGGTGCAGGTAAAACCTCTATTTTATCCGCTGTGCGCGTCGCACTTTATGGCCGCACCGCATTTGGCCGTGCAATGAATGCTACCGAATACCAAGCACAACTTGATGCCCTCATTCATAAAGGTATTGAGCCTTGTGCAAACAATACCTCGATTCAACTTATCTTCACACATAGTCACAATGGTATTGAAAACGAATATTGTGTCACTCGAGGTTGGAAACGTGGTCAAAAAGACAAATTGATCCTTGAGCAAGACAACGTCGAAATGACAAGCATGAGTTACGATCAATGTCAGAGCTTCCTTAATGAATTAATCCCACCGGGGATCGCTGATTTATTCTTCTTTGACGGCGAAAAAATTGCCGAGCTTGCCGAAGATGATTCTGGTGAAGTACTGCAAACTGCCGTCAGACGCTTGTTGGGGATTGATGTTGCTGAACGCCTAAGGAGCGATCTGGCCATTTACCTAAAACGTCACGACGCTGCCGCTATGCCAGATAACATCAAGAGTCAAATAGATAAACTAGAGAAGCAACGAGTCGATGCTGAGCATGCTGCACTCACTTTCAGTAATCAGGCTTCCCTTTGCCGTGCAAAAATCGAATTACTGGGTAAGGATATCGAGAAAAAAGAACTCGATCTTTCATCCCGTGGTGGTGCGTGGGCCCAAAGTCGTGAACAAGAAAAAGTGCACCAACTTGCTTTAGAAGCTGAGCGAAAAGAGTTAGAAAAAACATTACGCACCGAAATTGAAGGAAACCTCCCCTTCAGCTTAGCCCCTAAAGCCATACAAGGCTTACTGGATCAACTCGATACAGAGAAAAAAGCCAAACAAGCAGCTCACTTCAATCATGAACTTAACGGCTTTATGTCTGAGCTTGCACAACAACTCTCATTGAACTTAACCGACTCATTTGTCGCTATCGAGACGATTAAAACGTGTTTACGTGAACGAGAAACAAAGCAAGCTAAAACAGATATCCTATTGGATTTGTCCGATAGAGAATATGATCTCATCAAATCGCAAAGCCAAAGTCTCGCAACGACCTCTTACTCACGCTTTGAAGAAGCACGTCAACGCCTACAACAAGTTGAAGAACAAATCGATGCAATTTCCATCAATATAGCCAGAGCCCCAGAGCAAGAACAACTTGAAACTCATCTTGAACAAATAAAGACATTAAACAGCCAACGGACTGCTGCCATTTTAGAGCATAGGACTACCACTGAAGAAGCCAAGCGCCGATACAGAGAAGCCATTGACTATGCAAGAAAAGTACAAAAACTGCATGATAAGCATAAAGTCGCCTCTACCGCAGAAGCTTCAATCATTCATGCTCAAAATACCCATGCACTATTAGCCGATTTCAGTGAACGCTTAACCGCAGTACGAGTTAAACAACTTGAAAGCGAGTTTATCAAAAGCTACCAAAAATTAGCTCGAAAAGAAGATTTACAGTTATCCGCGCAGATTAATCCCCACAGTTTTGATGTAGAGCTTATCGACAACAATAAGCAAATTATCAGTCGTAAAAGCCTATCTGCAGGAGAAAAACAAATTTATGCCATATCCATTCTTGAAGCCTTAGGCAAAACTTCAGGTAAAAAACTACCCATCATTATTGATACGCCACTAGGACGCTTAGACTCCAAGCACAGAGACAAGCTTATCGAGCACTACTTTCCTGAAGCCAGTCATCAAGTCATTATTCTGTCGACCGACACTGAAATTGACGAGTCTTATTTTAGCAGTGAATTCTTAAGGGATGATATTTCTCACGCCTTTGAGATAAGTTTTGACAGTAAGAGCCGATCCTCAGATTTGCGTGAAGGCTACTTCTGGGAACAAAAAATGCAGGAGGCCATATAAATGCTACCAAATCGACTCAACCTGAATAAACAAACCGAAGAGCATTTGAAAAAGCTAAAGCAATACACAGGCATTGCGCCCAATGTCTCATCACGGATCGCTTTTTTTCGCTCCATTGAATCAGGCTTTAGCTACCAAGCGGCCGAACTTGCTGAAAATGATAAAAAACTCGATGGCTCACTCGTCTTAGATAAAATCACTTGGATGGGAGACACGCAGCTTGTCACAGAGCAGTTATTGAAACTCAAATACCCCACATTAACAGGCCGCGCCCTGATGTCGGCATGGGCCGCCCATGTGGAAGATGGAATAGCGGGGCTCAGGAATTATAAGAGTATTGTTTCTTTAGCGGATGCGCTTTAAAAAATGTTGAAGAAAGCACTTGTTAAAGTGCTTTCTATCTATCAAATAATATAATTTTAACTTCAACCCTTGATTATCAATCACTCTTGAAGTTCATATGTACAAAATGGATAATTTTTTTAATTTTTATTCAACTTATTTGATAAATCTTTAAATATTTGACTACTCGATTTTGATACTGCATCCAAATTTTCAAAATACGACTCATCAATTTCTAATGACGATAGTATTTCTTCGAAATACATAGGTTTGAATTTCAACTCTAGCGTAACAATATCATTATTTAAGGCATCTTTAACTATATATCCTAATAATCTAAACAACGCAATTAAACCTACTGTTTTGTTGAGTACGGAAGCCACATTTAACTTATCCCATGATTTTGGCCAAACTGACTCTACTGCTATAAAAAAATCAAAAATTACTTTTAAAATAAATTTATCTTCATTGCCAAAAAATAATTTCCTAAACGGGTATTTGATTAGACTTTCATCATCAAAAAACTTAAATTTCTTATTATTAAATGAAAAAAAAGCTTTATCTTTACCCAATATACAATTTCTATCTTCTTGAGGAATAGGAGAAATAAGTTTAACTAGATTATCTACAAATGCAGCCTGAGTTAAGGGCTCAACTTCATCTTTTTTAGACTTCACTCCTAATCTTTTAATTCTATGATAAAATGGTGACCCATGTTTAGAGTTCAAATACACAGCTATTAAATGGCTAGTCTTCCATGGACTACGGGATTTAGAAAGTGATTCCAGATCATAAACCAAGCTCTTATTTACTTTAGTTTGGTTTTGATTTACCATAGAAAAAACTTTAGCTTGAACTGACATATTTGCATTTACAAATATAGTTACCAATAATTCAAAATCTTTCTTTTCTCCTTTAAAATCTTCAAAAGTAAAATTATCTGCATCAAAACCAGCAAGGCGATGTTGTCCATCCAATATGTTCGCAATTTTAGATTGTTCATTTGAATCAAATTCAATTATTAGCTTATTATCTTCCCAGGAAATATTAACGCTTCCTTCTTCATTTATGGCAATAATGATTGAATTTGGAAATGTTGCATCTAATGTAGAAATATAATTTTTTATTTCATTAACTCGATTATTCTTCAGCGGCCTTTGAATTCCCAAATAGTTCTCCACATCACGTTCTTCGCTTTCACTTTCAAGTCGTCTAACATCTGCTTCTGATATTTTAAAAAGTAATTCTGCATTAATTTTTCCATAATAAAAGTCCCCAACAGGTTGACTTATTTTTATTGCATCAATGACTATTTTCATTTTTTGATAACCTCATCAAAACTTACAAAATTTTTCTTCTCATCACGTTGGTAACTATCTGAAGTATTTTGATGAAAATAACTTTCTTTATACATACAGTAATACCAAATTATGAGAGTAATTATCATAATAGAGATATCAGCTATTGTTGGATATATATTATTTGATGCTGATTCACCAAGTGAAAAAAGGTTTCTTGATACAACTCCTGAATACATTAATGCTCCAAAAATAACCACATAAAAGCTCCCAAGTAAAGCTATTGGATATAATATAAAATCTTTCATCCTTTCTTTATACATAACTTTTATGCTCAAAATAATAAAAGGAGCAATAAAAGATGAACAGTATAAAAACATAGCATCAGCAAAAATTATTTTTAAAAATGCATCCTTTAAATTTATATTATTTTCAGTTGCATGTATAGCAGAGCTAATCATCACAGGAAGAAATGAAAAGATCAAAGTAACCCCCAAAATTAATATAACTAATAGATGCGTTTTGATAGAAAGGTAATAGCTTCTTCCTGAAAAAAAATCTTTAATTATATTACTCATCCAATCAACTCCCAGAAAGCTTTATCTTTGATCTTGCTTATTTTTTTATCCCCATCGACATACAAACTGTAATGTTTTTCTAGCTCACGTATGCTTTGCATTAAACTTTCTTGATCTTGTTTGTCATCCTTATTAAAAATCGATTTGATATCTTGGTTTTTAATTTGAGACACACGGTGAACCACCCAGCTTAGAATATAGGCCGAATAATCATTCTCGCTGGTTTTAAAATGGGTAATATCTTGAGTCGATAGTATGACGCCAACCCCGTACTCTCGCCCCTCTTTAAGGACTTTTCGTAAGCTTGGGAAATTTTGCGACATGAAATTATCGGCTTCATCCACCAATAACAGCTTAGTCACTTGTCTAAAGTCCCCTTGGACTTCTGGCTTACCTTGTTTTTGCATCTGTGAGTAGAACAGATCCATAGTCAAGGCCACCACCAAATTTTGTATTTCAGACGGGTAACCCGCTAATTCAATGACAGTAATACCATCGACTAGTTCATACAAACTCGTGCATTGAGTATGATCATCTTCAAAAATTTCCAGCTCATATAGGCTTTCAAGAGCGGCATAGAGTGAATCTTCTGCAGGCTCAGTCTCTTCAAATAAAGCCCAAATATCAGCCATGGTCGGTGCTGGTCTATTCCAAGTGTTTTTATCTGACTTATTGATCCCCGCTAATTCATAAGCTTCACCAATCAGTTTTCTCAATTTTAATTGCTGCTTTTGCCCTAAGCCAAACGCCTTCCCCATGGTTTCAGCAAAACCACGTGCAGTATGCACTGGTAACATGGGAGTATCACCAAACAAGCTTAACGGGTTATAAGGTAATTTGTGTAAATTATACTTTTTTCCCTTTGTGGCTAATAGAAACTTATCGTCAACATAATCGGATTTATAATCAAAAATAAGAACACCGATAGCTTTTCCATCGAGATTCAAATGTTGATTTTGATGTAACTGGGTCACTACTGACTTGGTACATTGAGTTTTTCCTGTGCCCATGGTGCCAATAATACCTGAATTGGTATTCATAAATTTTGCAGTGTTCGTAGGCTCCCAGTATACCGCTTCGTTATCTCGCACATCATAACCCACAAGAATGGTTAAATTTTCATTCGTTTTATGAACCGAGCTCAAACTTTCCAATATAGGCTCACTAGCAGAATGCTTGCTTAAATCTTGGTGTATTACAGACGGTTCATTAGTTATTGATGTATCGAGTCCATTAGCTAACATATCCCCTTTGATTTCAATTTGTGCATTAAAGGTTTCATTTTGGCTTGAAGGGGCTGCAGTAGTACTTTTTTGGCCTGCTTTCAATAAATATTTTTCGGGGATATGGCATAATTGCTCAGGCCTTACATCCTGCATTAATTCGGCTAAAGGTGTACTGACTAAGCTTTTAAGATAACTAATAGGCAATTGTATTTTGAGAATACCTTCAACTTCAGTAAAATCTGCTTCAAAAAAAGTATCATTCTCGACATGAGACAACATGAATCCATCAGGATAATTGACTAAATCAGCAATACCATAATCACCTTGCAACCAATATTCTCGCTGCGCTAAAAAGGCATCAAAATAATCTTTAGCGTAAAGGTTATAAAGTTGATATTTATCAACTTGCATCAAGACTTGGCGAATGAATAAACCACGATAGAGTTTCCCGGCAAAATCTTTACGCCCAAGAATATCCTCACTCAGGTAACGCTTAAGCTCTTTCGCTTGCTGTACCCCTTTATTATGGGTTTGCTTAATACCCGTTTTCACTTCCAATGGCAATAAATACATTTGCTGATCTTTAAAACCAACAAATAAAACATCATCAGATATCAACCCTGATTTATACCCTTGTACATTACGTGAAAAGTCACTATCGGACATTTTAAGGCCAATGTTACCTGTCACTCTTATCATCTCTGCAACTGACAAAGGTACCCAAGTAATGTCTGACCGTGACAACAAACAATTGACAAACTTATAAGCACCAATAATACCTTTTTTCTCTTTCCGCTCATTGGCATTAGCGGTAATGAGTTTAAGCAACCATTCACCATTAAATGCATTAAATTCTGCTGTTATTCCTCCTTCATCTTGCTCTAACACTTTTTTATACAATTCCGTTTCACGCGTTACTGTAATCGCATCATAATTTGCCGAATTGGTATAACTATCAGAATAATGAATGAGCACCATGTCTTTCGCATTATCAAAAAAATCTAAAGTCACTTTGGGATCGATGATGGTGGTCCAAATAGAATTTTCATAAGAGCGCTCTAATAAGGCTTTAAAGTTATCACTAACAACTAATGCCATAGACTTAGCGTTTCCAGTCGGCTCACTGGATGAGCGAGCTGGTTTAATCAACCCACCCAATTTTTGTGCCATGACTAAATGGGGTAAGCCACTTATCTCAACATTTTTAAGCCCAAATGCAGTAAAATAACTATCTTGCTTGTTCGCTGCAGCTTCACCTGCCATCAATCCATGACAAACCACGCCACTAAGCTGCTTGTCCACATTCACATCACGTGGCTCAACTTTAGTGTTATTTCTAAAAAAGCTCAGATGTGAATAAGCTTGCTTGCCCTCAATTTTACTGTTTTCAAACTTGCTATAAGTCAGCTGAGTGCGAAGTAAATCAATGATGGTATCGGCTTGCTCTCTGTATGTGCCTTTATCAAGGCCATAAAGCACCTTGAGTTCATCGTAACTGGCCATCTCGGCAAATCGGTCAAACTCAGTATAAGTCAATTTATCATCGTATAAGTTGACATGGATCTGACAGGCTTTCCCTTTTTGCGCCTTAACAAAATCAACCACCCCCATGAACAGTTGATGATTTGTTCGGTTATTGACTGAATTAATAATTAATGTTGCTTTACTTCCTGCATTAAACAGCGCCGAAAACGCTTTTTTAAACTCAGTAACCTTATCCTTAACCAGTTTGCGCACATAAGCAAAGCTGGTTTCTTGTTGTGGTACTAGCTCCATCCAAAAGCAATTTTCTTTTTCTAATTGACTAAAAGAAAAACCATGAAGAGGGTGATAAATGAAAGGCAATAACCCTCGAGGATTAAGCCGACTTAAGGTCACTTTAGGCAAAGTTTTAAAGCTATGCCCATGTGTTGTATCAAGAGTCAATTGATCTTTTTCTTGAATAATAGCTTCTGTTAAAGCCAAATAGTAAGCGATGACTAAAGGATGAAATGGCGTAATGTACTCTTGACCATTAAAGGTAGCAAAGCCGATATTAACGAGTTGTTTTTGAGACTCAGATAACAATATGTCATCTTCAATTTTAGCGATGGCTAAATTGTATTGCTCGACAACAACTTGGGCTAAAGCACGAAATTCAGTGCCCCAACTGCAGAGACTAGGTAAGCTCTGGCGTTTAATGTAATAATCAAATAAACCTTGATAAGCAAGATACAAATTTAAATAGTTTTCTTCGAGGTGATTAAGGTAAAAAGAAGACTCACCATCATCTCGCCGAGTTAATATTTCATTATCGAGTAACTCAGCTTCTCGCTGCAATAATGTTAGACGCTTACCTTTCGGGGATATTTCTTTATTATCTAACAAGACCTTATTCTTGGTTCGATTAAAACTACCAAAATAATCATCTTGATATAAACAAGAAAATCTATCTTGGTCAAGTACTAATGGTAACGACAATGAATCAGTTGCAATAGCCCCTTCAACATTAAACACAAGCGATGTATTCTCACTTTTAACCCCAAAATGAAGCTCATCGCTTTCATTGGCTATTTGACCAAAATCGATTTCATTCGTCATTGTATTATCAAATACTTGACCAATTTCATTCAAAACTGCTTGGCATCCTTCCTCACTAATTTTAAAGGAATTATCTTCTGTTTGCAGTATCACTCTTGATGGTTTTTTGGGAGAAAAAGAGGGATCTATAAGAAAATTATTTCTGAACGCCTCAACATAAAAGTCTCCAGCACGTAATACCAGCACTTTAAACTTGTGCCGCTCTGCAGTTTTTTCTCTTTTCAATGTAAAAATAAAAAAAGTAGCTTGACCCGAATATTCACCTTTAACACTGACACGACTTCTGACACCGCCAGCGTTAACAGGGTTAGTGACCTCTATTAAATCTGTTTTATTATGCTTCACACTGCATTGGTTGCGATCAATTTTACCGCCAATAAAAGTCATCTCAATATCAAATGTTTGTTGATCTTCTTCCAATAATAATATTAGATGGCGCTCACGTCGGCCCGCTTTGGTATCAGCTTTACTTTTTGTAATTAACTCACCTTGAATGCTTTTTTCATTTTCAAGCTCAAGCAAGTTTTGACGATTACTCTCTTGCTCTTGCTTACACGCACTAAATTCAAGTTCGTTTTTCCAAGCCTCTGTATCTTCTTTACCAAAATACTTAGCAACAAATTTAGCACCAAAATCTTTTTCGGCTAGCTTTTCTTCAAGTTCTTGAGGGAAGTGATGCGTAATCCGTTCGAATTCTTCATAAAGCTTCTTATTCTCTTCCAATCGTTTAGTGATCTGTTCAGGCTTATCACTCCAAGTTAATATGGCAGGATCATTTAACAAACCCAGCTCACTAAATTTTAACTCTCCATCGAGTAATGCATTGTACAAATCTTCAAAGCCAAACATAGTGGCCTCATCATCAACAATTTGATTAAATCGATGTTCTAATAAACATTCCGAGACCTTTTTTGTCCCATTATAATCATTAATCAAACCATACATGGCTTGTTTTATTTGCTCAGGATGCCACACACTCGTCGGTTGTGCTAAATCATCGGCAGAATTAATTAAGGTATCCAACATACTGTTATGAATAACTAACAATGAACAGCCTTTAAGTTGCCCTACTTGCCCAGCAACTTCATCCCTTAAATGCGAAATAAAGTTCTCAGTAAACCCTAACTGATGAGATAAGTCTTCACAGTGTAATACAGGTAAAAGGTCTATTTTTCCGCAAGCAATAACAGGAAGTGAAGTCCCTTTAATATCAATACTCCCCTTTGAATAATGAATCAGTGCCTCAAATAATTTAAGACTATTCTCATTATCAGGTGATTGAAATTGATATCTAAAACCTTTTTTTAACTTATCTTCTCCCCAATTTAAAAATCGTTCAGATAAAAAGTGACTAAATTGTTTTAATGACATATACCGCATCTCCACTGTCGCTCATGCGCTCAACATTACCGATGCGCTCAAAAAATTCGATCAAAGCTTTTTGACTCTGTTTATCAAAAAACACACCTCTGGCTTCAAAAGCCAAAATTAACTCGTGAAATCTTAATTTATCTCTCTCGCCTATGGCTAAATTTGTCAGTAAAATAAGATAGTCTTGATTAAAGACCATGACACGCCCAGCTCGACCACGACTTTGTATAAAAGACTCACATAATTCTGAACTTACTGATTTCACATAAAGAGAATTAATTTCATGACGAGACTCTCCTCGAGAAAATTGAGCCAATGCCAGCTTGAAGAGATTATCAAGTTGATCGAGTGGGTCATTAGAGTCTGTAAGCACTGTATTGAGTTGGCGGTTTTCTTTAAATGCTTCTGCGTAGACTTTTAATGCTTCTGTGCAGCCTGGATTTTCAGAGCAATTTTTGGCCAAAACCCAAATAGGATTCATTTGTGCTTTAGTTGACTGTAAGCTTTCGTTCATTGCTAAGTACGGGAAAATATTCCAAAGCGCTCCTTTCAGTTGCTTATAACCATGATCCTTAACAAGAATGCGTTCATCACTGGCCTTTTCATTATCTAAAATAAAATAATGATATTTAGGTTTAGGTTCACCAGAACGCCAATCTTTCAAATTCAAAGCAAGTTGAGCAGTATAAAGGTGTGCATAAAGCCTTAGAAAATCTTTAAATACGGTTAATAAATACTTGGGTCTTTGGCTTAAAAAATTAAGATCATTTTGAAACATTGACGTCATAAAAGGTAAATATGGCGTTTCTTTCTCACTCCATCGAGACTCATTTTTTTGCTCACAAAGATATGCATTGAGCACATCATACAGCTGCTGCTCAAGAAAATTAAGTTTGATTATTGGTTTTTCTTTAAAAACAAAATCTTGTAATAAGCTTGAAAACATATTCCCCAAGCGACTATTCGTCGTATTACCGACAGTTCTATTCGTTTTAAAAAGTAAAAATTCAGGCGCTATTTTATACAGCCCGTCACCTTGAAAATACATTGAATCGATAATGAACCAAAATTTAGCTACATCTAATTTTCTAAGAAAAGATTCTTGACTCTTTTCTTTGAAGTCACTTAACTCAAATAATTTATTTTTTTTATTTAACGGATCATTTGGGTCCTTAAAGGGGATAAAATCTCTACCATAGGATTGCTTAACAACATGTCCTAATACACTATCCCAGTTAAAAATATCTTGCCGATCTTTTGTTCTGATAGGAAAGTAACGACTTAATACGTTATTTTTAACTTCTTCTTTTGTGCAAGGTAATTCTGGTTTTAATAGCAACATATTATAATCCACTCACTTCGAACTCTTCATAATCATCATTGGTAATTTTGTATCGACTTCCTTTATGTAAAATATGCAATGTTTGAGTGGAATTTGCTATATCTGCAATTTTATCAATGACTTCATCAAGCAAAACAATCGTGCTTTTATCATATTTATTCGGTCGATACCCTTCAACAATCCGGATCATTAAGCTAAATAGATTAATATTGGTTGATAATTTAATCACTTTTTTACCCACTTTAAAATAGGAATTAAAATGAGAAGTTTTTCTTTCAATATTTTTCTCTATTTCAGCAATATGTTCCTTAAACTCAAGCTCAGCCGCTACTTGAAACCCATTGTGTTCTGAGATAAAAAATTCTTTCTTCTCTAAAGTTGACGCATTTCGATTGTTGTATTTATGAATAGCGGCAACCGCAATATGTCTATAATAATGACGCAATGCTTTTTTGTGCTCATCAGAGCCATCAAAATGAAAATGCAAGTACCAAACCCTTGCAAATTCTACAATCGATTTCTGCTGAAAATCATCCTTAAAAGAATGATGGTAATTGTTACCTAACTCGGTATTCTTCAACAAATAAAACAGTCTTAAATAAGATTCGGGACGTAATGTAGACTCAATTCCTTTAAGTGAAAGTGTTTCCACCATCACATTAAAGGCACTGTCCTGTAAACCCAAACTTCGTGATAAGATAAATTTATCGATATGTTGAGAACGTATGTTAGCAGGATCAAACTCAACAATTTTACTTGCTATTTCGTTGTCATTACCTGTAAAAATATTATCGAATAAATAGCTTGGGCCAGCTAATAAATGAAATACAAAATCGAGTAAAGCACGAGCCGTCAAAAACTGATCTTTAACCAATCTCGCCTTAAACAGAAGCTCAATAACAATATCTTGGACATTCTCATCACTAAACAACTCATAATTTACGCACAAAACTTTATCTCTTGCATGCAGTGTTTTTTCGTGTTCAAAATGATCTCGAATAATATTATTTGAGGGGGCGGTCAACTTTTGCATAAATGCTTTAATAAATGCTGCACTGTGGCCAGCCTTATCTAATACGAACTTAGGGAACTGTTCAAAGTCGAGAAAAACATGATTATCACTCCCTTCTTTTCCTTCAAGAAAATCACTTATCGATTGCTTAATAGAAAAATGTGCTTCCGCGCCTTCTTGGGCATAATTGCCCAACATACCAATATTAATCCCAATCACCAACACACTATTGTCATTATAATGTTTAGCAAAAAGCGTATCTAAAGTTTGGATAGCATTAGTCGTAGGAGAAAAACTATGAGTCGCGTCTAAGTGAAAAGTACATTTCTCTTTAAACGCAGGCATCTTACAATATCGAGTCAATATTTCAGACTTACCATCACCACTGCTGCCACATAAAAAAATAATATCACCAAATTTAGCTGCATCTAGGGCTTTCCTAAAGGCCTTTTCAATATCAGTGGTAATAAATAGGTACTCTTTTATCTGATCCTCAACAGATTGAGCATTCTGACCCAGCGTACTCACCGCATAGGGTGAGCTTTTAGACAAAATAGACAGTGCAGATTTAAACCTTAACATAGCGCTCCAGCCAAATATTTTCTCATTTTTGATCATTATTCGCGGTTTTAATGAGCCACTATCCGCCCACTTACTTCAAAGGCTCACTCACACTTAGCCACCTTTTCATTCCACCACTTGAGTCCTTGATTTGCCCCTCGACTTACCTCTTGTTCAAAAAATAAGTCACACTCATTCAAAGGCATGATCAACACTTAAAAAACAAATGTATCACACGAAAACCGTTAAAATCCACATAAAAGCTGTTGTTATCTGATCTCATTAACCTTTTTGCTTGAAATATATTCGTGTCAAAGCGAATTAATCGATACAGACGCATTCAACATCCTTCACACTCCCAACCATTCCCTCACTATTGGCTAAACTCTCTGTTTTTGCTTTTTGCTTTTAAATCGGTGTAAATACAACTGCTAGTTTCGGTTTCAGGGCGAAGCCATAAAATGGCTGCTATGAGCGACAAATAGGGTGAATATGGCAACGCCATAAGCTAATGAACGGGAAACAAGGATGATATTGAAGGTCATTATTATGACCTCTATGAGCGAGAAACATCGACGACGTTGAATTAGCTATTAAAAAAATAGAATGTAGGTAGCTATATTATATTTAATCAGATACCACTCACTAAAATTAAAGAAAGGAACCTATTTTTGCTTTTTGCTTTTTGCTTTTTGCTTTTTGCTTTTTGCTTTTTGCTTTTTGCTTTTTGCTTTTTGCTTTTAAATCAGTGTAAATACAAAAATAACCATCGAAAACAAGGATGTTTTCGTTTGAGCCTATAGGGACATATTCACGGCGAGTTATTTTTAGATTTGCACAACAGCCTGCGGCAGGGTGAGGTTTTACTTTGTAAAACGCTTCGAACGAGATGTATGGACTCCCTTCCCTCGAAGGAGTACGGTCTGAATTTGACCAATTAGCCAATGGAGCCCACAC